>JBCCVL010000058.1:0-30893 GCA_039195375.1 Actinomycetota bacterium
CGAACAGCCGCAGCGTCCGCCGGTCGCCGCCGGGGGCGAACCGCACCCGCTCCGGCGGTCCGAACCCAGCGTCGCCATCATCGCCAGCATCGGCGCCATTGGCGGCCCCCGCTGGTGTATCGGCGGATTCGGCTACCGGTGCGGGCGTGTCGTCCGGCGGCGGTGGGAACAGCGCCATCAGCTCGGCCGTGCCGACGGCGTCGATGTACTCACCCTCGTCGTCCTTCGTCGTGCCGACGACCACCACCGTCAGGTCGGCCCCGGCGGCGATGGCGGCATCCTCGATGGCGTGGCGGACCTCGACGCCGGGCAGTGCGTCCCGGAGTCCACGGAGGGGGGTGACCACGTCGGGCTGCAGCACGTTCGACGAGCCGCCGTCACCGAGATTGGGCGTGTCGGCCAGTCGCCCGAGCACCGCCACCGTCGAGAGGCTCGCCGCCTCGACCGGCAACACCCCGTCGTTGCGGAGCAGGACCGTGCCGGCCACCGCAGCGTCGAGGGCCAGCTCCCGATGCGCCGGGTCGGCGAGGGCGACCGGCGATGCCGGCGGCCCGAGCCGATCGGCGAACCGGATGAGGGTGGCGACGACGCGGGTCACGGATCGGTCGACATCGTCGACGGCGAGGGTCCCCTCGGCCATCGCCTCGCGCAGGGCCATTGCCCGTTGCTGGCGGAACGGCATCTCGACGTCACACCCGGCCAGGACCGAACCGGCCGGGTCGCGCAGCCCGAATACGAAGTCGGTGATGACCATCCCGTCCCAGCCCCACTCGTCACGCAGGATCTCGGTCAGCAGCACCGGGTCGTCGCCACACCAGCGACCGTTGACCGAGTTGTAGGCCGACATGGTCGCCGCAACCCCCTCATCGGCGATCCGGCGGAAGTGGGGCAGGTACACCTCGTGCAGGGCCCGCTCGTCGACCGACACGTCGACGGTGAAGCGGGCGTTCTCCATCGAATTGAGGGCGAAGTGCTTCATGCAGGCCAGCACGTGGCGCTGCAGGCCCCTGGTCAGGGCCGCCCCCATCTCGCCGACGTGGTAGGGCTCCTCGCCGTAGGTCTCCTGGGCCCGACCCCACCCGGGGTGGCGGAGCAAGTTCACACACACCGCACCGGTGAACGTGCCACCGACGGCCCGGATCTCCGCCCCGATGACGTCACCGATTCGCTCCTCGAGATCGGGGTCGAAGGTGGCACCCCTGGCCATCGACACCGGGAAACACGTGGCCGGTCCGACCACGCAGCCTCGGGGCCCGTCGACGAAGTCGATGCCGGGGATGCCGAGTCGCCCGGCTGCGGCCGCCGGCCACGGGTGACGGTGGTAGCCACCGGAGGTCATGTCGAGGAGGCCGGGCCAGAAGTCGGTGTCGCCATCGAGACCGTCGAGCTTCTCCTCGATGGTCATCTGGGCGACCAGCTCGGCGGCGAGGGCGTGATGGTCCTCGCCGGCCGCGTGCCGGGTGACGGCTCGGTCGAAGGCGGTCGGTTCGCTCACCGGAGCCACCGTAGTTCGCGAGCCGTCGCCGGCTCACCCGGCGGACCGGGGCCGGCGTGGCGGATCAGGGGGACTCGAAGTGGGCGACGACGGCGTCGAGCTCCTCCTCGAGGTCCCGGGTGGCCGAGCCGAGCCGGAACCGGTTGGTCAGACGGGCCAGCACCGTACGGGGGCGCACGTCGACGAGCAGGTGGACCTCGGTGCCGTCCCGGGTCGTCAGATAGGTGAGCGTGCGGTCCCAGGTGGAGCCTCGCTCATCGGCAACCGAGCGGAACCGACCGGGGTGCTCGTACTCGGTGATCTCCAGCTCGGCGGTCGATCGTCGACGACCGGCCCCCGTGGTCTGACGGGCACGGGTCCCGGCGCCGAAGCGCTGCTCGGTGAGGAACTCGACACCGGAGATCCGGGGAACCACGTCGGCGTGGTCCTCGAGATCGGCGGTGACGGCGAACACTTCCTCCCTCGGCGCCCGGATGGTGCGGCTGGCCGTGATCTTCGCCATGGCGGGACCGTAGCAACCGGGGCCGTGACCGTCTTGGACCCGTTCGGAGCGACGGCGTACGGTCGGCTCCGATGAGCGCACACGCAGACGGCGACCTCGATGACCCGGGCCGCGGCCTACCGGCCCACGAGGTCGAGCTGGCTCTGGCCGTCAACCGCCTCGGGCATCGCCTGGTCACCCACCGCATCGATCCCGACCGGGCCCGAGCCATCGCCGCGCTGCTCGACGAGCTGAGCGACGAGGTCGGTGCCCGGCCCGAGGTGTCGAAGGCCGAGCGCCTCCACCTCCGCGACCGGATCACCACGTTCCTCCAGACCGGGGAGTGGCCGGC
This sequence comes from Actinomycetota bacterium, assembly GCA_039195375.1. Taxonomy (GTDB): domain Bacteria; phylum Actinomycetota; class Acidimicrobiia; order Acidimicrobiales; family SZUA-35; genus JAHELU01. The sequence continues at coordinate 2,329 of JBCCVL010000058.1, forward strand.
GCCTCCCCCGGACGGCTCCCCGCTCGAGTTCGATCCGTGCTCCCTCGTCGGCGGCGACCTGAACCCGTTCACGATGGGGGCCCGCTACCACCGCGACGGCGACGAGGCCGTCGGGCTCGTCACGCTCGGCCCCTGCTTCGAGGGGCCACCCGAACGGGTGCACGGCGGCGCCATCTGCGCCATCTTCGACGAGGTGATGGGCAGCGTGTTCCGGGCCACCGGGACGGCCTCGGGCTTCACCGGCGAGCTCAAGGTCCGGTTCGAGGCCGCCGCCCCGCTCGGGGTGGAGCTGGAGTTCCGGGCCCGCCAGGTCGGGGCGTCGGGCCGCCGCCAGTTCATCGAGGGGGAGGCCACCGGTCCCGACGGCCGCTTCGCGTCGGCAACGGCCACGTTCGTCCAGATGACGGCCGAGCAGCTCGTGGCCCGCCAACCCGACCGGGGCTGATCGCCTCGCTGCCGACGACCCGATGACCCGATGACCCGATGACCCGATGACTCGACGACCCGACGACCGATGACCCACCGCTGGCCGAGCGGGCCGCCTTCGACCGGAGCGGGCGCCAAAACTAGCCTTGGCCCATGACCGAGGTGCCCCGCTTCCACGCCGACGACCTGGCCGACCCCGAGGGGATCGCCGCCGCTGCCGACACGGTCGGCGCCGTCGGCGCCGTCGTGGTCGACGGCATGCTCGACGAGGCGACCATCGACCGGCTCCACCACGAGCTGGACCCGTGGATCGACACCACCCCGACCGGTCGTGACGGCTTCACCGGCACTCGCACACGCCGGACCGGGGCGCTCGTTGCCCGTGCCCCCGTCGTGCGCGACCTCGTGATGGACCCCCGGGTTCTCGGCGCCGCCCGCAACCTCCTCGGCCCGTTCACCCGCACGCTCCAGCTCCACCTGACGCAGGTCATCACCATCGAGCCCGGTCAGGGAACACAGCCGCTGCACCGGGACCGGCTCGCCTGGGGTGGCTTCGTGCCCCGAGAGGTCGAGCCGCAGTTCAACACCATCTGGGCCCTCACCGACTTCACCGCCGAGAACGGTGCCACCCGGGTCGTGCCGGGCAGCCCCGGGTGGGACGACGATCGGCGGCCAGCCGACGACGAGAAGGCGCAGGCGACGATGTCGGCCGGATCGGTGCTGTTGTACTCGGGCTCGGTGATCCACGGCGGCGGCGAGAACCGGTCCGACGCCAACCGGATCGGGCTCAACCTGACCTACTGCCTCGGTTGGCTGAGGACCGAGGAGAACCAGTACCTGTCGTGCCCACCGGAGATCGCCAGGACGCTCGACCCCGACCTCCAGGAGCTGCTCGGGTACACGATGGGCGACTACGCCCTCGGCTACTACTCCGACCCCCTGGCCGGCCCCGAGGACCGGGGCTCCGACATCCGGCCGCCCGAGCGGGCGCTCGGCCGCAAGCCCCGCGACGGCGTCAGCGTCGATCATCTCGTCGGCGCCGACGACGGCTGATCCGCCGGCGCGCGGTCGCCTACTCTGTCAGGGTCTCGTCCGACGCCGGCACGATCAGGTCGGCCGAGACGCCGGGACGGTGCCCGATCCGGTGGCCCCAGAAGCCGCGGGGGCAGAGCAGGGCGTCGATGAGGTACTCCATCTGGGCGTCGAACAGACGACGGAGCACCCGGGTCTCCTCCTTCGCCGTCTCGTAGTCCATCAGCTCGAAGCCGTGGGCGGTCAACTCGTCGTAGAGCTGGCGGAAGAGGTTCGTGTCGTCGTCGGCCTCCAGCTCGGCGTAGGTCTCGTCGAGCCGGGCCCGGTAGTCGCTGAGGTCGACGTCGGCCGTCAGCTCGTTGAACAGCAGGATCGAGCGGCGCAGCATCCAGTAGGGAGCCCGGTCTCGGGCGCCGATGATCACCTGGCACTGGAGGGCGGCGTCACACAGCACCCCGAGCGCGGTCACCCAGTTCTGGTCTGGCTGCTTCGATCGGAACAGCCGCAGCATCGGGAACGTGGTGTGGGTCTCGAGCAGGCCGGACACCCACTCCTCCCACCCCTCGAAGAAGCGGACGACCTCGTCGACGTCGCCGGTCGGGGCCCGACTGAGGAGCAGATTGGTCGGGGTGATACGGCCCTCGGTGCCGTCGTCGAGGGTCATGAGCTTGCGCTCCCGCTCGCTGTAGGCCGAGTACAGGGCGGGCAGGTAGCCGATGACGAGGGCGGTGGTGAGCACGCCGAACATCGCCTCGACGAGGGCCCCGACCCTGGGGACGACCTCGATCGGGACCAGCTCGCCGAACCCGAGGGTGAAGTAGATGACGCCCGAGTAGTAGAGGTCGTCGAACAGGCTGCCGGCGCCGTCGACCCCACCGCTGGCCCACCACAGCAGACCGAAGCCGATGACCTGGGCCGTCACCCACATGACGAGGAGCAGCAGCACCGAGGCCGGTGCGAAGGTGCTGAGGACCGACTCCCGGCGGCGGTCGTTCGGGATCGCCCTGGCCACCGTGCGCATCACCCGCCAGGTGTTGCGGTACAGGACCGACGACGGCCACCAGTGCTTGCGGCTCGTGCTGGTGGTGACGAGGGTGTTGACCAGGTCGGCCATCGCCAGGACGACGAGTGCGACCCCGACGATGGCAGCCAGCGTGGTCACCCGGCTGCATCCCGGGGGCCGCCGCCACTCACACCGTCGACGCTCCCGACCACGACGTTGCCGTGCCGGAGGCCGAACACCGGCCGACCCAGCACCGACAGGTCGTCACGGGGGTCGGCATCGAAGAACAGGACGTCGGCGTGGCCGCCTGGCTCGAACGAGTGGTCCGAGCCGAGGTAGCGGTAGGCATCGTCGGTGACCGCCCGGACCACGGTCGGGGCGTCGAGCCCGTAGCGCCCCAGGCCGATCGCCTCGATGGCCACCTCGCCGTGGGGGACGACGATGTCGGTCCCGGCCAGCACCGTGACCCCGGCGGCGGGGGCGCCGGCCAACAGCTCACCGACGTTGTCCAACCCCTCGGCGAACAGTCGCCCGCCGGACGACTCGGCGCCGAGCATGTCGCGGATGCCCTCCATCGCCGTCACCGTCGGGACCCAGGCCCCGCCCCTGGCGCCGAGGGCCACCAGGTCGTCTGCGGTGAGGAACAGGCCGTGCTCGATCGAGTCGACGCCGGCGGCGACGGCCAGGCTGCTCGTCTCCGGCGCGGCGGCGTGGATGGCGACCCGGCAGCCGGCCCCGTGGGCGACCTCGACGGCGGCAGCCATCGCCGACTCGGAGAAGTTCGTGACCGCGCCGACGCCCCTGCGGGGCCAGTCGCCGACCAGCTTGATCCAGCCGGGCCCGTTGCCGGCCGGGGTCCGCTCGGCCGATGCGGCCCGGACCGTCTCGACCAGGTCACCCTCGTCGACCTCGATGGCGAAGTCCCGGTAGTACCCGCCGGGGTTGGCGATCATGTGGCCGGCCATCGTCAGCTCGGGCCGGCTGGCCGGCGGCTCGTCGAGCAGGCGGAGGCTGACGTGGTCGGCGGCCCCCTTGTCGGCCACCAGGAACACCCCACCATCGAGCTGGGCCCACGCGTTGGCCCGGCCCCGTTCGATGACCTCGTCGAGGTCGTCCCACCCGTCTGACTCGCCGCCGGTGAGGTGGGCGTGGCAGTCGGCCAGGCCGGGCACCGCCCACCAGCCACTGCCGTCGACCTCGGTGTCGACCGGTTCGTCGGTCGGTCGGAAGTGGCCGTCGACCACCGCCAACTGCCGCATGACCCCGTCGAGGGTTCGGATGGTCAGGCCAAGACGCATCGCTCGACCCTAGCCGTGTGCGAGTTTCCGGCCTCAGGCCGGAACCGGGGGGCGAGGGCGACGCCCTCGACACGTCAACACCCGATGCCGAGCCACACGGGGACGTCGCGTGAGGTACCCCGGACGACGGCCTGGCCGGCGACGTTGTACTCGACCGAGCCGCCGCCATCGAACTTGACCAGGTCCTCGTAGCCGTTGTTCTCGGCCCACACGACCATGTCCCGCACGTCGAAGTTCGCCGTCGCCCCGAACAGCAGGTAGCCGTTGTCCTGGTCGACGGCGACGAACGGGTGGCCGAGCGTCTGGTAGGTGTACGGATCGTTGGGGTAGTCGGCCGACGAGAAGTCCTTGTCGGTCTGACCGTCGACCCGCAGCGGGATGCCGGCCGCGGCCCACACCCACTCGCTCGGATCGACGATCTCCTGCGGCGCCAGTTCGGAGAGGTATGGCGAGAGCTCGGCCGCGGCGTACCAGTTCTCGAGCGATGCCTTGCCGTCGTGCCACGCCACCGACGACAGCTTGGTGTCGTCGTCGCTCAGCGTGTCACCGGGCCAGACCTCGACCACGTTCGTCGGGTCGGGGTCGAACCGCAGCCCGAAGACCCCCCGGTCCGACCGGTCGGACGAGCCCTTCACGTGGATCCCGTCGACCACGCCGATACCGAGCACCGACGGGTTGGCCCCGTCCTTCTCGCTCGTCGGCATCCAGTTGCCGTTGATCGAGGCCACCGAGCAACGGTTCGACCCGGTCTCGAACACGCCCTTCGACAGGTCGACCTTGACACCATGGAACGTGCCGGAGCCGCCACCCCATCGTGGCACCGTGATCGTGACTGCGTGATAGCCGTCCTGGCTGAACGTGGCCTCCGACAGCGGTCGCAGGTTGGACTGGGCGCAGCCGGAGGTGGCCGCCGACTCCGCCGGATAGATGCTGTGGCAGGTCTGGGTCCGGCCGAGGTACTCCCGCAGCTCGGTGAAGTTGATGATCATGTCCCAGCGGGTCAGCTCGCCCGACTGCAACAGCCCGGTCCAGTAGGCCCGGCCCTCGGCGTCGGGTGTACGGCACAGGATGTTGGCGTAGGCCAGGTCGACGAACTCGGCGTGGCTCAGGCTGCCGTAGCGGTTGACGAACTCGTTTCCCTGCGAGAACTGGTAGGCGATGTCGGCCAGCGTCGCCCCGCCAGAGCGGACCCGCAGCCAGTAGTCGAACCCGGCGTCGTCCGGTTGGCGAAGGAAGAAGGCCTGATAGAGCCGCCAGACCCGCGCGTGACCGGTCGACAGCTGGACCTTCTTGCTGAAGTCGCTGCTCGGCGTCGAGATGCTGCATCCGCTGACGGCCACGGTCGGCGGCTCGGTGGCGACCTCACCGCCGACGTCGTCGGCCCCGGCTGTTGGAGAGCCGGTGACGGTCACCACCGACGCCAACAGCAGGAGAGCCAACAGGGATCGAAGCTTCGTGCGCATACCGCTCCTGGGATCGAGACCGGGCCGACGGGACGGACGTCCCCGCCCTGTTGTCGGTTCGCCCGGCGCCGATCTTGAGCCGGCCGAACAGGCCGGGAAGCCCTTCACCCGGCCCATCAGCTCGCCGATACCACGGTCGGACTCACCCGAGCGACGAAAGCGGAACCGTGAAGGGTTCGACCATCCAATCGAAGCAGACGGTGCGCCCGGCGCCCGGCATGCCGGACGATCGAGTCGACGAGCGATCCGGCGAACGGGTCGACGAGGTGCCGCGCCTGCGCCGCCAGCTGGTCGGGGCCAGGGCCAGGGCCGCTAACACCGTTCGACAGGAGGGCGCATGAGCGACGACACGCCGGTCGACGCCGGTGCCCTCGGGACGATTCCCCAGCCGCCGGCGATGCCGACCCCGGCGCCACGCCCGGAGCCGCCGTCGTTGCCGACGGTTCGACCGAGCGAGGTGCCGGCGCCGAGACCGACGGTCCTGTTCGTCGATGACGAGGAGGAGGTGCTGGCCGGGCTGCGGGTCAGCCTGCGCCGCCACCGCAACGACTACCACCTCCGATTCGCCACCAGTGCCGACGATGCCGTCGCCATCCTCGATCGGGAGTCGGTGGACATGGTCGTGACCGACATGCGGATGCCGGAGCGCAGCGGCGCCGACCTCCTCGACGAGCTCCGGTTCCGCTTCCCTGACGTCATCCGCTACGTGCTCTCCGGCCAGGCCGACGACCGGCTCATCCATCGGTCGGTTGCGGTCACCCATCGGTGGCTGAGCAAGCCGTGCCCGCCCGAGGTGCTGATCGCCACCCTGGCCGAGGCCACAGGCCACTGGAGCCGCCTCGCCGATTCCCGCCTCCGTCAGGCCGTCGGCGCGGTCGACGCCCTGCCGTCGCACCCCGAGGTCTACCTGGCGCTGGTCGAGCTGCTCGACTCGGAGCGGGCCACACCCGAGCAGGTGGCCGGGCTGATCGCGCTCGATCCGGCCGTCAGCCTGAAGGTGCTGCAGTGGGCCAACTCGGCCTACGTCGTCGGCGAACCGGTCTACGACGTGCGCAGGGCGGTCGAGCGCATCGGCGTCTCGTCGCTGCGGACCCTGGCCAAGGCCGACGAGATGATCCGACCGTTCACCCCGTCGGAGGTGATCCCCGGCTTCCCGATCGACCTGTTCCATCGGTACTCACGGGCGGTGGCGTCGCTCGCCGCGAGCCTCGCCGCCCCGGAGGACGCTCACCTGGCCTGGACCGGTGGCCTGCTGTCGAACGTCGGGTTGCTCGTCGAGGTGTCGCAGCTCCGGGATCAGTTGATCGACGAGTACGCCAGGGCCGAGGCGGACGGCCGGACCCTCGATCAGACCGATCGTCGGCGCGGCGGCGTCGGACTGGCCGAGCTCGGCGGGCACCTGCTGGCGCTCTGGGGCCTGCCGTCAGGACTGACGGAGGTCGTCGTGGCCAGCGACCACCTCCCCGAGCTCGGCGCCGACATCCCACTCGACGCCGTGAACGCGGTTCGGGCCGCCCGGCTGCTGGCCCAACGGCTCCCGCTGGCCCAGGGGGTCGGGGCCCCGCACCGGGTCGAGACCGACGATCGGGTGAACGCCACCCTCGACCGGTGGACGGGCGACCTCAACCTGGCCTCCCGCTTCGGCGTCAGGCGGTAGCCGCTCGTCAGCCGTCGGCGCGGCGGGCGAGGATGGCCTCGGTTGCGTCGAGCGCCTCGCCGACGTCGTCGCAGTGGTAGACGTGCTCGGTCGACTCGATCCCGTCGAGGAACCGCTGGTACACCCAGGCCTGGCGCAGCGCCGCAACCGGGGCCAGCAGGTCGAGGGCCCTCCCCGGGTCACACCCCGGCCACCGCTCGACCAGTGCGGCCAGCCAGGCCTCGACCGCAACGGGGCCGAGGCGATGGGTCGCTGCGAGGTCGAGGAGCGGATTACCGACGAACGCATCACCCCAGTCGAACCACACCGGCGGCTCCACGAGGCGGCGGGCGTTGCCCGGGTGGGGGTCGCCGTGGACCAGGGAGTCCGGCGGGCTCAAGCGGGCGACCTGGTCGAGGCGGGCCTCCAGCCCGTCGATCAGCTCGAGGAGGGCCGGGCGGTCGGGGCCAACCCGTGTGACCAGCGCGGTCAACTCGGCCGCAAGCGGCGCCGCCCGCAGGTCGGGCACGCCGGCGTCGACCAGCTCGTCGACCCGGTCGACGGTCGTGGCCTGGATGTCGACCAGGGTCGTGATCATCGCCACCTGCTCGTCGTCGTCGGCCCGGTAGCCGTCCTCGCCCGGGAGCGGGGCGAGGAGCACCCGGTGGTCGTCGGCGGCCAGCAGCTCGGGCGTCACCAGACGCGGTTGCGTCCCAGCGATCGGGTCGTCGGCGGCGAGCCACGCCGAGAGCCGATCGAGCAGGACCGGTTCGTGGGCCAGGAACGGGGGCAGGCACTTGAGCCACACCGTTCCCTTGGCGGTTGGGATCGACCAGACCGCGGAGAGGTTCCACGACCGGTGCTGGCGAGGGGGACCGATGACCTCGACCCGTTGCGCCACCCAGGCCAGGTCGGTCGCCGGACCGAACGGCTCGGCCCACGGGAGTCGGTGTGTCGCCGGCGCCAGCAGCGCCAGCTCGTCGGCTGCGGTCGGCGTGAGCCCGGCCTCGTGGTCCGCCGCACCGACGGCGGCGTAGGTCACCCGACCGCCCATCGGCTCGTCCGGGTCGGGCTCGGCCAGCAGCAGGCGGAGGACGGCGTCGATGCGCAGCCGGTCGCCGAACCGCTCGGCCACCGCATCGTGGATCGGTCCGGTCTCGGGCCACCATGGCTCGGCCACCGGGAACGGCTCGGTCGAACCGAGCGGTTCACCCTCCTCATCCACCAGCACCAGCGTCACGATTCGACCTCGCTCCACCGGCCAAGCGTGCCACGTGATCGTGCGAACCGGGACGAAGGGCTAACCCCGCCGGGACCCTTGCCGATGGAACCGAGGTCGAGTTCGCAACAAGGAGACCGTTCGTGGCCGATTGCTTCGTTGGACGGCAACCCGTCTTCGACGTCAACAACCGGGTGTTCGCCTACGACCTGCTGTACCGCAGCAGCCTGGAGAACAAGGTCGGCGACGTCAACCTCACCGTGGCGACGTCACGGGTCATCATCGACGCCTTCGTCGAGATCGGGCTCGACAACGTGGTCGGACGCAACCGCGTCCTGCTCAACGTCGACCGGAACTTCCTGATCGACCCCGACCTGGTGTTCGTACCGGTCGACCGGGTGGCGATCCAGCTGCCCGAGGATCTCGAGGCCGACGCCGAGGTCAGAGCCGGCCTCGACCACCTGCGGGAGCTCGGTTACAAGGTGGCGCTCGGCGGCTACTCCAGGAGCTCGGCGTCGGCCGCACTGCTGCCCTACGCCAGCATCGTCAAGATCGACGCCCTGACCGACGACGACGCCGCCCTCGCCGCCGACCTGGCCTCGATCGGTCAGCATCGGGTGGTCAAGGTGGCCAAGCGGGTCGAGACGGCCGAGCGCCGCGACGAGCTCGTCGAGATGGGCTTCGACTGCTTCCAGGGCCATTTCCTGGCCCGGCCCGAGGTCGTGAGCGGCGAGCGCATGCCGTCGAACCGGATCGCCGTGCTCGACCTGGTGACCAAGATCTGCGACCCCGACCTCACCGGCGACGAGCTGGCCGAGCTGATCGCCATGGACGCAACGCTCAGCCTCCGCACCCTCCGCTTCGTCAACTCACCCCTCAGCGGGCTGAGCAACGAGGTCGAGTCGATCCACCACGCCACCGTGCTGCTCGGCCGCAACATCATCAAGAGCTGGGTGATGCTGTTGGCCATCACCGGCCTCGACAACAACGTGCCCGAGCTGGTGACGACCGCCTTCGTTCGGGCCAAGCTGTGCGAGCGGCTGGCGTCGGAGGCCGGCCTGGCCGGCACCGACTCGTTCTTCACCGTCGGGCTGTTCTCGCTGATGGACGCCCTGATGGGCACGCCGATGCCGAACCTGCTCGAGACGCTGCCGTTCAGCCCCGAGGTCAAGGGGGCGCTGTCGGACCGCAGCGGTGTGCGGGGCGAGGCCATCGCCTGCGCCGAGAGCCTCGAGATGGGCGCTCCAGACGGGGCCGGGTTCCAGAGTCTGTCCGGCGACCGGATCGCCGACTGCTACCTCGACGCCGTCAACTGGGCCGACGAGGCCGTCGCCTCGATGCGGTAGCCCGCTCGGGCGCCGCCAAACGACTGCGGCAGGCCGCTACGAATCGGCGTCGACCCTCGGGTCGTCGAGCCGCTGCGGCTCCGGCGCCGGTCTCGGCACCGGTCGGACCTCGCCGGTCGTGCGGACCCACTCCTCGATGTCGGCCAGGTCGGGCGCCCATCCCGGCGGACCGAACTGCACCAGCTGATCGGTGTCGGACGCGTTGTCGAGGTTGGCGTCGAAGACCATGCGCCCGTTCTCGTCGATCCGGCCGACGGTCAACCAGCGGGGGATCGGGGCGTGGCCGGGGGTGACCCGGATCCGGTAGCCGTCGTGCAGCAGGCCATCGATGTCGTCTGCCGTGATCTCGGGGAGGACGATGCGGGTCGCCACCGCCCTGGTCGTCCCCGAGTCACCCGGGCCCTCGCCGGGTTGGTCTCCCGGTCGATCGCCCGGCCGCAGGCCGTACAGGTTCTCCGAGCCGATCACCGGTGCGAGTCGCTGGGTCACGAACCCGTCGAGCGTGTCCGAGCCTGACAGGGCCACCGCCTGACCGACGCCGACGGTCTCGATCGTCTCGGCGAAGTCCTGGGAGTCGATCCGACCGTAGTAGGCGAGCTGGCCCCGCTCGGCCGCCGTCGCCGCCTCGTCCTCGTCGAGCCCGATGTGGATGGTCGGCACGTGGTGGTTCTGCAGGGCGGCGGCCAGCTCGATGGCGAACTCGCCGCCGCCGATCAGGGCGACCCCCGTCGGGGTCGGCTGGGCCACTCGGAGCCGGCTGGCGGCGAAGCGGGCCCCGACGCTGGTCAGGACCACCGTGCCGACCACGACCGTGAACACGACCGGGACGAGCGGGCCGGGATCGGTGCCGTGGTTCTCCAGCTCCAGTGCGAACAGCGACGCCACCGCAGCCGCCACCACCCCCCGTGGGGCCAGCGTCATCAGGAACCAGCGGTCCCGCCAGCTCAGGCCGGTGCCGAGCGTCGAGGCCAGCACCGAGGCCGGGCGGGCCACGACGACGAGGGCGACGATGATGGCCAGGCTGGCCGGCAGGTAGTCGCGGATGGCCTCGAGGTCGACCCTGGCCCCGAGCACGATGAACAGCACGCCGAGGATGATCGAGCCGAGGTTCTCGTTGAACTCGGCGATGTGGGCCGCCGGGGCCCGTTTCTGGTTGGCGAAGGCCATGCCGAGCACCGTGGCGGCGATCAGCCCGGCCTCGGGTCGCAGTGCGTTGGAGGCGGCGTAGGCGCCGACGAGCATCGCCAGCGTTGCGGGGATCTGCAGGTGGTCCGGTACGAGCCGCAGGCGGAGCCCGGTCAGCAGGATCCACGACGCGGCCCCACCGACCACGAGACCGGCGGCGAACGTCGTGACGACCTGCAGGGCGATGCGGCCGGGTGAACGTTGCTCGATGATGGCGTCGAGCACGACGATGGCGATGCCGGCGCCGACCGGGTCGATGAGGATGCCCTCCCACCGCAGGATCGACGACGTCGGCTGCCGCGGGCGGAGGACCCGGAGCAGCGGCATGACAACCGTCGGGCCGGACACGATCAGGATCGCACCGATCAGCACCGCGATCTCGGTGTCGACGTCGAGGAACAGCGCGGCCGCGGCGAAGCCGACCGCCCAGGCGATCACGGCGCCGATCGTGACCAGGCGCAGGACGGGCACCTTGCCCTGACGCAACCGGTCCCAGTGCAGACCGGTTCCCCCCTCGAACAGCAGCACGGCGACACCGAGTCCGACGCCGGTGAACAGCAGCTCGCCAAGGATCTCGTCCGGGTCGACGAACGGGCTGAGCGACACCCCGGCGACCAGAAGGAACAGCACCGACGGCACGTTCAGGCGGGTGGCGATCACCTGGCACAGCGCAGCCACCACCAGCACGACGGCGATGGCGGTCAGTGGCTCGTCGATCACGGACGCGCCGTCCCGACCACCCGAACGGGTCGCGTCGGCCGTGCCGGATCACCCGAGGCCACATCGGATCGCCCGAATCCGAAGTACCGGTTCATCGAGCGATGGTACCCCTCCAGCCGGGCCGATGGCGTTCCGCTCCCGGCCGAGCGGTCCGATGCCCCGTCGTCGAGGGCCCGATCGGCCGCCGGGGTGACTCGACGCCGTCGCCGTGAGCGGCGACGATGTGCCTCGTGTTGTCCGATCCGGTCGAGCGGGTTCATCGCAACTTCCTGGCCCGGGTCGCGGCCGGCGACCTGCCGCCTCCCCGCGCCGTCGACCCGACAGACGACGACCTCGATCGGGAGCTCGACGGCACCACCGCACTGGCCCTGTTTCGGGCCCAGGTCCTCAGCCGTCACCTCGATCGGCTGGCCAGGGAGCTGCGGGCCGCCGGCGACGGCTACTACACCATCGGCTCGTCCGGACACGAGGGCATGGCCGCCGTCGCTGCGGTCCTCCGACCGTCCGATCCGGCCTTCCTCCATTACCGCGATGCGGCGTTCCAGATCGCCCGCTCCGGCCAGGTCCCCGGTGTCGACCCGACCCGTGACCTGTTGCTCAGCTTCCTCGCCTCCCGTGACGACCCGATCGCCGGCGGACGCCACAAGGTGCTCGGCTCCAAGCGGCTGGCCATCCCGCCCCAGACCAGCACGATCGCCTCCCACCTCCCCAAGGCGGTCGGCGCCGCCTACTCGATCGGTCTCGCCGCCGAACTCGACCCCGAGCACCGGGCCTGGCCGGACGACGCCATCGTCGTCGCCAGCTTCGGTGACGCCTCGGTCAACCACGCCTCCGCCCAGGCCGCGTTCAACACCGCCGGCTGGACCGCCTACCGGGGTGTGGCCCTGCCGCTGCTGTTCGTGTGTGAGGACAACGGCATCGGCATCTCGGTGCCGACGCCGAGCGGGTGGGTGGCCAACAGCATGAGCCAACGGGCCGGGTTGCGATACCGGTCGTGTGACGGACTCGACCTCGTCGACACCCTTGCCGTTGCCCGGGCCTGCGCCGAGGAGGTCCGCCGGACCCGTCGCCCCGTCTTCCTCCACCTGTCGTGTGTCCGCCTCTACGGCCACGCAGGCGCCGACGTCGAGGCCACCTACCGGTCGGCCGACGACATCGTCGCCTCCGAGGATGACGACCCGCTCCTGCGCTCGGCCGGGATCGTCATCGACGCGGCCGGGTTGTCACCGGACGACGTCGTCGAGCTGTACGAGCAGGTCGAGGCGGACGCCCGCCGAACGCTCGACGAGGTCCGTGACACGCCCCGGCTCCGGGAGCGCCACGACGTGCTGGCCTCGCTCGTCCCGCCGAAGCGGACCTGCCGCCCGGCCAGACCGCCGACCGACGACGAGCGCCTCGCGCTCCTCGGCGAGGCCGACGCAAAGGCGAGGGGCCGACCCCAGTCGATGGCCAAGCTGCTCAACTGGACCCTCACCGACCTGCTGGCCACCCACCCCGAGGTGGTGCTCGCCGGGGAAGACATCGGGGCGAAGGGCGGCGTGTACGGCGTCACCCAGCGACTCCAGGCCCGGTTCGGTCGGCGGCGGGTGATCGACACGTTGCTCGACGAGCAGTCGATCCTCGGCCTCGCCATCGGCCTGGCCCACAACGGCTTCGTGCCCATCCCCGAGATCCAGTTCCTGGCCTACCTGCACAACGCCGAGGACCAGCTCCGGGGTGAGGCCGCCACGCTGCCGTTCTTCTCCGACGGGCAGTTCACCAACCCGATGGTCGTCCGCATCGCTGCCCTCGGGTACCAGAAGGGATTCGGCGGCCACTTCCACAACGACAACTCGATCGCCGTGCTGCGTGACATTCCCGGCCTGATCGTGGCCTGCCCGTCGAACGGGCACGACGCCGCCGTGCTGTTGCGGGAGTCGGTGCGGCTTGCTCGAGAGGAGCAGCGGGTCGTCGCCTTCCTCGAACCGATCGCCCTCTACGCCACCACCGACCTGCACACCGACGGCGACGGCGAGTGGGCCAACCGCTATCCCGAGCCGGGGCGGGCGAGTGAGCCGCCCGGCCAGACCATCGACGAGGTGGCGGTCCGGGGCGAGGGGACCGATGTGGCGATCGTGACCTACGGCAACGGGACGCACCTGTCGGTCAGGGCGCAGCGGATCCTGGCCGAGCACCACGACATCGGCACCCGGGTCATCGACCTCCGCTGGCTGGCCCCGGTGCCGATCGAGTCGGTCGTCCGTGCGACCGACGGCTGCGCTGCCGTGCTGGTGGTCGACGAGTGCCGTCAGACGGGGTCGATCAGCGAGCAGTTGGTCACCGAGCTGGCGGAGCGGGGGGTGGCCAGCACCCGGTTGTGCGCCGCCGACTCGTTCATCGCCACCGGCCCCGGCTACGCCGCCACGCTGCCGAGCTGCGATGACGTCGTCGCCGCCGCAGCCGCCCTCGCCGGCGCCGAGTCCGGGTAGCCGCAGGCGTCGACCAGCCCGGCAGCAGGACCGCCAGCAGGAGGAACGCCGGCAGGAGCACAGCCGACCCGACGACCCGGGCGACGGTCTCCTCGTCGCCGCCATCCACGCATCTGGTCGTGTCCCATCGGCCTCCGTACGCTACAACCGGTGCCCGAGCCATCGGGCCCGCCGACGGAGGACGATGATGACCGACGCCAGCACCGACGACCAGCCGGCGGCCCCGAAACCGCCAACCGCGAGCACGGTGGCAGCCAATGCCGCGGTGGTGCTGTCGTTCGACGACCCGGGCGACACCGACCGGGCGACGAGAGGTCTGGTTGCCCAGCTCGACGACGGTCGGGTGACGATGCCGAACCCGTTCGGTGGCGACCAGGACCACGTGGTGTTCGACGTGGCCAACCACGCCTTCGTGGGCGAGTCGGCCGAACCCCCGCCGTCGGTCAATCCGAGCCTGTGGCGCCAGGCCCGGCTGAACGTCAACCACGGGCTGTTCGAGGTGGCCGACGGCGTGTGGCAGGTCCGCGGTTACGACCTGGCCAACATCACGTTCCTGGCCGGCGACGACGGCTGGCTCATCATCGATCCGCTGACCAACGCCCCGGCTGCGGCCGCCGCCCTCGACCTGGCCAACCGGACGCTCGGCGAGCGTCCGGTCACGTCGATCATCTACACCCACTCCCACGTCGACCACTTCGGGGGCATCCTCGGGGTCACCTCGCAGGAGGCGGTCGACCGTGGCGACGTCCGCATCGTCGCCCCTGTCGGGTTCATGGAGGAGGTGGTCAGCGAGAACGTCATCGCCGGGCCGATCATGGGTCGCCGGGCGATGTACCAGTTCGGACCGCTGCTTCCGCCAGGGCCGCGGAGTCACGTCGACTGTGGGCTCGGCTCGGCGATGGGCCTGGCCCGGTCCGATCTGATCGCCCCGACCGAGATCGTGTCGGAGACGGGCGCCGAGCTGACGCTCAGCGGGATCCGGGTGGTGTTCCAGAACACGCCGGACGCCGAGGCGCCGGCCGAGATGAACTTCTTCTTCCCCGAGCTCGGCTCGACGCCGGGGACGGGCCTGCTGTGCATGGCCGAGAACTGCACCCACACGCTGCACAACCTGTACCCGATCCGCGGCGCCCAGACCCGCAACTCGCTTGCCTGGTCGAAGTACATCCACGAGGCGCTGCAGCTGTGGGGCGACCACACCGAGACGATGTTCACCAGCCACCACTGGCCCCGGTTCGGCAACGACGACGTGCGGAGCTTCCTCGAGATGCAGCGCGACGTCTACCGGTGGATGCACGACCAGACGATGCGGCTGGCCAACCGGGGCCACGTGCCGACCGAGATCGCGCACCTGCTGTCGCTGCCAGACGCCTACGACCAGAGCCACGTGCAGGGCTACTACGGCACGGTCTCCCACAACGTCCGCTCGGTCTACAACCGCTACCTCGGCTGGTACGACGGCAATCCGGCCAACCTCGACCCGCTTCCCCCGGTCGACGCCGGCGAGCGCTACGTCGAGTTCATGGGCGGGGCCGACGCCGTGCTCGACCGGGCCGAGGCCAGCTTCGACGAGGGCGACTACCGGTGGGTGGCCCAGGTCGTCAACCACGTCGTGTTCGCCGACCCGAGCAACCGGCGGGCCCGCGACCTCCAGGCCGACGCGCTGGAGCAGCTCGGCTACCAGTCGGAGTCGGCGACCTGGCGCAACGCCTACCTGATGGGGGCCAGGGAGCTGCGGCACGGCTCACCGGGCGGGGGCCGGGTGCCGACCCGTGACCTGTCGAACGCCATGACCGCCGAGCACCTGATCGACACGATCGGGGTGCGGTTCGATCCGGCGAGGTTCCCCCGCAGCGAGGCCACGATCAACCTGCACCTGACCGATCTCGGCGCCGCCGGCGAGCACCACGTGCTCGGCGTGTCCCGCTCGGCGGTACACCACACCACCGATGCGGTGGCCGACGATGCCGACGTGTCGGTCCGCGTCACCAGGGGCGAGCTGAACGCTGCGCTCGGGGAACCCGGTGCCCTGCCGGAGGGCGCGGTCACGGCCGGCGACCGGCAGGTGATCGTCGACCTGCTCGCCGCCCTCGACGTCTTCGAGTTGCCGGCAATCATCGAGCCATGACCGGTGGCGTCCGCAACCGACGTGCGCCGGCCCCGCTCGGGTGGATCCCGGATGACAGGGGCAGACCGACCTGCTTAGCTCGGTGGTGGGCGCCCGCCCCGCCATCCGGGCCGGGCCGCTCGGAGGGAGCGGATGGAGCTGTTCGGGAGGGACACCGAGAGAACCCAGGTGGTCGAGCGGTTGGCCCAGCGGCGACTGGTGACGATCTGCGGGCCCGGCGGGATCGGGAAGACGGCGCTGGCCCGGTCGGTGGCCGACGGGATCGGTGACGAGTACCCGCTCGGGGCCGCCGCCATCGACCTCACCCGGGTCGACGACGCCGCGGCGGTCACCGAGGCCATCGCCGGTCAGCTCGGCTACGCCGACTTCGACTCCCTCCGGGACAGCCCGAGCGAGGAGGCGATCCTGCTGGTCGTCGACAATTGCGAGCACGTACTCGACGCTGCGGCCGATGCACTGACCCAGCTCCTCGAGGCGTCGCCGACGCCACGGGTGATCGCCACCAGCCGAACCCCGCTCGACGTGATCGGCGAGTCGATCGTGTCGCTCGCCCCGCTGTCGACCCCACCGCCCGGCGACGTCGACACCGCCTCACCATCGGTTCGACTGCTGTCGGCCCGGGCCAGGGACCACGGCGTCGACTTGGGCCCAGACGACGAGGAGGCGGCGGCCGAGGTCTGCCGCCGCCTCGACGGGATCCCGCTCGCCATCGAGATCGCCGCCGCCCGGCTGCGGACGATGGGCCTGCGAGAGCTGGCGGCCCAGCTCGACCAGCCCGGGGTGTTGAGCCGGCGCCGTTTCCGGGGCCGGGCCAGTCACGGCAGCGTTGCCGAGCTCGTCGACTGGTCGTACCGGCTGCTCGACCCGGACCGGCAACGGACGTTCGAGGAGCTGGCGGTCTTCGCCGGACCGTTCACCGGCGAGCTCGCCCGCTCGGTCGCGGGCGGGGGCGGTGCCGGGGCCGGCGGGGGCGGCGACTCGGCCGCTGATGCCGGAGTTGCCGGCGGCGACGGGCAGGAACTGCTCGACGAGCTGGTGGCGGCGTCGCTCGTCGTCGTCGACCGCTCGTCCGACCTCACCCGCTACCGCCTGCTCCACCCGGTGCGGGCGGTCGCCGCCCAACTGCTGGAGCGGTCGGGTCGGGCCGGCGAGGTCCGCAGCCGCCTGGTCGACGTCATCATCGCCGAGACGCTCGCCATCAGCCGCGGCGGTCCGGACGGTTGGCGGCCATCGGACCTCCACGGGCTCCTCGATCTCTACGACCACACGGCGGCGTCGATCCGCTGGCTCCTCGACCACGACGACGGCCCAGACCGGGCGCTGCTCCTCGTCGCCGTCCTGTGGGGCATCGTCCACAACGCCCACTCGACCGAGATCCACCAGCTGGGCGAGTCGGTACTGGCCCGGTGGCCCGACCCGACCAGCCGCCGCTGGCCGGCGGCGGCCGCCACCGTGGCCACCTGCCGTTTCCTGTCCGGCGACACCGGCGGCGCCATCGAGCTGGCCGAGCGGGCCCTGCCCAACGCCAGGGGCCGGCGGGCCGCACCGGCGCTCCTGCTCCGGGTGATGGCCCAGAGCCGCCGGGCCCAGGGCGACCTGGAGGGGGCGAGGGCCGGGTTCGCCGAGGCGGCCGGCGTCGCCGCCGAGCGGGAGGCCCATGGCCTGGCCATGGAGATGCTGGTCGACGAGGCCCTCGCCATCGTCGAACTCGGCGACGCCGAGCGCGGCCTTGCCCAGATCGAGTCGGTCATCGTCGAGGCCGACCGGCGCAACGCCCTGATCAACCGGCAGTGGGCCGAGGCGTCACGGGCTGCGACCCTCGTCCGGCGCGACCCCCACTCGCCCGAGGCGGCCGAGGCGATCGAGTCGGCGCTGTCCTCGGCCCGCCGACTGGGCTACCCGGCCGGCACGTCGTTCTGTCTCCGGCTGCGGGGCGAGGCCGAGCTGGCCGCCGACCGGCTCGACGACACGGCGGCGACGGTCCTGGAGCTGCTCGACGAGCTGAGCCGGCGGGCCGGGCTCGACGAGCTCCGCTATGTGCTCGACCTGGCGGCCGAGGTCATGCGGCGCCGCGACGATGACGGCTGGGCCGATCTGGTGGCCACCGCGGCCGACCTGCCGATCACGTCGTTCCTCACCCCGTTGGAGATGGCGGTGCCGGCTGAGCTGGTCGAGCCGGGACGGTCGCTGTCGATCCGCGAGGTCTACGTTCGCTGCCGGTCGGCCATGCTCGTCGAGCTGGAGCGGTCGGGCCGGTCTGGGCCAGGAGGGGTCGCTGCCCCGGCGCCGGTCGACGCCGAAACCGATCCGCCAGGGGCCGGACCCGCCGAACCGGCCGCCGGCCGGGTGGCCGAAACCACCGCCGAGCTGGTGGCCGAGGGTGACGTCTGGCGGCTGACGATGGGTTCGTCGACGATCCGGATCAAGAGCTCGAAGGGCCTGGTCGACCTCGCCGCCCTGCTCGACGTGCCCGGTCGGGAGATCCCGGCGGTCGACCTCACCGGCGGCGTGAGCACGGTGGCCGACGACGAGGTCATCGATGCCGAGGCCCGCCGCCGCTACGAGGACCGGGTCAGGGAGCTGCAGGCGGACATCGACGAAGCCGAGGCCGGGAACGACCTGGCCATGGCCGAGCGACACCGGGTCGAGCTCGATGCGCTCGTCGACGAACTGACGGCGGCCATCGGCCTCGGCGGACGCCACCGTCGACTCGGCAGCGAGAGCGAGCGGGCCCGGTCGGCGGTCACCCAGCGGCTGCGGACCACGATCCGCCGGATCGCCGACCTCGACGACGATCTCGGGGCCCACTTCCGCAACTCGATCTCCACCGGTACCTACTGTGCCTATCGGCCCCACCCGCCGGTCCGCTGGCGGGTCGAGCGGTAGGCTCCGCGGTTGTCCCGGTGGGGGTACCGGGACCCCGAGTTCGCCTCCGGCGAACGTCGTTCGCTCGACGGGGGTTCGCTTGAGATCGATTCGGCGGCTCGTCCGATCAGCGGCCGTCGAGCACCGTGCGTAGGGTCTGCGGGGCGTCGGTGAGGATCCCGTCGACGCCGAGGTCGAGCAGGCGCGCCATCTCGTCCGCCTCGTCGATCGTCCACACGACCACCACAAGCCCCGCCTTCTCGGCCCGACGGACGAACCGCTCGTCGAGCACCTTGATCCCCCGATCCTCGACCGGGGCCTGGGTGACGTCGGCCGACGTCCGGTAGGGGAGGAACGGGATCCAGGAGGCGGCCTTGAGCCACAGCGTCGCCGCGATCGGGGTGGAGTAGGCCGGTTCGATGCCGACCGCGGCCCGGCGGATCCGGCGCATCCGTCGGTCGTCGAACGTGTTGAGGCACACCCGCTGATCCAGCCGGCGCTGACGGACCAGGTCGACGGTCGGACCGATCGAGCCGTCGTCCTTCAGCTCGATGTTCCATCGGGCCTCGGGGTGCTCGTCGAGCAGCTCGTCGAAGCGGGCGAGCGGCTCGCCGTTCGGCAGTCGGAGCTCGGCCACGTCGTCCCACGACAGGTCGCCGACCGCGGCGTCGACACCGGTCAGCCGCTGCAGCGAGTCATCGTGGTGGGCCACCAGCACGCCATCGGTCGTGGCCTGCAGATCGACGTCGAGGTGGTGGTACCCGAGCGCGGCGGCGTTGGCGAACGCGGCGGCGCTGTTCTCGACCTCCTCGGCCGCACCTCCCTGGTGGGCCAACGGGATCGGGCCGTCGTGGTCGAAGAACGGATGGATGGTGTCCGCCATGGAACATCCTCGGTCGATGGTGGTGGGGTGGCCGGCGTGGCGGCGAGCGGCGTCGATGCGGCTGGCGGCCTCCGGCCACCTCGTCCTAGCACGTCCCGACGGGCCCGAGCACCCGGTCGGCGAAGTGGTTGCTGAGCTTGCCCTGCGGGTCGGTGAACTCACGCACCGCCTGGAACTGCTTGAACCGCTCGCCGTGCATGCGGGCCAGGTCGATGGCGTCGATGGTCTCGCACCACTTGCCGAGGTGGATGCGGGCGTCGGTCTCGCGCACCCAGTCCTCGACGTCACCGAAGTAGGCGTCGACCGCTCCCGACTGGTTGCAGCACAGGCACAGCCAAGCGGTGTCGCGTCCGACACCGGCACCGAGCAACGTGTGGTCGTGGCCGGCCGGGCTGAACCGGACCTCGGTCAGCAGGAACGGCAGCCGCTGCCGCTCGTAGCGCTGCCGGTACCGGGCCATCGTCGCCTCGAGGTCGACCCACACCCGGTCGCGGGGCACGGCGACCTCCAGCTCCTGGTGCAGGTGGTACTGGCTTCGGCTGAACGCCTCGTGTGACTCGAGGACGAGCGAGGATCCCGTCTGCAGCCGCATCGCCACCCCAGCCGCCCGGGGGAGCAACCCCCAGTGGGCGGAGGCGTCGCCGACCACGGCCGCACCGACGGCGGCCTTGGCCTCGTTGATGGCCTCGCGTCGGCGGCCGAGAGTCGACGCTGGCTCGTCGGTCCGGTCCCACGTGTGGACGTGCAGCAGGTCGGTGAACGGGTAGGCGTAGAAGCTGACGTGGTCGTGCTCGGCCAGCAGCCGGTCGAGGTTGGCCACCGCCCAGGCGGTCGGCTCGACCCGGGTCCGCTGCTGGAGCCGGAACGCCTCCACGCACTGCACGGTCACCCGGGTGATGATGCCCACGGCGCCGATGCCGCCGATGGCAGCTGCGAACAGCTCGTCGCCCCGCTCGACGTCGTGGATCGTTCCCGTTCCGTCGATGATGCGGAGCCCGACCACCTGGTCGCTGAGGTGTGCCGGCAGGCGGCCGGTCCCGTGCACGTCGGACGAGAGGATGCCCCCGACGCTCTGCGCATCGTGGGATGCGAGCGACCGGATGGCCAGACCTTCGGCCCGCAGCTTCGGCGTCAGGTCACGGAGGCGGGTACCGGCCCAGACGGTGGCCTGACGGGTCTGGTGGTCGATGCTGATGATCCCGCTCAGCCGATCGAGCGACATCGTGGCCCCGGCGGTGGCCAGCCCGTCGTTGAACGAGTGGCCCGAACCGACCAGTCGGACCTGCGAGGCCCCGGCGACCACCCGGGCGATCTCGACCTCCGTGCGGGGCTGGAACCAGTTGGCCCGATGGCGTCGGTCCCCCGACCAGTTGCGGTAGCGCCCGCGCTGGTGTCGGCCCTCCAGCAGCAGTCGTCTGCGACCGGTGGCCAGATAGACGGCGGCATTGGCGCTCGTCTTGGCCGCGGCAACGGCGAAGTGCGGGTACCCCACAAGAACCCCCTTCTCGAACGCGGTTGGTCATCAGACTGTCGACCGGGCCCTGCTGATACATCGATGTGAGATTCCCGTGCCGGCCTGCTGTAGTTGGCTGGCCATGGCAAACCGGCCGAACCTCCTCATCGTCGTTGCCGATCAGCTCCGGGCCGACGCCGTCGGCGCCTTCGGCTCGTCCGTCGCCAGCACGCCGAACATCGACGCCCTCGCCGATCGTGGCGCCCGCTTCACCAACGCCTTCGTGCAGCACACGGTCTGCTCGCCGAGTCGGGCGTCGTTCCTCACCGGCTGGTATCCACACACCCGTGGCCACCGGAGCCTGACCCACCTGCTCCGGCCGGAGGACCCCGACCTGCTCAAGACGCTCAAGCACCAGGGCTATCACGTCACCCACATCGGGGCCCGGGGCGACACCTGGGCCCCCGGTGGCACCGAGGCGAGCTGCCACGAGTACGGCTGGGTCGAGCCCCCGACCCGCCCGATCGGCGGCATGACGCGTGGCCTCGATCCAGACGACCCGATGGTCCGGGCGTTCTACGTCGGCCGACTCGACGGGAGCGACGACGAGCAGTCGGACTTCGACGAGGCCGGCGTCCGCACCGCCGAGGCCTGGCTCCGCCGATGGGCGGCGGGCTCCGGCCCGACCGGGGCGGCGGGGGCGGCGGCCGGTGAGCCATGGGTGCTGTACGTCCCGCTGCTGTTCCCCCACTGCCCGTTCGCCGTGACCGAGCCCTGGTACTCGCTGCACGACCGGGCGTCGATCCCCGACCGCCGCCCGCCCGTCCGCAGCGGCCACGAGCCTCGTTTCGCCGAGCACCTGCGCACCACCTACGGAACCGACCGCCTCGACGACGACCAGTGGCGGGAGATCGCAGCGGTCTACCACGGCATGGTGTCACGGTTCGACCATCACGTCGGCCGGCTACTGGCCGCCCTCGAACGAGCCGACGCCGTCGACGACACCGTCGTGGTGCTGTTCAGCGATCACGGCGAGTACCTCGGCGACTACGACCTCATCGAGAAGTGGCCGTCGGGGCTGCACGACTGCCTGGCCCGTGATCCGCTGGTCATGGCCGGCCCCGGCATCCCCGCCGGCCGCATCGTCGACGACCCGGTCGAGCTGATCGACCTCGTGCCGACCGTGGCCGAGCTGGCCGAGGCCGAGCTGACCCACACCCAGTTCGGTCGCAGCCTGCTCCCGGTGCTGCACGATCCCGACGTCGTGCACCGGACCCACGCCTTCACCGAAGGCGGGTTCCTCGTCGACGAGCGGGATCTGCTGGAGCAGCCGAGCTTTCCCTACGACCTCAAGGGCAAGGCGCAGCACGACCGACCGGAGGCGGTCGGCAAGGCGGTCGCGGTCCGGTCGACCACGTGGACCTACGTGTGGCGCCTCTACGAACCGCCCGAGCTGTACGACCGCACCGCCGACCCCGACGAGCTCCACAACCTGGCCGGCCGGCCCGAGCACGCCGCCGTCGAGGGCGAGTTGCACGGCGAGATCCTGCGCTGGCTCGTCGCCACCGGCGACGTGCTGCCGTGGTCGCCCGATCCCCGCTTCCCCCGGGTCGAGCTGCCAAGGCCGGCCGCCGCCGACACCGGCCGCGACGGACCGACGTGACCGCAGCCGGGACCCGTTCCTAGGATCGTGGGTGTGAGCCGCGGTGCTGCGCGGCGGCGATCAGGGGAGTGACCCGATGGAACACAACGAGCAGATCAGCCAGATCAAGACCCTCATGGCCCGGCTCGACAGCGGGACCAACGTCGACGCCGGCGGCCTGGTCCGCAATCCGACAGCGGTCTACGTCGACCCCGACCTGGCGGCCCGCGAGCGAGCCGAGTTCTTCGACGACCACCCGCAGCTGATCGGCCTGTCCGGCGACCTGCCCGAGCCGGGCTCGTTCCTGACCGTCGACGATCTCGGGGTGCCGATCCTCGCCACCCGCGACGCCGGCGGCCGCTTCCGGGCCTTCGTCAACGCCTGTCGTCACCGCGGCGTGGTGCTGGAACGACGGGTACGGGGGCGGGCCAGGCGGTTCACGTGTGAATTCCACTCGTGGGTCTACGACGGCGAGGGGACGCTGGTCGGCCTGCCGAAGGAGGACCACTTCGGCGACGTCGACCGTGACCTGCACGGTCTGGTCGAGCTGCCGGCCGAGGAGAAGCACGGCCTCCTCGTCGTGCACCCGCAGGTCGGGGCGGCGCTCGACGTCGACGCCCTCCTCGGTGACGAGCTGGCGGCCGAGCTGGCGTCGTGGGACCTCGGTCGGCTCGGCTATCTCGGCGCCGACAGCTACGACGTCGCCTGCAACTGGAAGCTGGCCATGGACACTTTCGGTGAGACCTACCACTTCAACAGCCTGCACGCCGACACGCTGGCCTCGGTCTTCCATGGCAACGTCCAGTGCTACGACACCTACGGCCGCCACCACCGCATGCTGTTGTGCCGGCGAGACATCGACCTGCTCCGCCACGTGCCCGAGAGTGACTGGGACATCACGATCGCCGCCCTGCCCGTGTACTGGTTGTTCCCCAACGTCCAGCTGATGCCGAACCAGGCCGGGCTCTACCTGGTCCGGGCCTACCCCGATCGGGACGAACCGGGGCGCCACGTCAGCCGTATCACCTTCTATCTGTGGTCGGAGCTGGCCGAGCGGGGCGACACCCGCGGCTTCGAGCAGCTGGCCCAGGGCTTCGCCGAGATCATCCGTGACGAGGACTACCGTGCCAGCGCCAGCCAGCAGACCACGGCTGCCAGCCGCCGCATCGAGCATGTGGTGTTCGGGCGAAACGAGCCGGCCCTGCACCACTACCACAACACCTACCGGGCCGCCCTCGGGATGGAGCCACTGGAGCTGCTCGACCGGGTCGGCTGATCCGCGCCCGCTGCGGCCTGACCGAGCCGGCCCGACCGCATCCGTTCGGACCGAGCGTCAGCCGAAGACGTCGAGGTCGCACTCGGCGGCGACGTCGAGCATGGCCTGGAAGAAGTCGGCCTCCCCGTCGACGTCCTCGCTCCCGGTCAGCCCACTGGCCATGGCGGTGCGCAGGAAGTCCTCGGGCAGGTTGTCGGCGAGGCAGCTGGCGCCCTCCTCGCCGAAGTCGGCGACGAACTCCTCCGCCATCGCCGCCCGCACGTCGACGCAATCGAACATCGAGTCGACGATCGTGTCGACCTCGCCCTCGCTGAAGTCGATCTCGTCGATGCTGCCGACGTTGTCCTCGGTGACGCCGAGCTCGGTCAGTCGGTCCTCGCCGATGTTGTCGACGATGTCGCCGGCCATGCAGCGAGCCTGCTCCTCGGTCCCGATCGGGGAGTCACCGTCGGACATCAGCTCCTGGGTCAGCGCCTGACCGATGGCGGTGTCGGCGCCGCTGCTGGCGTCGGTGCCGTCGCCGCAGGCGGAGACGAGCAGGACGGCGGCGCAGGCTGCGGTGAAGAGACGAATGGTGTTCCGGTTCATGGGACCCTCCTCGGCGCGTGCCGCAGCGCACCCGGGTGGTCCGGGCGTCACTTCGGGGCAGGCCGCCGGCCACCCTAGCTGCCGGCCCGGGCCGGAGGGTGGCAGAACCGACCCTGCTGACGCCGCGGGCGGGACCGGCCTCGTCGGTCGCTTGGGCCCGCGGCCGGGGCCGTGCTCTACACTCGACGATCGGCTCGGTACCGGCGGTCCGAGCGACGGAGCCCCCAGCGAGGAAGCGCATGAAGCTCGAACAGTTCCGATCGGAGATCGTCCCCAAACTGCGGGACGCGTTCTTCAACCCGTGGTTCGAGTCGGTGGCCGTCGCCCAGCGTCGGGCCGAGAGGCGCCTGCCGAAGTCGGTCTACGGCGCCATCATCGGCGGCGCCGATCGGGGCGTCTCGATGGACGACAACCTCGCCGCCTTCGACGAGCTCAGGGTCCGCCCGGTCACCGCCGGCCAGCCGGCCGGACGGGACCTGGCCACCGAGGTGATGGGTCAGCCGATCTCGATGCCGGTGCTCATCTCACCGACCGGGGTCCAGGCCGTTCACCCAGACGGCGAGGTGGCGGTCGCCCGAGCCGCAGCGGCCCGGGGGGTGGCGATGGGCCTGTCGTCGTTCGGCTCGAAGCCGATCGAGGAGGTGGCGGCCGCCAACCCCCAGACGTTCTTCCAGATGTACTGGGCCGGCGACCGTGACTCGATGCTCAAGCGGATGGCCAGGGCCAAGGCGGCCGGTGCCGTCGGGCTGATCGTGACCCTCGACTGGTCGTTCGTGCACAGCCGAGACTGGGGCAGCCCGGCCATACCCCAGGACATGGGCCCGATCACGATGCTCAAGCACGCACCGGAGGTGGCGGTGCGGCCGCTGTGGCTCCGGGAGTGGGTGAAGGCCGGTCACCTGCCCGGCCTCGGCGTGCCGAGCTATGCAACCGACGAGGGCTACGTGCCCGGGTTCTTCGAGGCCTACGGGGCCTGGATGGGCACGCCGCCGGCCACGTGGGACGACATCGCCTGGCTCCGCGCCGAGTGGGACGGTCCGTTCATGGTCAAGGGCATCGGTCGGGCCGACGAGGCCAAGCGGGCCGTCGACGCCGGGGCGACGGCGATCTCGGTCTCGAACCACGGCGGCAACAACCTCGACGGGGCCCCGGCCCCGATCCGCGTCCTACCCCAGGTGGTCGAGGCCGTCGGCGACCAGATCGAGGTGGTGATGGACGGCGGCATCCGGCGGGGGAGCGACGTGGTCAAGGCCGTCGCCCTCGGCGCCAGGGCCGTGATGATCGGACGGGCCTATCTGTGGGGGCTGGCCGTCAACGGACAGGCCGGGGTGGAGAACGTGCTCGACGTGCTGCGGATGGGGATCGACTCGACCATGCTCGGACTCGGCAAGGGATCGATCGGGGAGCTGTCGCCGGAGGACCTGGTGGTCCCCGAGGGGTTCTCGCCGCCGCTCCGCTGAGGTCGGCGCGCCTTCCTGCGGGGGAGGTCACGGCCGCTCAGCCGATCGGGCCGTCCGGTCCGCAGGTCAGCTCGATGTCGCGCTCGTACGGCGGGGCCAGTGGCTCCAACCTCGTCCTGGCGCAGGCGATCTCCCATGGCCGGGGCCACGGGTTGGCGAGGCACGGCGCCACCCCGGACGACTGCTGGGCCATGACCGGGGCCGGTTGGCCGTCGCCCGGGAAGCGAACCGCGGGGTGGTGCTGACCGATGAGGTGCCCGACCTCGTGGTTGACCAGCATCGTCCGGTACTCGTCGAGGCTGGCCGGCCACGACTCGACGGCGGTGCGCCACCGGTCGGCATTGAGCGCCACCACCGGGCCGATCTGGCAGGAGAAGCGACCGAACGTGTCGTAGGGCAGGCAGAGCTCGTCGACCTCGTCGCCCTCGGCCAGCACCACCGTGTAGGCCGCGTCGGTCGCCGTGTCGGCGAAGGTGAACACGAAGCCGGCCTGCTCCCACCCTCTCGGATCGGTGAGGACCGACTCGACGAGGGCAGCGAAGCCTGCCGTCGCCTCGTCGTCGACCCGCCGATCGAGGTGCAGCCGCATCGTGATCGGCTCGACGGCCGCCGTCGTTGCGGTCGTCCCGCCGCTCGTGCTCGTCACCGTTGCGTCCGTCGAGGTCGAGGCCGAGTTCGCCGGGGCCGAGTTCGCTGGGGCCGCCGACGACTCGGTCGTCGCCGCAGCGTCACCGTCGGTCACGACGAGCGTCGGGGACGAGCCGCCCGAACTCCCGCCGGCGGTCGTCGCCTCGATCCCGGCGGCGCTCGTCGACGAGGTCGCGGCCGGGGCGGGGGTCGTCGTTGTCGTCGACCGGGTGACCGACTCGATCGCCGAGTCGGGTGCCGGGGTGCCGCAGGCCGCCAGCAGGACGGCAACGACGAGCAGGGTCCGGCGGCGGAACGTCATCGTCGGCGATCGTAGTGGCCGTCCGACGGTCGCCGGCCGCGCCGACCCGGCTCCGGGCGTGGCCCGACCCGGAGGCGGCGGGTGCCACCGGCGAGGACTACGATCGTGGCCTCGGAGGTCTCCCATGCCACTCCAGCTCCAGGTCGGTGATGCGTTCCCCGACGTCACGATGGTCGACGATCGGGGCCAACCCCGGTCGATCGCCGAGGTGGCCGACGGGCGCCCCCTCTTCCTCGCCTTCTTCCGCGGACCGTGGTGACCCAAGTGTCAGCTGCAGCTGCGAGAGCTGGTCGAGTTCTCTGAGTCAACCAACGTCAGCTACCAGCGGGTCGCCGCCGTGTCGGTCGATCCGCCCCGGGTGCTGGAGGCGTTCAAGGCCGGCCTGGGGGCCGCGTTCCACTTCCTCAGCGACGAGGACCGGGCCGTCACCAACCAGCTCGACATCGCCGAGCACACCGACCGTCGCCACGGTCCGCTGCCGGTGCCCTACACCTTCGCGCTGTTGCCCGACCTGACGATCGCAGAGATCTGGAACGGCTGGTACTTCGTCGGCCGCCCCACGCCCGAGGAGCTGCGCCAGTCCGCCAGGGCCATCAACGCCCGCATCAACGCCGACCACGACTTCCGGGGCGACTGACGTGCCCGAGCCCGGCGCCCATGCTGGCCGTCATGATCACCGCACCGCCGGACCGTCCGCGTCCTACCGCGACCGGGTGGCCCGCAGCGCGGCCGCTGGCCGCCGCCTCGCCCGTCACGATCCGGAGCTGCATCGTAGCTACTGGACCACCCACGACCTGGCGCTGGCCGACCGCGACCTCGATCGGGCGACCAAGGAGCTGATCGGCCTCGCGCTCGTCGTGGCGATGCAGTGTGAGGTGTGCATCGCCTTCCACGTCCGGGACTGCCTGGACGCCGGGGCGACCGAGGGCGAGATCCTCGACGCCCTCAACGTGGTGGTCATGCAGGGCGGCGGCCCGGCCATGGTCCACGCGGGCTACGCCGTCGAGGCCCTCGACGAGGAGCTTGCGGCCCGGGCCGCCACAGTCGAGCACGCGGCGGCCGAGGACGCGGCGGGCGAAGACGAGGTGGTCGAGGAGCCGCCCGAGCGCGAGGCGACCCCCGATCGGGGCGACGACCCAGACCACGACCCACACGACGACCCGGAGATCGAACACCAGGTGGAGCAGTGACCGTCGAGATCGAGGATGAACGGCTGGCCGAGCTGGTCGACCCGGCCGTCGAGCCCGAGCAGCTGGCCACCGGCGGCATCTGGACCGAGGGCCCGGTCTACCTGCCGGCCGGTCACCCGAACGGTGGCGGTGCGGACGGCGCCGTGCTGTACAGCGACATCCCCAACACCCGGATCTGCCGCTGGTCCGAGGGCGACGGCTTCTCGGTCTGGCGCGGCGACGCCGAGTTCACCAACGGCCACACCCTCGACCACGACGGCCGGATCGTGTCGTGCAGCCACGGTCGCCGCCGCATCGAGCGGACCGAGCCGGACGGCTCGGTGACCGAGCTGGTC
>JBCCVL010000059.1:0-30773 GCA_039195375.1 Actinomycetota bacterium
CCAGCCAGCGACGTTTCGCCGCAGGCGAAACTCGGTTAGGAGCTGCTCCGCAGCTCCGGCGGCCAAGGTCGTTCGTTCCTTGTCCCATACGGTCAACCTCCAGCCAGCGACGTTTCGCCGCAGGCGAAACTCGGTTAGGAGCTGCTCCGCAGCTCCGGCGGCCAACGGCGACCGTGGCCGGTGGTGGCCTCGATCGCCTTGGCCATCGACAGCAGTTCGACGTCGGCCCACGGCCTGGCCACCAGCTGGACGCCGACCGGCAGGCCGACGTGGCCGTCGGCAGCGGCGCCGGGGTCATCCGGCTGGATGAACCCGGCCGGCAACGACAGGGCCGGGCAGCCGAGCGCGGTGATGCGGGAACAGACCCGCATCCATTCGACGTAGGAGCCCATCGGTACCCCGGCGACCTCGGTCGGGTACTCCTGGTCGATCGGGAACGGGGGGACCTGGGCAACCGGGGCGATCAGCAGGTCGTAACGCTCGAAGAACTCGACGCCGCGCTTCCACAGCACGTTGGCGTGGCCCAGCGCCTTGGCCACCTCGGTCGACGACAGGGCCAGGCCGCGGGCCACCTCGTCCTGGACCGTCGCCTTCACCTCGTCGATGCGGTCGCCGAACATCGTCCCGCGGTCGGCGTAGCCGAAGGCCCGGAGGGTGGTGAACACCTCGTCGGCGCCGGCGAAGTCGGGCTCGTCGTCGACGATCTCCCAGCCGAGCAGGTCGAGTTCACCCCGGAACCGTTCGGTCGCGGCGGCGATCGCAGGATCGATCGGGTTACCGCCGACCGTCGGGCTCCATGCCACCCGCACCGGACGCCGGGGTGGGCTGATGACCGGGGGCAGGTTGATCGGGCGGCTCAGGGGATCGGCCTCGTCCGGCTGGGCCAGGACCCGGAGCAGCAGAAGCAGATCGTCGATCGACCGGGCCATCGGACCGTCGATCGGCAGGTGGTTCCAGGCGTTGCCCGGCCCCCGCTTCGGGACGGACCGTGCCGTGCCGCGGAATCCGACCACGTTGCCCCACGCCGCCGGGTTGCGCAACGATCCGCCGAGGTCGCTCCCGTCGGCGATCGACACCATCCCCGTCCGGAGCGCAACGGCCGCGCCACCGGACGAGCCGCCGGCGCTTCGTTCGAGGTTCCACGGGTTCCTGGTGGTGCCGTAGACCGGGTTGAAGGTGTGGGAGCCGGCCCCGAGCTCCGGCGTGTTGGTCTTGCCGATGGCGACGGCGCCGGCCGCGGCCATGCGTTCGACGAGCAGGGCGTCGTGCGTCGGCCGGAAGCCGGCGAACAACGGCGAGCCGTAGGTGGTGACGAAGTCCTTGGTCTCGACCAGGTCCTTGTGGGCCGTCACGAGCCCGGCCAGCGGTCCGGGGCGGCCGCCGGCGGCGAGGGTCTCGTCGACGGCCGCCGCCGTTGCCTCGGCCACCGTTGCGTCGAGGCCGACGACCGCATTGACGGTCGGGTTGACCTCGTCGACCCGGGCCAGGTGGTCGGCCAGCAGCTCGCGGGCCGACAGCTCGCGGGAGCGCACCATCCGGACCTGTTCGGTGGCCGGCAGGAGGCAGGGTCGGTCGGTCACCCGGTCAAGATTCGTCGCGGACCAGTCGGTGATACAAGTCGGCGTAGAGACCGCCGGCCGACAGCAGCTCGTCGTGCACACCCCGCTCGACCAGGCGCCCGCGGTCGAGGACCAGGATCTGGTCCGCCTGGGTGATCGTGGAGAGGCGGTGGGCGATCACCACCGCCGAGCGTCCGGCCAGCGCCTTGGCCAACGCCTCCTGCACGAGAGCCTCGTTCTCGGTGTCGAGATGGCTGGTCGCCTCGTCGAGGATGACCATCGCCGGGTCCTTGAGCAGCATCCGGGCGATCGACAGCCGCTGCTTCTCGCCGCCGGACATGCGGTAGCCCCGCTCGCCGACGATCGTGTCGAACCCGGACGGCAGGGCCCGGACGACATCGAGGATCTGGGCCGCGGCGCAGGCATCGACGAGCTGGGCGTCGGTTGCGTCCGGCTTGGCGTAGCGGAGGTTGTCGCCGATCGACTCGTGGAACAGGTGTGGATCCTGGACGACCACCCCGATCGCCTGCCGGAGCGAGTCCTGGGTCAACGAACGAACGTCGTGGCCGTCGACCAGCACGGCGCCGCCGGTCACGTCGTACAGTCGGGGAAGCAACGAGGTCAGCGTGGTCTTGCCCGCACCGGATGGCCCGACCACGGCGACGAGCTGACCGGGAGCGATCGTGAAGCCGACGCCGTCGAGGATCGGGGCCAGTGCCGACTCACCCGTCCCGTCGGTCGACGACGGCGTCTCCAGGCCCGGCACGATCAGCTCGTCCGAGCGGGGGTAGCGGAACGACACGTCCCGGAACTCGACCCGTCCCTTCGGCTCGGTCAGCTCGACGGCGTCGTCGGCGTCGACCAGCGGGCTCGGGCTGTCGAGGACCTCGAAGACCCGGTCGAACGACACGAGCGCACTGAGCACGTCGATCCTGGCGTTGGTCAGTCCGGTGAGCGGCAGGTAGATGCGACCGACGAGGAGGCCCATGGCCGCCAGCTCACCGATCGAGAACGTGCCGTTGATGGCGAACAACCCACCGAGGCCGTAGACCAGCGCCGTGCCGAGCGCCCCGAGCAGCGACAGTGCGGTCATGAAACCTCTGGTGAACAGCGCCGAGCGGATGCCGATGTCACGGACCCGGACCGCCCGGTCGCGGAACAGGGTCAGCTCGTCGTCGCCCCGCCCGAACAGCTTGACCAGGAGCGCCCCCGACACGTTGAACCGTTCGGTCATCGTGGTGTTCATCGCCGCGTTGAGCTCCATCGACTCCCGGGTGATCGCCTGTTGGATCTGCCCGATCCGCCGGTAGGGGAAGACGAAGAACGGGGTCAGGATCAACGCCAGCATCGTGAGCCGCCACTCGATGGCGAACATGGCGATCAGCGTGGTGGCCAGCGTGATCACGTTGGACACGACGGTGCCGAGCGTGGCGGTGAGGGCCCGCTGAGCCCCGATCACGTCGTTGTTGAGCCGGTTGGTGAGCGTGCCGGTCTGGGTGCGGGTGAAGAAGGCGAGCGGCAGTCGCTGCACGTGATCGAACAGCGCCACCCGCAGGTCGTAGATGACGCCCTCGCCGATACGAGACGACCAGTAGCGTTCGTAGAGGCCGACGATGCCGGACGCCAGTGCGGCTCCGACGATGGCGCCGGCGAAGATGGCGAGGAGTCGGCGGTCCTGGTCGGGGATGGCGTCGTCGATGATGCGACCGAACAGGATCGCGGGGACGAGGCCGAGCACCGCCTGCAGCACGACGGTGGTCAGGAACCCGGCGATCTGTGGCCGGTAGGGCCTGGCGAAACGCCACACCCGTGCCGCCAGCTCACGTTCGAGCCGGACCCCTTCGACCGAGCTGGCGTCTCGGGGCCACACCATCATCCGCTGCATCACTGCCACCGGGAGATCGTCGTCACGAAGGCACTGCCGTCATCTCCTTCCAGGCTACGGCCGCGCAACCGGGACGCCAGCACTCGGGGGCGCCCCCCGGTGACCGGCGATCGGTGCGACCCTACGATCCCGTCATGCGACCCCGTCTCCTCCTCCCCGTCGCCGCGGTCCTGCTGGTGATCGGCGTGACCGTGTTCGTCGTGGCCGGGCGTTGGAGCTGCGACGAGGCGTTCGGGACGACCGACAGCCGGTTCCGCCCCATCGGAGCCGAGTCGGGCGACTCGGAGTCGACGGAGGCCAGCGCCGAGGGAGCGGATGGGCGGCTCCCCCGCCCGTCGGACGACGCGATCGGCCCGGTCCGGTGGGTCCTCGGCACCGACGAGGTCGAGCGGGGCAGCGGCCTGGTCGACCTGGATTCGTGGGTGGCCCACGTCACGAGGTCCGAGATCAGCCGCATCGACGGCGACGGCACGATCCGATGGACCAGGGCAACACCACGCAACCGGGTCACCGACCTCGGCGATGGCCGACTCGGCGTGCTCGCCTTCGTCGGCTCCACGATGCGGCTCGCCGTCATCGACGGCGACGGCGAGCTGCTCCGCTGCGACCGGCACGGTCCGATCAACGGCGGGTTCGCCGGTGACGACGCAGGTGGCTACGCCGTCGTCGCCGCACCGGTCGACGGCGGGGCCGACGACACGATCGATCAGGTGCGTCGCATCGAGCCGGACGGCGCCGAGCGCTGGACCGTCGACCTCGACACCGATCCGGGCCAGCTGGTCGACGAGATCGACGTCGGCGGAGGCCTGACCATCGTCGGGCGGACCGATCCGCTCGACGGCACGGTCCTGACCGCCATCGACGACGTGACCGGCGAGCTGCGGTGGACGATCGACGACACCGAGCCCGGCATGCGACCGGTCGATGGCATCCACGGCGTGGTCGACGGTCGACTCTATGTCAGCGTCGAGCACGATCCGGACGATGCTCCCGAGGACCAGCAGCGGTCGCTCCTCGCCATCGACCCCGCCACCGGTGAGGTGCAGTGGAACACCCCGATCGGGTTCGACACCTTCGCGGCGCGGGCCATCGGCGTCGACGGGCTGGTCGTGCTGGTGACGTCGGCCAACGCCACCGCCATCGATCCCCGATCCGGGACACGCCGGTGGTCCGGCCCCTTCGGCGCCGTCGCCATCGACGCCGGCGATCACGGCGCCGCCATCACCGAGCGCGACGGCCGGCTGCTGTATCCCGCAGGCAGCGGCCGCCTCCTCGATCTCCGGACCGGTGCGTCGACGCTGCTGTTCGATCCCGGCACCTCGTCGTCGGTGGCCAGCTTGGCCATCGACCGGGGCGTGCTGCTGGCCGAGTTGGTGGTGGTGGACGGCGGCTCGGAGGTGACGACCGTCCTCACCGGCTGGACCTACCAGCCGGGTCGGGCGAGCCTCGACGACGAGCCGATCGGCCCGTCGCCGCCAGCGGTGGACGGCTGACCGGCGGTCGGGAACGGGGGCGCCCCCGAGTGTCCCGTGCCGGCGACGCTCCCATACTGCTCATCATGCCGCTGACCTCATCGCTGACCTCATCGCTGAGCCCCCCACCATCCGTCCGGCGACGCACGAGTCCCGGTTGGACCGACCGCACGAGACTCGGCGCCATCGCCGTCGCGGTCCTGGCCGTCTCCGCCTGCGCCGGCGGCGACCCCGACGTCGACACCGAGCGGGCGGCCGAGGCGTTGACCAGGATCGAGGCCAGGTCCGACGTCGGCCCGGGCGGCTTCGCTGACCTGGAGCGCTGCCCCCACGACCCGGGCGGGGCACTCCTCGCCGAGACGGTCGCCGAACAGGACCTCACCGCCGTGGCCGAGGCCCAGCGGACCGAGTTGGTGGCCGCCGTCAGTTCGATCGGCGACGACCTGCCCCTCCTCCTGTCGTGTGACCGGTTCGGGGACACGTCGGGCATCGGGCTCCTCGTGTCGTCGGCGCCGGCCGACTTCGACGCCTACCTCGACGGGTTCCTCGCCGGCGACGGCGACAGCGGGGCCGATCCCGGGAACGACGACGGGGACGATGCCGACGGTCCGGCACCGACGGTCGACCGCCTCGGGACCGAGGACCATCGGGGCGGCGTGTTGCATCGGCTCTGCGTTCGGGACGGCGCCGACGACGCACTCGACTACTGCGAGGTCGACTGGCTCGACGACCGACTACTGGTCACGGTCTACGTGTCGGGGGCGACCGCGACCGAGACCGACCTGGACGCACTCCAGGCCGGCCTCGCCGGGGTCCTCGACGAGGTGGTGGCCAACCTGGCCGAGAGCGAGGGTCTCACCCCCAGCTCCGACTGATGACCGGCCGGTGACGTCAGGTCGTCGCTGCGGACGATCGGCCCCGACGGTGTCGACCGTCGCGTCTGGCGACGTCGGGTCTCACGACGGCGGACGGATCGTCACCCGATTTCGCCCGCCCTCCTTGGAGTCGTACAGCGCGGCATCGGCCCGCTCGTACATCTCCTTCTCGGTGGTCGCGCCGGCGTCGGCCATCCAGGTGGCGCCGACCGACATCGTGATCGGTAGCGGCCCGATCGAGGTGTCGAACGGGGCCTCGGCGATCAGCTTGCGGATCCGCTCACCGGCGCCCTCGAGGTCACCCGGAGCCACCTCGGGCAGGATCAGGGCGAACTCCTCGCCGCCGGTGCGGGCCACCAGCTCACCCCGCCGGGATCCGCCGCTGAGCCGCTTGCCGGCCTCGATCAACACCTCGTCGCCGACGGCGTGACCGTGGGTGTCGTTGACCGACTTGAACTTGTCGAGGTCCATCACGATCAGCCCGAGCGAGCTCTCGCGGGGGTGACGCTGGCGCGACGCGACCTGATTGCCGAGGAAGGCATCGAAGGTGCGACGGTTCGGTAGCCCGGTCAGCGCGTCGGTCGAGGCGGCGGCGGCCAGTTCCTGGTTGGTCTCCACCAGTTCATCGTTGCGATGCTGCTGCTCACCGAGCTGTGAGGCGACGTCGAGCGTGATGGCGGCCAGGCGGCTCTGGGCCTGGCGAACGAGGTCGTCGACCGACGACGGGCTGATCGCCTCCAGGTCGAACGAGCCGGCCAGGTCGTCGAGCTCGGGGCCGACCATGGCCACCACCTGCTCGACCTCGTCCATCGTCAGGCCGAGGTGGGCGGCGGCGAGCCGGCACTGGTCGAAGGCCCTGGCCAGGTGGTCCGGGTCGTCGCCGAGGATCAACGCCGAGGCGTGATCGGCGAGGCGGAGCACCGAGCCGAGCGGCGTCGGGACCTCGTCGTCGCCGGCGGGATGCCGGGACCAGATCGCCTCCGACAACAGCACGGGCAGCTGCCAGCCGTCGAGGATGCGGGCGGTCAGCTCGTCGCTGTGGAACCCGAGCGCGTCGAGCTCACCGGCCGGGTCGAGCCAGAGACCGTGTCGCTGCACCGCCTCGACATACGCAGGCTCCTCGAGCAGCGCCGTCTTGCCGATGTTCGACAGGAGGCCGGCGGTGAAGCCGTCCTCGGTCATCTCCGCCGCGAGCGAGGCGGCGAGACGCCGTCCGAGCACGGCGGTGGCGAGGCTGCGACGCCAGATGAGCGTTCCATCGATCGGCACCTCGGGCGGGCGTCGCTGGATCAGCGTGAACCCGAGGGTGACCATCTTCAGGGTCCGGAGACCGAGCAGCATGGCCGCCCGGCTGAGGCTGGTCACCGGCTGGCCCCTCGAGTAGGCGGCCGAGTTGGCCAGCCGCAGCAGGCGGGAGGCGAGGCCGGGATCGGTGGCGATCACGTCGGCCAGTTCGTTCACGCCGACGTTCTCATCGTCGACCATCTCGATGACCCGCATGGCGATCGGGGCAACGGTGGGCAGGTCACCGAAACGGCCGACGACGGTGTCGATGTCGACGGGTGCGGCGGTCGTTTTGGCGTCGGTTGGCGACATGGGGGCGGGCTCCGGGTTGTGAAGGTCGCTGACGGGGTTCCATCGGCAGCGCTGGTCTCGATTCAAACCGAAAGGGCGACCGAATCGGATCAGTCGCTCGGTGACCGGGGATCAGGCCGGCGCCGACCCGAGATCGGGGCGGTCCGTCGGCGGGCGACCGTCGCCATCGGAGCCGTCACCCTCGTCGACCTCATCGGCGGCGTCGGCTGCGGCGTTGTCGAGCAGTCGACCGATGGCGCTGGCGCCGGCGAGGCAGACCAGCAGGCAGGCGATGAAACCGAGGAGCGCGTCCTCGAACGGGCCGTTGCCGGTCACCGCGTTTCGCAGCGGCCCGAACCCGAGTGCGACGCCACCGAGCAGGCCGACGCCGATGTAGCCGGGGAGCCCGGCCACCGCCGGGTCGACGCCGTCGACCAGCTCGACCCGCTTCGACGAGCTCTCCTTCGTGGCGTCCTTGGCGTCGCCGTCGGCCGCGGCCGTTGCGTCGTCAGCCACCGCTCGACCCATCGCGTCCGGCTGCGGTCCGCTCGGATTCGACGTGGCCGCGGAACGCCCGCAGCAGCTCCGGGCCGAGGTCGACCCCGGCGACGGAGACGATCGGGTGCCGCTGCTCGATCAGCTCGACGACGCGGGCCGGCTCGACCCGCGACAGCAGGTCGATCACCGCCGGGACGTCGGTTCCCTGGCGGAAGCGCTCGAGGTCGGCACCGGTCGGTTGGCCGGCGACGACATAGCGGAACAGACCGACGCCGACCGACCGGAGCCGATGCTGGAGGGCGACGAGCCAGGATGGCAGCTCCGTCGGAGCGTCGAGCACCAGGACGGTCGGCACCAGCTCCCGCTCGGGCCCGTCACCACGAGCGCCGGCACCGGCGGCGGCGCCCGTGTCGTCCGTCGTCGTTGCGGTCCGGTTCGGGTGTTCGCCGTCCGACCCCGGGCCGGACAGTCGTCGATCGACGAGGTGCACGAGGCGGTTGGCGGTCCGCACGAGGCGCCACGACGGCTCGCTGACGATGCCGGCCCGGTCGGTCAACACGAAGACCTCGGCCGAGCCGAGATCGGGACCGTCGAGCAGCCGTCTGACCACCGTGGTGGCCAGCGGAAGCGGACCGACGACGGCGACGACCGGAGCGCCGTCGGGCACGAAGGACTCGAGCTCCGCTGCGGTGGCGTCGAGGCCGGACCAGAACGGCGGCAGCGCCGATACCGCCGTGGTCGGTCGGCCGACGGCGCCGGGTGACGAGCCGGTCGACGGGTTCGAGCGAGACGACGAGGCGATGGTGCGCTGCGTCGGATCGGCCGGTGCGGTCGGGGCCGACGGAGGGGTGAGCGCCGGAGCGGGTGCCACCGGTTGCCGGTCCGGCTCGGCCGTCGGCGTGCCGGCGGTCTGTCCGCTGGTGCGGAGCCGACGGAAGCTGAGGTCGGCCTCGGTGGCCGACGTCTCGTCGAGTCGACGCTCCAGCAGAGCCAGGAACCGGTCCCGATCGGCGCCGGGGGCGACGGGGCCACCGAAGACGGACTCGTCGGCCTGGTCCTCGTCGAACCGGTAGGCCAGGCGGGCCGGTTGGCGGTCCCCGTCGGCGACCGGTGGATCGTCCAGCGACCGACCCGGTCCCGACGCGACCGTCGAAGGCCAGACGGTCGGGTCGTTCGGGTCGCCTCCGTCGGACGGGACGGTGCGGGCGATCGGCTCGTCCTCGTCGTCACGATCGGCGAACAGGTCGGCGATCAGTTCGTCGTCGGCGTCGTGTTGGCGCCCGACACCGGCGGCGTTCGGCCCGACCGGACCGGCGGGCCGTTGCCGGTCGACGCCGCCGGGGTCGACACCGCCGTCGGCGGCCCCGTCCGTCTCGCGGCCCGCCTCGCCGTCGGCCACGACGACCTCGAACTCCTCGCGGCAGAAGAACCCGGCGACCCCGCCGGAGCGGACGCGGTTGACCGCGGCGATGGCGGCGGTCTCACCGTGCTCGGACACGACCTCGTCGAGGAGGTCGCTGAGCTCAGGTCCCGAGAACCGATGTCGTGGCTGATCCACTGGCTTGGACCTCCGGTTGGTCAAGGTTCACCACCCCTGCGTTCTCGACGTCGATCTGCGGACCCAGCTCCTCGGGGCTGAGCACCGGCGCCCGAACGTCGGTCAACGACAACAGCTTCCGCAGCGGTCGCCGCAGCGCCCTGGCCGCCACCACCACCGGGCTGTGGCCCTGCTGCTCGATGGCCAGGATCTGGTTTCGGGCGGCCATGGCCAGGCGGTGCAGCAGGGAGGCGTCGAGTACGAAGTCGACCCCCTGCGGGCCCGGCTGCAGCGAGGCCAACAGACCCTGTTCGAGCACCGGGTCGATCGTGACCGCCCACAGTCGACCGTCGGCATCGGCGTTGCCGGCCGAGATCGACGGGCCGAGGGCCACCCGGACCGCCTCGGTCAGCTCGCCCGGATCCCGGGTGACGCGGGCCCGCTCGCCCAGCACGTCGAGGATGCGGACGATGTCACGGATCGGGACCTCCTCGGTGAGCAGGTCCTGCAGCACCCGCTGGACCTCGGCGATCGTCAGCTCGCTGGCCACGAGCTCGTCGACCACCGCCGGGTCGCTCTCCCTCACCAACTCGACCAGCTCCTTGACCTCCTGACGGCTCAGGAGCTGCGCTGCCTGGCGGCGGATGGTCTCGGCCAGGTGGGTGGTGATCACGGAGGCCCGGTCGACGATCGTGGCGTCGAGCGCCTCGGCCAGACCGCGGGACTCGACCGGGATCCACTTGGCCGGCAGGCCGAACACCGGCTCGACGGTGGTCGGGCCGGGCAGGGCATCGAGGCTCTCGGTGATCACGAGGATGTGGCCGGACGGGGCCCGGCCGTGACCCATCTCGACGCCGTGGACGGTGATGGCGTACTCGCCGGGTCCCAGGTCGACGTTGTCGCGGGTGCGGACCGGCGGGATGATCAGTCCGATCTCGAGGGCGATCTTGCGACGGAGCGCCCTGACCCGGTCGAGCAGGTCGCCGCCGGCCATCGGGTCGACGAGGTCGATCATGTCGACGGCCAACTCCAGCTCGAGGGGTTCGGGCCGGATCTCGACCGCCAGGTCGGTCGGCTCCTCGTTCCCCGGTTCGACCTCGGGCAGCTCGGCTGCGGCGATCGCCTCCCGCTCGGCCGCGGCCGCCGTGGTGGCCAGTCGTCGACCGACCAGGAACAGGCCGCCACCGACGATGGCGAAGGGCATGATCGGCAGACCGGGAGCGAGCCCGAGCAGGAGCACGGTGATGCCGCCGTAGCGGAGCGCCCGGTGCTGGGCCGCCAGCTGGCCGACGACGTCACCGCCGAGGTCGCCGTCGCTCGAGGCCCGGGTGACGATGATGCCGGAGGCGATCGAGATCAGGAGGGCGGGGATCTGGGAGACGAGGCCGTCACCGATGGTGAGAGTGGAGAACGTGTTGATCGCGTCACCGAACGACATGCCCCGCTGAGCCATCCCGATGACCAGGCCGCCGATCAGGTTGATGAGCGTGATGAGCACGCCGGCGATGGCGTCGCCCTTCACGAACTTCGAGGCGCCGTCCATCGCCCCGTAGAAGTCGGCCTCCGAGGAGATCTCCTTGCGGCGCTCCCTGGCCGTCTCCTCGTCGATCAGACCGGCGCCGAGATCGGCGTCGATCGCCATCTGCTTGCCCGGCATGGCGTCGAGGGTGAACCGGGCGCCGACCTCGGCCACCCGGGAGGCACCGTTGGTGACGACGACGAACTGGATGACGACCAGGATCAGGAACACGACGAGGCCGACGACCACCGATCCGCCGACCACGAACGAGCCGAACGACTGGATCACCCCGCCGGCCGAGCCGGTGGTCAGGATCAGCCGGGTCGATGACACGTTGAGCGCGAGGCGGAACAGCGTGGCGATGAGCAGCAGCGACGGGAAGGCGCCGAGATCGAGGGCTCGGGCGGTCATGATCGTCGTCAGCAGCATGAGCACGCCGAACGCGATGTTGAACGACAGGAGCAGGTCGAGCAGCATGCCAGGCAGCGGCACCACCATGAGGGCGACCACGGCGATCATGCCGCCGGAGAGGAGTCCTCCTCCACGTCGTGTTGGATCCATCGGGGGTCCGATCGGCCCGGGTCGCCCGATGTTGAGGTCGATGCCGGTCGATGTCGCCCCAGGTGGGCGTCGAGGTGCGAGTGCCGGTGCGGCGCCGACCGATGTCGGCGGTCGATCAGGGGGCGCTCGACTGCAGGGTCAGCTCGACGCGACGGTTCCTGGCCCGGCCCTCGGGGGTCTCGTTGTCGGCCACCGGCTCGGCCTCGCCGACGCCGACCGCGGTGATCCGATCAGCCGAGATGCCACCGGACTGGAAGTAGGCGCCGACCGCATCGGCGCGGGCCTGGCTCAGCGCCAGGTTGAGGTCGTCCGGGCCGGCGGCGTCGGTGTGGCCCTCGACCAGGATCGTCATCGTCGGGTCTCGCAACATGACGGTGATGCCGAAGTTGAGGACGTCGGTGAACGGCGGACCGACCTCGGCCGAGTCGAC
Organism: Actinomycetota bacterium; assembly: GCA_039195375.1. Lineage (GTDB taxonomy): Bacteria > Actinomycetota > Acidimicrobiia > Acidimicrobiales > SZUA-35 > JAHELU01. The sequence goes on from JBCCVL010000059.1 coordinate 11,912, forward strand.
GGCGAACGTGCCGGCGCCGCTGAGGGTGGCGCCGAAGTTGCCGCCGTCGAGGCGGACCTCGTATTCGGGGAAGCTCGACAGCACCGTCATCAGCGCGATCGGGTTGTACATCCACAGCGACGGCTCGATCGAGGCGTCGACCGTCGAGGCGTCGAGTACCTGTTCCTCGCCGTAGGCCGCGGCCGCAGCCTGGTAGAGGCCGTCACGGATCTCCTCGTTCGGCAGGGCGCCGCTCAGCGCGATCTGGCCATCGGAGGCGGCGAGCACGTAGATCGCCTCCCGAAGACCGAGGATCTCGACGTCACCGATCGTGACCGGGACGCCGGTTGCGGTCAGGAACTGCTCGAGCTGATCGACGTCGCTCTGCGAGCCGGTCCGGCCGGTGACGGTGATCTGGCCCTCCGACAACAGCACCGAGCCCTCGGTGATCGTCTGCAGCAGCACGACCGTCTGGGGAGCGGCGGCCAGCCACTCGGCGGTCGGGAGCGACGTGTCGACCTGCAGCTGGTTGTCGATGAACGGGGCGTAGACGGCGAGGGCGCCGAGGCCGACCTGCTGTGCCAGCTCTTCGCTCGGCACGGTGCCGGTGAGGACGAGGTCCCGGCCGTTCAGCGTCGCCTGGACGAAGGGAGCGACGGGGGTCGGCATGGCGATGCTCGGCTCGGCGTCGGCGGCATCGGCCTCGACGGGGTTGCCGGCGGCGTCGGTTGCCGGCGGCGTCGTGCCGTCGGCGGCAACCGGGTCGGCGCCGTCGCCGGTCGATTCGATCGTGTCGGCCGGGGTCCCGATGTCGGTCGAGGCGTCGTCGGCGTCGTCGCCGCCGATCCCGAGCAGCTGGATGGCAGCGAAGGCGATCAGGGCGACGGCGACCAGCACCAGCGGCGCGAGGAGAGGGCTGACCCGCGACGGCGGCCGCTCGGCCCGACGGATCGGCGGCTGTGGTGCCAGTGGCGGGGGTTGGAGGCGGCCGGCCGACCGACGGCGCGGACCCTCGTAGCCCTGCGGCGCCTCGTACCCCTGCGGCGCCTCGTACCCCTGCGGAGCGTCATAGCCCTGACGCCCGTCGTAGCCCCGACCGGTGTCGTAGCCCTGCTGGCCGTCGTTGGCCCGGGGGGCGTCGTAGGTCTGGCCGGCGTCGGGCGCCCGGGGCGCCCGGTAGCCGGGGTGGGCCTCGTAGCCCTGCGGGGCGTCGTAGCCCGAGCCGGTGTCGTAGACCTGGGACGTCTCGTAGCCCGACTGCGTCTCGTAGCCCGGACCCGCCTCGTAGCCCGGACCCGCCTCGTAGCCGGGACCAGGCTCGTAGCCATGTGGCGCCTCGTACGCCTGGTTCTCGTGGTACGCATCGGCCCCGTCGTAGGGCTGCGGTGCGGCGTACCGTCTGGTGGCGTCGTAGGTCTCGGGCGCGGCGTACGGGTCGTACGGCTCCTCGTCGGTCTCGGCGGCGGGATCGCTCGGATCGGCCGGCGGGATCAGCCGGCTGTGTGCGGTGCGCGCCGGAGGGGGTACACGCCGCTCATGTGGGGACGAATCAGCCATGCAGTGCTCTTTCCGCCATGGAGTCCTTGCTGGCGCCGACGAGTCTACATCCTTTTGTAATGTCGACCGGTTTCGCGGCCGTCGACGACACTCCCGGGCCCGTCATCGCCCCCAACTCCCGTCGACCCGCCCCCGTGGGCCTGCCTGCCCACGAGGCCGATCCGGCCGGCTCACCGTGGCGTTCGCCGGTAAAGGAATCCGGACCCCGGGCCGACACCCACCAGGAGCGACTTCTGGCAGGGAGGCTGGGTTGTCGACGATTCTCACGGATGAGCAACGCGAAACGGTTCTGGCCAACGTGCCCCTGGTGGAGCACATCGTCAACCGCGTCGCCGCTGGCCTCCCGGCCAGCTACAGCCGGGACGACCTCGTCCAGACCGGCGTGCTCGGGCTGATCTCGGCCACCGTGCGGTTCGACGCCGACGCCGGCGCCGCCTTCTCCACCTTCGCCGGCCGCCGCATCGAGGGCGCCATCATCGACCTGTTGCGCCGCAACGACTGGGCCCCCCGGTCGGTCAGGGCGGCCGAGCGCCGGCTCAACACCGCAGCCGATCGGGCCGGCCTCGACCACTCCCCGACGGCAACCGAGTTGAGCGCTGAGCTCGGGTGCACGCTGTCCGAGCTCCACCAGCTCCGGGACGACATCGCCAAGGCCAGACTCGATTCGCTCGACCGACCCGTCCGGACCGACGACGCACCGATCCCGCTCGCGGCCACCGTGGCCGACCATCGCCGTCTGGCCGAGGAGCGGGTGACCGACGACGAGCTGGTCGGCTACCTCCGCAACGGCGTGGCCATGCTGCCCGAGCGACACCGACTGATCATCGTCGGCTTCTTCTTCGAGGGCACCAGCATCACCGAGCTCGGCCAGACGCTCGGGGTGACCCAGTCACGGGCGAGCCAGCTCAAGGAGGAGGCCATCCGCATGCTCCGGGAGGGGCTGCGACAGGCCTACCTCGACCCGGAGGCCTCCGCGGCCCCACCGCCGACCAAGCTCACCGAGCGACAGCGGGCCTATGCCAAGGCGGTCGCCGACTCCCGACCGTGGGACCGGGCGCCGGCCAGGGCGGGCCCGGCCCCGCCGCCGCACGCACAACCGCAACCGCCCCCGCTGGCTGCGTCGGGCTGACGGCCGGGCAACCGGCCACCGGCCGCCGTGCCGGAGCCGTCCGATGCCGCCGCGGCGCGGCGCGATCTGGGTCTCGCGGCCCACCGGGCTCATGAACGGAGGCCAAGTGCCGAGCCTGAGAGCATGACCGATCGAATCGCTCCTCCCCAGGGACCCGGTGGCGGGCACACGGCTGCGCCCCGCACCATCGACCTGGGGCAGCTCAACCAGTTGCTGTGGCGCTACCGCCCGCTGCTGGAGCGCTTCGAGTTCCTCCTCGAGGTCCAGCTGATGGTGACCGTGACCGGTCGCCAGGACTGGCAGCGGCACATGGCCGACCTCTTCCAGGAGACGGCGGACGCGCTCGGCGCCCTCGACCTCCAACGGGAGATGATCCTCGGCGAAGGACCGACCGGGCCGCTCAGCCTCCGTGAGCTGGCCGACGACGCCCCCGACCCGTGGGGCGAGATCCTGACCGAGCAGCAGGTGGAGCTGGAGGCGGCGGTCAACCGGGTCTCCGAGCTCCGCCAGCGCAACACGTCGGCCCTGGCCGAGGGCTCGGCCGGCATCAATCAGGTGATCGACGCCCTCCTCCAGTCGAGTGGCCAGTTCCAGGCCCGCTCGACCGGCACCGGCTACGGCCAGGACGGACGCCTGCAATCCGACACCACACCGGGCGGCACCTCCGCGGTGCTGTTCGACGGGAGGGCCTGACATGCCCTCCTTCGGTTCGCTCAACATCGCCTACACCGGGCTCAACGCCCACCAGCAGCGCATCAACGTCATCGGCGAGAACATCACCAACGTCAACACCCCCGGCTACCACAAGCAGCGGGTCGACCTCGGACCGATCCACAACAGCGCCAGCGGGCTCATCGTCGGCGAGTTCCGCAGTGGTGGCGGCGTCCAGGTACTCGACATCGCCCGGGTCCGGGACAAGACGCTCTCCGACCACGCCCGCAACCAGGGCGGGCGGGCGGCGGCGGCCTCGGAGCGGGCCGACATCCTCCATGCGCTCGAGGACGTCATCGGTGGGCTCAACCCGGGCGGCCTGCACGACCAGATGACCGACCTGTTCAACAGCTTCGACGACCTCGCCGGCTCCCCAGACGACCCGGCGATGCGACGGGTCGTGCTCCAGCGGGCCGAGATCGTCGGCCAGGGCTTCACCAGGACCGCAGGTGACGTCGACGACCTCAGGGCGCGGACCGAGGAGGAGCTCTTCGACACCGTCCGGGCCATCAACTCGCTGAGCGAGCAGATCGCCTCGGCCGACGCCGAGATCCTCGGCGCCAACACGATCGATGCCGACCCGAACACCCTGACCGATCAGCGCGACGCGATGATCACGGAACTGGCCGCACTGGCCGACGTGACGATCTCCGAGCAGGCCGACGGGCAGGTCACGATCTCGCTCGACGGGCAGCTGCTGGTCAGCAACGGCCTGTCGCAGGACCTGGAGGTGGTGTACGCCGTCGATCCGACGCTGACGCCGCTCGGCTACGCCGACCTCAACGTCGTGAACCAGCAGGGCCGGGAGCTGAATGTCACCGGCGGGACCCTGGCCGCCCAGCTGGAGGCGTTGCAGACCACGATCCCGGACGGCCGCCGGGCGCTCGACGGCGTTGCCGCCGACCTCGCGACCCAGGTGAACGCCATCCACTCGGTCGGCGTCGGCCTGGACGGCTCGACCGGCAACAACCTGTTGGAGGTCGGGCCGAACACCGGCGAGCTGCGGTTGTCGCCCGACGTCGCCGGCCTGCCCGACCGGGTGGCGACCCGCCTGCCGGGCAGCGGTCTGCTCGACAACGGCAACGTGCGGCAGCTGGCCCAGCTGGCCGACGACCCGGCCGGGCCGATGGCCGGGTTCGTGACCGCGGTCGGCGAGCTGGCGGCCAAGGTCTCGGCCTCCGACGGCCAGGCCAACGCGGCCGACATCGCCAAGCAACAGGCCGACACGATGGCGCTTGCCGCCGGCGGGGTCAGCCTCGACGAGGAGCTGACCGACCTGATCACGGCCCAGCGGGCCTACGAGGCCTCGGCCAGGATCATGACCTCGATCGACGAGATGCTGCAGACGCTGATGACCGTCGGCCTGGTGGGCCGGTAGTCCCGCACGGGACACGTGAACGGGAGCGGGGAACGACATGGGACTGAGGATCACCGACCAGGGACTGGCCAACTCGAGGATCAACTGGATCGGCGACGCCAGGGGCAGGGCCGCCGAGCACGAGCGGGCGCTCACCACCGGTCGCCGTATCGACCAGCCGTCGGACGACCCGGCCGGGGCGACGCAGATCCTCCGCCACCAGTCGCGGCTGCGCCGCATCGAGCAGTACGACCGGAACAACTCGGCGGCCCGGCTCTGGATCAACGGCGGCGACGGTGCCATGCAGTCGGCGGCCAACCTGCTCGGCCGAGCCAAGACCCTCGCGGTCCAGGCCGGCAACGACACCCTCGGCGCCACCGAGAACGCCGCACTGGCGGCTGACATCCGGGCCATCTCCGAGGAGCTCCGGACCATCGCCAACGCCAAGGTCCAGGGTCGGCCGATCTTCGCCGGCACAGCCGACAACCCCGAGGCCTACGACCTGTCCGGCACCTACATCGGTGACAGCTCACCCGTCGAGATGACGATCGACAAGGACGAGGTGGTCGTCGTCGGCCTCCCCGGTCCGGACGTCTTCGGTGTCACCAACCCCGGTGACCCGCTGAACGGGACGGCCTTCGAGGCCCTGCACGCGCTGGCCGACGCCGTCGAGCTCGGCGACAACGCCACGGTTCGCCAGGGCATCGAGGCCGTCGACGTGACCACCGCCAGGGTCGGTTCGGCCCAGGGTCGGATCGGCGCCATCAGTCGCCAGCTCGATGCGGCCGAGTTCCGCCACGGGGGCGAGAAACTCGCCGTCGAGAGCGACGTCTCGAAGATCCGTGACACCGACATGGCCGAGGCGATCGTCCGTCTTCGGTCGGCGGAGGCCAGCTACGAGGCCACGCTGGCGGCGACGGCGCGGGGCATCAGCGTCTCGCTGCTCGACTTCCTGCGGTAGAGGTCTGGCCACCGCTCGCGGCGGCCACCGTGGGTCGCCCGCCTCCCCATGATGGGTCGCAGGCACCGAAATCCTCGTTCGTCCTTTCACCTCCGGTCTCTTCGTCCGACGGAGAGGTGTCGGCGGAACCAACGAGCCGTCGACCGGCTCAACGGATGGAGCCGGCCGCTCTCTCTAGGAAGGACAACGAGAGCCCATGAGAATCACCAACAACATCATGGCGTTCAACGCCAGCCGCAACCTGACCTCGTCCAACACGATGCTTGGCAAGAGTCTGGAGAAGCTCTCCTCGGGCTTCCGGATCAACCGGGCGGGCGACGACGCCGCCGGCCTGGTCATCAGCCAGAAGCTCCGGGCCGAGATCTCCGGTCTCCGCCAGGCGACGAGGAACGCACAGGACGGCATCAGCTACGCCCAGACCGCAGAGGGTGCGCTCGGTGAGGTCCACAACATGCTGAACCGCATGCGTGACCTGGCCGTGCAGGCCGCCAACGACACCAACGACGTGGCGGCCCGCACCGCCCTGGCGGCCGAGATCACCGCGATGGCAAACGAGATCGGCCGGATCGGTACCGACACCACGTTCTCGGGTGCGCCGGTGTTCACCGCCACCACGTTGAACTTCCAGGTCGGTTCCGAGGGCAACGCCGGCAACCAGATCTCGACAACGGTCGGCACCCTCGACAACACCAACCTTGGCGGTTCCGACCTCACGACCCTCGACGTGACCAACTCGACCAACGCCAGGGCCGCGATCGAGGCGATCGACCTGTCGATCAGCGCCGTGTCCACCACCCGAGGTGATCTCGGTGCGGTGCAGAACCGGTTCGAGTCGACGATCCGGAACCTGCAGGTCACCACCGAGAACCTGTCGGCATCGGAGTCCCGGATCCGGGACACCGACATGGCCTCGGAGATGGTCGAGTTCACCAAGAACCAGATCCTCCAGCAGGCCGGCACGGCCATGCTCGGGCAGGCCAACCAGATCCCGCAGTCCGTCCTGCAGCTGCTGCAGTAGTCGCTCGAGCGGCGACTGCTGTCGCAGCGCCGGTTCCGCAGCCGGGCCACAGCGACACGATCACGCGACGATTTCCTTCGTTCGCGCCACAGGTGGGGGCCCGATCCGTCGGGCCCCCATTTGCCGTCGCCACGGGCACACTCGGGAGATGAGGTTCGGCCGACGCTCCCGCCCGTCGACGACGGTGCTCGTGCACGCCGGACGGGAGCCGGCGTTCGACGGCGACGACGAGCTGCTCGACGGTGCCATCGAACTCGGCTCGTTGACCAAGGCCCTGTCCGGCATCGTGCTGGCCGGCCTCGACCGCCGTGGTGAGCTGCCGCTGACCACCGCCGTCACCGACGTGCTCGATCTCGACACAACGCTGCGGTGCGGCGACCAGGTCGTCACGATCGAGCACCTGGCCACCCACCACAGCGGGCTGCCCCGGCTCGGCGAGCACGGCCGGGTGGATCCGGACGACCCGTATCGCGACATCGACGAGAGCGAGGTCGTCGACGAGATCAGACGGCTGGCCGCCAGCGGCCCTGGCGAGGCGACGTACGAATACTCGAACCTCGGTTTTGCGGTCGTCGGGCTGTGCATCGCCAGGGTGGCCGGGTCGTGGCCGCAGGCGATGCGGGACCACCTCCTCGATCCGCTCGGGGTCGAGGAGGTCTGGCCGGGCCCGCCGCCCGACGGCGCCGAGCGGGTGACGGCCCGCAATCGCCGGGGCCGTCCCGTGTCGTGGTGGTCGATGGGCGGCTACGCCGCGGCCGGAGCGTGCACCGGGACGGCCAGGGGCGTCGGCGCCCTCCTCCGTGGCCTCATCGACGCCGACCCGAGGTCCGAGGTCGGTGGCGACCTGCGGACGGCCATCCGACCCCGGCGAACGATCGACGGTGGATCGATCGGTCTCGGTTGGCACCTCGCGTCGACCGGCCAGGCCTGGCACAACGGTGCAACCGGCGGCTTCTCGGCGTTCGCCGCCTTCTCGACCGGCCTGGACCGGGCGGTCGCCCGCCTCGCGGTCGGCCCGCCGAACGACCAGGCCGAACGGGAGGCCGGCGGCCGGATCGTCGACCCGTGAACCCCGGACTGCGCCAGGGCACCCCGACCGGCACCGGGTGGCCGGCAGCCCGCCGTCCGCACCCCGTGACCCGCACCCGTGACCAGAACCCTGTGACCCGCACCCGCGACCAGAACCCTGTGACCTCCAGCCTGTGACCCGTAGCCCTTGACCAGCCGCCATACTCGGTATACATACTGAGTATATGGCTGTTCGCGAGGCGCTCCTGACCCTGCTGGCCGACGGCCCGAAACACGGCTACCAGCTCAAGGCCGACTTCGAGACCGCCACCGGCCAGGCCTGGCCGCTGAACGTCGGCCAGGTCTACACCACCCTCCAGCGCCTGGAGCGCGACGGCCTGGTCGAGCCGACCGACGCCGGTGCCGCCACCGGGGACGACGACGAGCCGCCTCCAGGGGGCCGGGTCCCCTACGCCCTCACCGAGGCCGGGCTGGCGGTGTTCCGGCAGTGGTTGGTCACGCCGTCCCCGGCCGACCTGGCCAACCGCGACGAGACCACCATGCGCGTGCTCCTGGCCCTGGCGGCCGAGAGCGGCTCCGTGGCGGGGTTGCTGCGAGCACAGCGTCAGGCCACGACCGAAACACTGCAGGCGCTGACCGCCATGCGGGCCGATGGCGACCCGTCGCTGGCCTGGAGCCTCCAGCTCGACCGGATGGTCTTCCTGGCCGAGGCGGAACTGCGCTGGCTCGACCGGGCCGAGGAACGGGTGGCGGCGACCGGCGAGGGCGACGCCGGCGCCGCCACCGCCAGCACACCAACGTCGCCAGGAGCAGACGACCGACCGACGCCGGCCACCGTCGACGCCGCGGCCGGGCCGGGCGACGACATCGAGCGATCCAGCGAGGGCACACCATGACCGAGACCGACATCGACACCGACGTCCCGATCCCGCCGCCTGCATCGACGGTGCTCTCGTTCGAGCGGGTCGGTCTCGTCCTCGGGTCGGCCGAGCAACGGGTCCACGCCATCGACCACGTCGACCTGCACGTCGCCGCCGGTGAGCTGGTCGCGGTGACCGGGCGCTCCGGGTCCGGCAAGTCGAGCCTGCTCAACCTGGCCGGCGGGCTCGTCGAGGCCACCATCGGGACGGTCACCGTTGCCGGTGAGCGACTGACCGGCTCGTCGGACCGGGAGAAGGCGGCGATCCGGCGTCGGCACGTCGGCTACGTCTTCCAGGACCTCAACCTCCTACCGACCCTGACTGCGGTCGAGAACGTGGCGCTGCCGCTCGAGCTCGACAGGTGGCGCCGGGCCGAGGCCACGAGCGAGGCAACGACCGCCCTCGATCGGGTCGGGCTCGGCGGCCTCGGCGACCGCCACCCGGACCAGCTCAGCGGCGGGCAGCGACAGCGGGTGGCGATCGCTCGCGGCCTCGTCGGCCGACGCTCCCTGTTGCTGGCCGACGAACCGACCTCGGCCCTCGACGACCTGACGGGCGAGGAGATCATCCGACTGATCCGAGCCCGGTGCGACGAGGGTGCAGCCGCACTGGTCGTCACCCACGAGCCCTCGCTGGCCGGCTGGGCCGACCGGGTGATCCGCCTGCAACGCCAGCCGGGCGAGCCGTCGATCGAGTCGGAGGCGATCCGTCCGGCCAGGCGGCCCGATCTCGCCGACCTGACCGGGATGCAGCCGGAGGGGCAGGCGTGAGCGGTTCGGGTAGAGGAGCGATCGCACCCCTCCTGCGACTGGCCCGGCAGCGGGCGGAGCACGACCGGCGCTACGCCATCCTGTTGGTGATCGCCGTGGCCCTGCCGGTCAGCGTCGGCACCCTCGCCGCACCGGCGATCCTGAGCCCAACCCCGTTCTCGGCGATCCTGGTTGCGGTGATGGCGGCGACGGTGGCCCTGTCGGTCGGTGCGGTGCTGGCCACGTCGACCAAGCGCCGGGTGCTCCGCTACGGACGGCTGGCCGCGATCGGTGCCGACCCGCGCCACCTGCGCACGCTGCTGGTGCTCGAGTCGGCACTCCCGACGGCGGTCGGCTTCCTGATCGGCACGGCGACCGGGCTCGTCACCAGCCTGGCCATCGGACCGCTCCGCTGGGTGGCCGAGGACGACGGTGTCCCCAACGGCGACGGTCGGCTGGACACGGTCGCGGCCGTCGCTGCGGCGTCGGTGGTCCTCATGGTCGTCGTCACGCTGGCCGGGCTGTGGTTCGGGGCGGGGCCAGCGGCGGCGATGGCCCGGCGGGCCCCGGTCGAGGCGTTGGCGGCCCGGGCGCCCGAGCCGGAGCCGCGACCGTTCCAGGGATGGGTCGGTGCTGGCATCGTCGTGCTCTGCGTCGGCTACGCCGTCACCACCGTCACGTTCAGCTTCGGCATCCTGACCCTGGCCGTCGTCGGCGTCTTCGCCGGGCTGCACCTGCTGATCGCGCCGAGTCTCGTGTGGCTCGACCGGCTGACGCCTCGACTGCCGACACCCGTCGCCCTCGCCGCTCGCAACGCGGCCAGGAACCGGACCCGGTTCGGTCGCCTGACGCTGGCCTCGCTCGCCATCGTGAGCCTCGGGGTGATGGGGGCGGCCGGCATCCTGTCCGACTCGCCCGACAACCCGGCCAGCGGCCGCGGCTGGCCGCTCGACGAGCGGTTCGTCCTGCTCCCCGACGAGTCGATCGGCACCGCAGACGAGGATCTGATCCGCGACACGGTCGTGGTGGCCGACGAAGTCGAGCTGGCGCTGCTCACCGCCGGCCTCGTCGACCTGTACGACCGCACGGAGTACGGCTACTCGATCCGTGGCGGCGAGGTCGCCATCGCCGTCGCCACCCCCGAGCTCCTCGCCGTGCTCGAGCCGGACGACGCCACCGTCGCCGCCATCGAGCGGGGTGCGCTGGTCCGGGCCGACGGCAGCAGCGGCGAGCTCGCCCGCCAGTCACCCGACGGGTTGGGCCAGGCGCTCGACGAGCACACGGCCCGGCTCGGCTTCGGCACCAACGCACCGGCGAACGCAGGATCGAGCGCCAGGATCGACAGCCCGATGGTCCTGGTCAGCGCCGAGCGGGCGGCGGAGCTCAGCGCCCGTCCGGGCGTCGGGTACCGGTTGCTGGTGGCCGAGGATGCGCTCGATGACGAGCAACGCCGGATCCTCGGTGACGGCCTGACCGGCCCAACCCTCGTCTCGTGGTCGAGCGATCGGGTGGACGCGGTGGCCGCCCACCGGGTCGTGATCGCCATCGCCGCCGTCTTCCTCGCCGGGTTCGGATTCATCGGCGCCGCCCTGTCCGGCGTCGAGACCGACGAGGAGGTGGCGGCGCTGATCGCCAACGGTGCCGACCCGTCGATCCGACGCTGGTTCCGGGCCGTCCAGTCGGCGCTGCAGCTCGTGACCGCCGGCGCCGTGGGCGCCCCGCTCGGCGTGCTGCTCTTCTGGGCGGTCACCCGGACCGACCGGTCGGTCCCCGAGCCGATCTACCCGCTGACGGCGATCCTGGTGTTGGCCGTTGCCGTACCGCTGCTCGTCGCCGCCGCCGTCGCCGCGTTCACCGACGACGGCGAACCCGCCGTCTCCCGTCGAGCGATGGTCTGAGCCGGCCGACGGGCGGACCGGGCGCCGGCGGCCGTTGTGTCGGCCGCGATGCTCGTTTCCGAGCGAGGGCCGCCATCAGAGCCGACGGGCAGACCACCGCCGCCGGCGCCGCCGTGCCGGAGGACGCCGGCCGGTGCCGAACGCTAGTCGGCGGCGGCTTTGCTCGGCTTCGGCAGGGCCGAGGGGTCGAGGTCGCCGGAGGCCAAGGCCTCCTTGTTGGCGGCCTCGATGGCCTCGGCCACCTCGAGTCGGTGGACGGCGACCGAGCGGGGGGCGTCGATCCCCAACCGCACCTGGTCACCCCTGACGGACACCACGGTCACGACCACGTTCCCTCCTATGACGATCGACTGCGCCTCTCGGCGTGACAGCACCAGCATCTACGCCACCAAGGGGACCCGGGTGGTGTAGTCCGGGTTGTCGAGCACGAGCTGCAGGGCCTTGCGGCTCTCGATGTTGACCACGATGGGCCCGAGCAGGTTGGCGGTGATGCTCTCCGGCTGCTCGCCGGCGCGATGGACGGTGAGCAGGGTCAGCACCTCGACCTGTTCGGGGTCATCGACGTCGAGCGAGCGCTGCTCCTCGTCGCCGAGCACCAGGTCGTAGCCGGGGAAGAAGAGGAACGGCGAGGTGGCCAGGAAGGCGACGTCGTCCTCGTCGACGCTCTGCAACCAGAAGTAGGGGCTGTCCTCGACCTCGACCACCACGTAGGTGGACGAGTTCGGGAACCCGAGGAGGCCCTGGGCGAAGACCAGGGCCCGCGACTCGTCGACCTCGAAGGTCCCGAAGCGGCTGGAGCGGACCTGCATCGACGGTCACCGTAGTCCCGGTGTCGGAGCCGGTGGCGGTTGCCGCGGCTGCGACAAGCACCACCGGGCAACCCGGGTCGATCAGCGGCGCCTGGCGGCGGCGCCGGCCTCGACCCGGAAGGCCAGGAGGAGCTCGGTCGTCAGCTCACAGCCGGCGACGCTGACCACCGGCTCGCCCCGGTCGAACAGCTCCAGCACCCGGCTCGGCTCGATCGGAGCCACGAGGTCGAGGACCGACGGCTGGCCGAGTTCGCCGTGCCAGGTGGCGAGGTCCTCATCCGCCGGATCGTCGTCGAGCACGTAGTGCACGAGCCCGACCCCGGCCTCCCGGAGCCGGCTCACCAACGGCTGGACGAAGGCCGGCAGGTCGTGGGGCACATCGAGGACCAGGAGCGGGAAGTCACTCTCGCCGTCCTCGATCGCCGACACCAGATCGGACGGCTGCCCGACGACGAGCCAGTCGGGGTGCTCGGGCACGGACCGGTGGCGGGTGAGGACGAACACGTCGCAGTGCCCCATCCAGTGGCGCGCCCGGCAACGGTCGACGACCGGGGCGGCGGCGGCAAGCGGACCGACGATGGCGATGATGGCCGCCGGTGGCACCTGGGCCAGCTCCGACTCGGCCGCGGCCCGGTCGTACAGGTCCCAGAAGTCGGTGGCGGGAAGGTCGGCGTCGGCCAGACGCGACTGCTCGACGGCGACCGGGAGCGGGCGGCCGACAACCGATCCACCCGACCGGTCGGGTTCAGACCCCGCTCCGGCGCCGGGTTCGGACCCGGTCTCCAGCTCGGGCGTCTGGTGGTCCACCTCGGCGGGCGACGAGTCCGGTTCGACCGTGCGGGCGACGGTCGGGTCGAGCTCGATCTCGGGTCGGCTGGTCACCGTCACGGCCCGGTCGAGGTCGGTCTCGACCCGGTCATCGGTGGCGTCGGCCCGTGCGAGCTGTCGGGCCAGCAGGGCGTCGAAGTCGGCGCCACCACCCCGACCGATGACCTCGATCTCCCCGCCGAGGTCACCTCCCGGGCCGGGATCTCGATCCGGGCCGAGCTCTCCATCCGGGTCGCCGTCGAGGTCCGGGTCGCCGTCGAGGTCCGGGTCGCCGTCGAGGTCCGGGTCGCGGTCGAGGTCCGGTGCGACGTCGAGGTCCATGTCGACCTGGACGCCGCTCGGGACCTGCTCGTCGATCGGGTCGCCGGGCGCGCCGGGATCGACCGGCTCCCTGCTCTTCGACCTACGGAATCTCGGACGCATCGCTCATCACTCCGCCTCTCCCGTCGGCCGATCGGGCACGGAGTGAAGCGTCGACGCTCGGAGTCGACCTCAGCGGCTGCCGACCGGTCGCCGACGCCGACGACCGGCACCGACCCGATCGGCGCCTCGGTCTCCCCCACCGGCGCGATCCCCGCCGGCGCCATCGCCGTCGTCTCCGTCCCCGCCGGTCCGACGGTCGGGGGCCGACCGAAGCTTCGACAGGGGCACGGCGACCTGGCGGATGGTGCCCGACACCGCGGTCGGCGGGAGCCGCATCACGAAGGCGATGACGACGGCAACCGCCTCGTAGAGGTGGGCCGGCACCTCCTCGCCGACCTCGATGACCTCGTTGAGCAACCGGGCCAGCGGCCGGCACTCGACGACCGGGACCCCGGCCTCGAACGCCTTCTCCCGGATCCGCAGGGCCAGCTCGTCCTCCCCCTTGGCCACCACGGTCGGCACCGCACCCGAGGCGTAGGAGAGCGCGACCGAGATGTGGGTCGGGTTGACCACCACAACCGAGGCGTCGCCGACGGCAGCCAGCATCTTGTTGCGGCTGACCCGGGCGTGCATCTGACGGCGGCGCCCCCGCAGGAGCGGATCACCCTCGGTGTTCTTGTTCTCCCGTTTGACCTCGTCCTTGGTCATCTTGAGCTGCTTGCCCACCTTCCAGCGCTGGAAGGCGTAGTCACCGATACCGACCACGATGCCGAGCAACGCAGCAAGGCGGACGAGCAACAGGATGGCGGCGGCCAACTCGATGCCGGCAGGGATCGGGGAGCGAACCGTGCCGGACAGGAAGCGCAGGATCTCGCCGGCCATGATCTGCCACAGCAGGACGGCCAGGGCGGCAAGGCGGACGACCGCCTTGGCGGTGTCGATGGCGCTCTGGGCCGACACCAGCCGCTTGACGCCGGCCTTCGGGGAGATCCGCTCCCACTTCGGCTTCAGCGGTTCGGCCGACAGCGTCACCCCGCCCTGGACGGCCATCGCGATGATCGTGACGAGCATGATCAGCCCGAGGAAGGCGAAGAACACCAGCGCCACGCCGCCGACGAGCTGGCGGCCGGCTCGCATGGCCACGTCCCACTGCCCCATCGTGAGGGCACCGGTGGCCAGGTTGACATAACCGATGAAGCGGTCCCGGAGCAGCGTGATCAGGAACGGCAGCAGGTAGCTGGCCACCAGCAGGGTGATCCAGCCGACGAGATCGGGGGACCGCGGGATCTGGCCCTTCCGCCTCGCCTCCCGCAGGCGCCTCGGCGTCGGTTTCTCGGTCCTCTGACCGGACTGCTTCTCGGCCACCGGCTACCGGCCTCGTTCCCGTCGCATCCGCCGCCCCCTACGCCCCGACCCCGGCAAGGGCCCAGCGCAGCGACCGGGTCAACAGCACCGAAACGCCGTTGATCAGCAGCGGCACCGTCAGCCCGAACGCCAGCAGGAACACGAAGCCCTTCACCGCGAACCCGACCACCATCACGTTGAGCCGGGGAGCGGCCCTGGCGGCCAGGGCGAGGACCGTCTCGGTCATCAGGAGGGCGACGAGGAGCGGGAAGGAGATCTCGACCGCAGCCAGGAGCAGCTGGCCGGCCCCCTCCGACATCAGCGTGTCGAGGTCGGACAGCCGCAGCCCCGACAGCGGGGCCGCCTCGTAGCTGCGGATGATCCCCCGCATGATCAGCAGGTGCCCGCCGATCCCGATGAGGATCATGCTGGCCAGCAACTGGTTGAGTCGGGCCGCCGGGGTCGCTGCCGAGTCGGCCATCGGGTCGAACAGGCTGGAGGCCGACAGCCCCGACAGGCCGTCGATCATCGATCCGGCGACCAACGGCACCGACAGCAGGAGCTGGATCACGAACCCGAACAGCGCCCCGACCACCACCTGGTAGACGAGGGCGGCGATGAGCGGCACGACCTCGATGGGGACGTCGGCCTCGACCCTCGGGCCGACGAGGAAGCCGACCGAGGCGGCGATCGCCACCCGGACCCGGACCGGCATCGTCGAACCACGGAACGGTGGGGCCACGGTGAGCACGGTCACGACGCGTGTCATCGCGAGCAGGAACGAGACGATCAGGCCGGGGTCGACGGCGAAGGTCACGGCGGGTCGGTCCGGCGGGGTCAGCTCCGCCGGACCGTCTTGTTCTGCAGCGCCCGGATCGGGTTGCGGCCCGACCGGGTGCGGACGTCGATCGCCGCCGTCCCAGCGCCGCGACCGCCACCGGCGGTGGCGCCAGTGCCATTCGTGGTCGGGCCCGCCCCCGGCCCGGCGTCGAGTGAGGCCGCGCCGGTCGACGGCGGGGCCCCGAGATCGTCACCTTCGGCCAGGAGCACGATCGACTGGTTGGTCGTGCCGATCAGCAGGTTGCGCCCGCCCGCGGTCAGCAGGGTGACCGAGGCGTGCCGGTCGATGCGCTGCTGGTGGCGGACGGCCAGGACCGGACGGCTCCCGCCCCGCCCGTCGAGGATCCGGCGGGTCAGCCGGTTGAGGGCGTACAGCAGCACGCCGATCACGACGAGAGCGACCACCATACGGATCGACAGTTCGACCGTCGACACGGCGACGACGCCCGTCGATGATCCCGGCCAGGCGGAGGCGAGCCGACCGACGACCACGGTCAGACCGCCCCGTTCGGGTCGAGGATGGCGGTGATCCGCACCGCGTACTCGTCGTCGATCAGCACGACCTCGCCGTGGGCCAGCAGCGTGCCGTTGACCCGGATGTCGACCGGCGCGCCGGCCGCCCGATCGAGCTCGACGACCGAGCCGACGTCGTAGTCGAGCACTTCGGCCAGCGTCACGTTGGTCCGTCCGAGCTCGACCGAGACGTCGAGTGAGACGTTGACCAGCTTGTCGATCGGACCCCGGTCGCCGCCGCCGGCCACGGCGACACCGACGCCGGCCGCCTCGGGTCGCCGCCGCTCGACCGGGGTGGCGATCAGTGCCTTGACCTGCTGGCCGTCGCCGAAGGCGGCGACGGTGATCGGGCCGGGGAAGCGCTCGGCCAGCGCGGCCCCGTCGCCCACCGGGCCGGCTGGCTGGAGCGTGGTCCCTGACCCGGCCTCCTGGGTGGCCGCCTGACCGAGGGATTGCAGCAGACCGTCTGGGTCACCGTCGGGATCGTCGAGCACGGCGACGGCTCCGACGGTGGCGCCGTCGGCGGCCACCAGGTCACCGGTCAACAGCGGCCCCGGCACGCCGGCCAGGCTCGCCCCGTCGACCACCCGGGGGTCGGGCACGAGGCCGGTCCCGGCGACGAGGGTGGCGACGGGCGATGCCGCCGCCGTCTGGGTGTCGGCATCGGTCATCGGTAGCCTCCTCCGAGGCGCGGGGTCGGACCCCGATCGTCGTCACGGCCGGCGCCGCCGGCGTGGGCGGTCAACTCGGCCACCAGGCGTTGGCCCCGTTGGGCCGCCCGAATGTGGAACAGGCGCTCGCCGCCGACCCGGGCGATCAGTGGTCGGTTGATCGACTGCCTGGTCCGGATCACGTCACCGATCTGGAGGTCGGCGAGCTGCCGGGCCGGCACCTGCATCGGCTCGAAGCCGGCGATCAGCTCGACCACGACCGGCTGCACGGCCCGAACGACCCGGGGGTTCGGCTCGTCGCTCTTCGAGGCGAGCAGACCGGCGATCCGACGATCGGCCTCCTCGCTGTACTCCTGGAGCTGGCTGGCCGACATGGCGATCGTCATCGCTCCCTCCGAGTCGCCGATCGTGACGGTCATGGGCACGGCGATGGCCGGCTCGGGCTGGGTGTCTGGCAGGCCGCTTGCGTTCGAGGCGTGGGGGCCGAGCTCGGTCGGCCCGATCTCGAAGACGTCGATGGCGATGTCGAGCAGGGGTTGCAACACGAGGTCGTAGACCCCCATCTCGAGTCGGGAAAGCGGCCTGACCTCGGGCGGCGGATCGGCGACGCCACCACAGAGCATGGCAACGACCGACAGGGCCAGGCTGAGGTTGGAGGCGATGATCCCGTGGGTCATCTGGTACTGCGATTTGATGACCGCCAGGTCGTTCTCGCCGGTGGCCAGGTCGAGCAGGTCGAGCTGCTCGACCGAGGCCGCGCTGACGGTGACGTCGCTCAACCAGCGGCTCAGCTCGTCCTCGTAGCGCTCGGCCAGGGTCTCGGCCGTGCGGTTGAACAACTGGGCCCGCTCGCTGGTCAGCAGCCTCGACTGCTCGAAGGGGTTGGCGCTCGCGGTCGCGCTCGTGTCGGTCACGGATCTCCCGTCGGCCGGAACGCCAGCGAGGTGAGCAGAGACGTGAGGAGAGAGGTGAGCGGGAATTCCTGCCCCGAAACCTGTCGAACGTCCCGGTGGTGCCGATGGTGCTGGACGGGCACCCGGAAACGGTGTCCGACGCAGGCACCCGGTACCCGACACGGTGGTGATCGACCGATGGCAGATGACGCTGAGGACGAGGAAGAAGAAGAAGGTGGTGGCGGAAAGAAGAAGATCTTCATGATCGTCGGCCTCCTGGCCGTCGTCGGCGCCGCCTACCAGTTCGTCCTGAAGCCTTCGCCCCCGCCTGACGAGATGGCGGCGGTCGAAGAGGAGGAGATGGAGGAGGAGATCGTCGAGGGCGAGATCGTCGAACTCGAGGAGATGATCCTCAACATCGGCACCGAGGAGGACCCCGGCTTTCTCAGGATCGGGTTGGCCCTGGTGCTCGACGAGATGACGGTGGCCGCCGATTTCGAGGCCGAGAGCGCCATCGCCAAGGACGTCGCCATCCAGTACCTGTCGTCGGTGACCCGCGATCAGATGCGCACCGCCGAAGGTCGCAACCTCGTGAAGGAGGAGCTCTCGATGCTCATCCGGGCCGCCTACGACGACGAGAAGGTCGTCCGGGTCCTCTTCACCGCCCTCGTGATGCAGTAGCCGACCGGCGTCGGCGCAACAGGCGTCACGCAAACCGATCCGCACCGCAGACGATGACCGGCCCCACCGTGGGTCTGGTCATCGGCCGTTCCGCCTCATAGTGAGGCGTTCGCTTCCGAGACTGCGGAGTGCCGGTGACCCAGGACGGGTCGCCGTGGTCCAGCCGAAGGATCGGCTGGACTCCGCTCCATCGTCAAGGAAGGACGGCCGTTGATGCGGATCAACAACAACGTCATGGCGTTCAACGCCACGAGAAACCTGGGGATGTCCAACAACGCCCTGGGGAAGAGCCTGGAGAAACTCTCCTCCGGGTACCGGATCAATCGGGCCGGTGACGACGCCGCCGGTCTGGTCATCAGCCAGAAGCTGCGGGCGGAGATCTCGGGTCTCCGGCAGGCCACCAGGAACTCCCAGGACGGTATTTCGTTCGTCCAGACGGCGGAGGGTGCGCTCACCGAGGTCCACAACATGCTCAACCGCATGCGGGACCTGGCCGTGCAGGCAGCCAACGACACCAACGATGCCGCGGCCCGGACCGCCATCGACTCCGAACTCGACGCCCTGGCGGCCGAGATCGGCCGGATCGGCACCGACACCACGTTCTCGGGAGCC
>JBCCVL010000060.1:0-30762 GCA_039195375.1 Actinomycetota bacterium
CGGCAAGCCGGGCGATCCCGAGTTCCAGCACCGGGTGCTGGCCACCGCCTTCTCGCTGCTCGACGCCGATGGCCCGGTCTTCGCCGAGTTCCCGGAGGCCATCGTCGACGATGCGACCGAGGTGATGGCCTGCCCGCTGCCGCCTCGCCACGACCCGGACGCCCACCCGGCGGTCGACGAGGCGCGGGGCCTGCGCCCGGCCTACGACCGGGCCGTCGAGCGGTACGGCAACCGCACGGGCGCCGGCCGGGTCGTCGAGGCCGACGAGATCGTCGGCGCCATCGAGGCGTTCATCCGGGTGGCGGAGGGAACGCCATGGAAGGAGGCCGGCATCCCCGGTATCCCGGCCAGGGTCGCCCAGGACATCCGCGGCTACTACGAGACGGCTGCGCTCGGGCTGGCGGACCACGTGCCGAGCGCCTGGGCCGGCACCCGCTGGTTCTTCGACCAGACCCGGGGTGGCGACGTGATCCTGACCGCCCGCGAGGCGATGAAGGAAGCCGGCGTGAAGCACCCGGTCTGGTTCTACATGACCCCGGGTGATCGCTGAGTCGGCCGCCGCCGACCGAGTGGCGCCGACCCGAAGGACCGTACGACCGTGCGACGAACCCGCTTCGACACCGACCCCTGCCCCATCGCCCGCACCGCCGACCTGCTCGGCGACTGGTGGACCCCGCTCGTGGTACGGGAGCTGGTGCTTGGCGGGCGTCGCTTCGGCGACCTGCAGGAACGCCTCGGGATCAACCGCAGCGTACTCACCCAGCGTCTCCGGCGGCTGGAGGACGAGGGCATCGTCGCCCGCCGCCGGTATCAGGACCACCCGCCCCGCCACGAGTACGAGCTCACCGACAAGGGCCGGGACCTGTGGGCCGTCCTGGCCGTGATGTGGGACTACGGCCGCCGCTGGCTGTTCGACGAGGAGCAACCACCGCTCGACCTGGTCGACAAGCGGACGGGCGAGCCGGTCCGACCCCGCGTGGTCGACGGCACCACCGGCGAACCGCTCGAGCCCCGCCATACCAGACGCCGGGCCGGTTCGTCGCGCCCGTAGGGCGGCCGTCGACGACGTTCGAAGCCATGGCCGACATGCACTTCCCCGTCACCGTCTCGGCCGGTTCGCTCCGGCCCGATGGAGGTGACGGCGTCACGATGCCTCACCAGTGGACCGATGAGGGCGTCGTCGTCGAGGCGGCGTTCACCGGCGGTCACCTCTACCACCTCGCCGCTGCCGGCTGCGTCCTCAACGACGTCTACCGTGAGGCCGAGCGGCTCGGGCTCCGGATCGACGGCGTACGTGTCGTCGCCGATGGCGCACTCGACACCGAGACCTGGACCTCGACGGGGATCGAGTACCACGTCGAGGTCGACTGCGACGCCGACGGCGCACGAGTCGAGGAGCTGCTGGCCGTCGTCGACGAGGTGGCCGAGATACCGCAGGCGCTTCGGGTTGGCACCACGGTCGAGCGGACGACGTCGTCCTAGGGCGCCGGGGGCTCGCGACCCGAGCCCCCGGGTGATCAGGGTCCGGCGGCGATCGCCGCGGCCAGCATCGGCCAACGCGGCCGGGTCGGGATCAGCGCCGCCTGGAACACGTGGTACAGATCGGACTTGCCGGCCCATACCGTGGTGTCTGGCTGGTTCGTGGCGTCGAGCTGGTGACGCCACGAACCGTTGCCCGGTTCGATGTGGTGGACGGCGGCGTGATCCCACCAGCGTCGGTAGTCGGCGGCGTAGGCCTCCTCGCCGGTCTGGCGGTGGAGCACGGCGGCGGCGGCGATTGCCTCGGCCAGGACCCACCACAGCCGGTCGCGGACGACGGGGGTCCCATCCCAGTCGACGGTGTACACGAAGCCGGGTTCGCCGTCCGGCGCCCAGCCGTCGGCCGCGGCCCGGCGGTACAGGCTGCGGGCGGCATCGACCAGACCGGTCCGGTCGGCGTCGATCGGGGCATTGGCCAGGTGGACCAGCAGCCTGGCCCACTCGAACGAGTGGCCGACGGTCGAGCCGTATGGCTTGAATCGATCGGCCGGCCGGTCGCGGTTGAGGCTGAGGTCGGCCACCCAGTCCGGGCCGTAGTGCTCGGGGATCCGCCACCCGTTGGCTGCGGACTGGTCGACGACAAACCGGCTGATGCGGTCGGCTCGCTCAAGCCACGCCCGATCGCCGGTGAGGCTGGCCACCGACAGCAGCGCCTCGACGGCATGCATATTGGCGTTGAGCCCCCGGTAGGGGTCGAGCTCGGTGAACGCCGTGTCCCACGTGTCGACGCACCGGCCGGCGTCCTCGTCCCAGAACCGGCCGAGGAAGACGTCGGTTGCGGCGGTGAGCAACTCCGGTCCGCCGTCGAGGCCGGCGTGGCTTGCGGTTGCCCCGGCGAGGAGCACGAAGACGTGGTCGTAACACGACTTGCCCGGGGCCGGTTGGCCCCTCGTGTCCTCATCGGCGTCGACGGCCAGCTCGACCTCGGTGTACCAGCCGCCGTGCTCGGCATCGTGGAGCCGGCCGGGCGAACCGTCGGCCCGGACCGGGAGGAGCCCGTCGAGCGCCGCCGCCGCCACCGCGGTGCAGCCGGGCACGCCGAGCAGCATGCCGATGCCGTAGACGTGCACGGTCCTGGTGGTCATCCACGTGAAGAGCGGTCTCGTCGGATCCGGCAGCCCGTCGTCGCGGAGCCAGTAGGCGCCACCACCAGGGCGGCCGGTCCGACGACCGAACGCCAGCAGGTCGATGGCGTGGTCCCGGAGCCAGGCCCGGTGGGAGGGATCGGTGAGCCAGTTGGGTGCGATCGCCGGAGTCTACGCATCCGGCCGCGGGATCGGCGGCCCGGCCGTCACCTCGTCGTCCGTCATGGGTGTGGTCATCGCCCATCGAAGCCGGGTGGTTGTCTAACGTTGCCGGCGATGGGGATCGTCACGGAGGGGTTCCGGCGCGGCCGGATGTGGTTTCCCGATGTCGCCGTGCGGCAGCTGGCCGGTCACGTCCAGGGGATCGCCGTGCACCAGGCGGCAACGGCGCGGCACCGGGACCGTCCCGACATCGGCTCTGATCACCCGAGCCACCCGCTCCTCACGTTCTACGCATCGGTGAGCGACTTCCCTCGTGGCTGGGGTGCGCTGCTGATCAACGACAACCACAGTCTCCTCTACCGGGACGCCCCGTTCCCGCTGATGACCGCAACCGCCCTGCCGATGGCCGGGCATCCCGGCGGCCTCGGCATCGACGGCGACACGCTCGTCATCCCACACGAACACAAGAGCCGGACGGCGTGGATCAGCCTCTGGAATCTCGACGACCCGCTGTACCCGCGCCAGTACGACGCCCTGACGCTCCGGGGCGGACCCGGGATCAAGGCCAACAAGGCCTCGGCGGCCGGGATCGTCGTCGACTGCGACGGCGGCCCGGACACCGACGACTGCCGGGGCGACCAGGGTCACGCCCAGTACGTCGTCGTGGTCAGCGAGGGGAAGGTCCTGCGGCTGATCAAACGCCTGCCGGGCCGGGCCGGCGAGGACCGCTGGCAGCGGCTGGCACCCCGGAACTGCCGTCATGGTACGAGCGCCGTCGACCGCTGGCCGGCCTGGATGGTCGAGGGCGTCACCCTGTTCCGACATCCGGACGACCTCGGTCCCGGCGCCGACGAGCGACGGTTCCGGCTGCTGTTGTTCGAGGCCCCGCGTCACGCCGTCGCCTGGAACGTCGCTCCCCAGCGGGTGCACGAGTTCGACCTGTCGGTCGTCGAGCGCAACGGCGAGCTGGTCGAGCCGAGCGGCCCCTCCGGCGACGACGGTCAGCCACCTCCGCTGGCGCTCGAGCACCGCACCACCCGGGTCGTCCGACCGGCGTCCGGTTCGATCGACGACGTCCTGCGCCCCGGCTTCCGCTGGGGGGCATCGGCCGTTGAGGACCCGGACGAGCCGGGACGCTACTGGCTGTTGGCTGTCGAGCGGTTCGGCAACGAGTCGGCCACCAGCTGGGCCCATCAGCTCGCCCATCCGACGGTGGCGACCGTCGATGGAACGGGCGGCACCGACGGCGACGATGTCGTCAACGGCGAGAGCGACAAGGGCGAGGATGAGAACGGCGACGGTGACAACGGCGACGCCGACGATGGCGACGCCGGTCGCCGTGTCATCACCGGCGGCCGAGGCTGGCCGGCACCGGGAGCCGCCACTCCGGAGCCGGCTGACGCCGGTGCGGTCGACGACGCAACCGCTGCGATCGGCGTCGTCGGGGGCGGCGTCGACGCCAGCGTGCCGGTCGGCGACGACGCCGCACCGGTCGAGGTCCCCGACTCAGAGGAACCGGAGGCGGCTCAGGTCCGGACGACCGGGGCCGACATCAAGCACCGGACCCTGTACCTCCAGTTCGCCACCACGATGCCGCTCGACCTGGTCGGCAGCGGAGACGATCCGGCGGCCACGCCGGCTGCCGCCTACCGCTGGTACGACCAGCACCCGGCCACGCTGAAGCGGCGTGGTCTCCTGGGCACCTGGATCGTGCTGACCGCCATCGCTGCCGCGCTGTTCGTCGCTGCGGTCCAGATCGAGGCCCTGACCTGGAGCATCTTCCTGGCGCTCGTCGCCGCCGTCATCGGCCTGGTCGCGGTCGCGGCCGGCACCGACCGCTACGGGCCGAAGGCCACCGGTGAGCCCCTCGGGACGTTGACCCTGCTCGCCGGTCTCGTCGTCACGGTTGCTGCGGTCGCCGCGCTCGTTGTCGGCGTTGCCGCCGAGCGCCAGGTCCTCGTCGGGATCGGCGTGTTCGCCTGCCTCCATCTGGGCGCTGCGGCCTACCAGTACGTCGGCCGCTATCTCGCCGACCGGTTCCTGATCGACCGGTCGGGGGCCGGAGACCAGGCGGTGCTGCGCCGATGAGCCCGGCCCGTCTGGCGTTCGGCGGCGGCGTGGCGGCCATCGCAACCGCCGTGGCCCTGATCGCCCGAGACCTGCGACCCGAGGCCGACGGGCAGACCGGCGCCGCCTCCCCGCTGCTGGTGGTCGGCCTCGTACTCGGGTTCGGCGGCCTCGCCGTGGTCAAGATCACCGCCGTCCCGGCCTGGGAGCATCTGCGCCGATCGCCCGGACGGCTGCGGTCGGCCCAGACGGCCGGCACCAAACCGACCGACGACGGAGCGGCCGGCACCAAACCGACCGACGACGGAGCGGCCGGCACCGGACCGACCGACGACGGGGTGGCGGCGCCAGACGAGGAGCCGATCACCACCCTGGCTCCGGTCATCGCTGCCGGGACCGTCGCTGCGATCGTGGTCGCCGTCGTCGTGCAGCTGGCGCTCGGCTTCGGGTCCCGACTCGAGCCGTACACGATCGTGGCCGGCGGTGCGATCGTCATCACCGCCCTGTCGGTGTGGGGCGTCGATCTCTACCACCGTGCCCAGCAGGGCGCACCGGGGTTGGAGCGGGTTCGGGACTGGTGGTGGGCCGGCGTGTGGCTGGTCGTACTCGGGATGATCGTGATCGCCACCGCCGTGCAGGACCCGCTGGTCGCCCTGCTGCTGGCCGCGGTCGCCGCCGGGTTCGGGGTCTTCTTCGTGTGGCCGGGCGAAGGTGGCTTCCTGGCGGTGCTGGTCGGCCTGGTCCTGGTCTGGGTGGCGGCCGACGCCGAGAGTGGACCCGACCCGTCGATCGACGCCGAACAGGCGATCGCCGACGATCAGTCGCTCCAGGGGACGTGGTACGTCGCCATCGGCGACTCCTACATCTCGGGCGAGGGTGCCGACACCTTCTATACGGGAACCAACGCCCCGGGTGACAACAGCTGCCACCGGGCCCCGACCGCCTGGCCCGAACGGGTGGCACAACGGCAGGGCGTGCAGGTCAAGTCGTTCGCCTGCAGCGGGGCCACGATCGACGACGTCCGATCCGACGGCCAGTATCCCGACGCCGACCCGACCCAGCCGGGCAGCCAGCCCCAGCTCGCTGCCTTCGAGGCCTGGCTGGCCGCCAACCCCGGGGTCGACGTGCCCCGTATCTTCCTCAGTGTCGGTGGGAACGATGCCGGCTTCTCGTCGCTCATCGCGGCCTGCCTGATGCCATCGACCGACTGCGGCGAGATCGGTCCGACCTTCGTCGCCCGCACCGAGACCCTCGAGGCCAGACTGGCGTCGCTGTACCTCGACATCGTCGAGCGTTTCAGCGACGCCAGACCGATCAGCCCGCTGCCGACCCTCGTCGTCACCCCCTACCCCGACCTGATCGGCGAACCCCGGCCGGGGATCTGCTCCGCCGGCCCCATCGACCTGAACCTCCTCGCCGAAGCCGAGGCCGAGGAGGTCAACCGCTACCGGGCCGCGCTCAACGGCCAGATCGATGCTGCGGCCGCGGCCGCCAACGCCTCCCTCGTCATCACCGATCTCGCCGTGACCGACGTCGACGGGGGCGAATCGGCCGGCGAGGCCGACCCGCTGATCGTGGTCAACGACACGGCCGAGGTCGGCGGTGACCTGTGCGGCTCGAACCCGGCGGTCCACTGGGTCCGACTCCAGCCACCCGACGGCGACCCGATCCGGGCCATGCTGCCGACCAACTGGATCCAGGGCAGCCTCCACCCGAACGAACGAGGTCACCGTCTGCTGGCCGACGCCACGCTGGCCCATGACCCGATCTGGGTCGAGACGGGTGCTCGGGTCCTGGTCGAGCCCCCGGACCGGTCGGCCATCGAGGCGGGCGACCGGCGACCGGCCGAGGCCCCGACCCCCTGGCGCTGCGGTGGTGAGACCGACGCCGGGCCCTGTACCGACCGCTGGCTCGGCGAGCGGGGCCGCGAGGCGGTGGCCCACGTCACCACCGGCCTCGGGCTGGCCATGGCCGGCGGACTCATCGCCCTCTCCCGCATCACCCCTGGCTGGATCCTCGACCGGTTCCTGCCCGGCTCCTTCCCCGGGCCCCGCCACTCCAGGGCCGAGACCGGCGCAGCGCTGAACCGGGCGATGGCCGAGGCCAGACGGGCCCGGCATCGGGCCATGACCGGGAACCGACGCCCGTAGTCACCGGTCGTCGGCGCATCACAGCGCGTTCACAGGAAGTCGGGCCAGGATGGGATCCATGTCGACTGCGACCAAGCCCGCCTCGGCCTGCCGCATCCTCGTCGTCGAGGACGAGCCGGCAATCAACGACGTCGTGGCGACGGCGCTGCGGTACGAGGGTCACTCGGTCACCCAGGTCCACGACGGTGGCGACGGCCTGGCGGAGGCGCTGCGGGCGGCCTGGGACCTCGTCGTGCTCGACGTGATGCTCCCCGGCGTCGACGGCTACGAGGTCTGCCGTCGGATGCGGGACGGCGGGCAGCTGGCGCCGGTGCTGTTCCTGACCGCCCGCAGCGAGCCCGAGGACCGGATCCAGGGTTTCGTCACCGGCGGCGACGACTACGTGACCAAGCCGTTCAGCGTGACGGAGCTGGTGCTGCGGGTCGGGGCGATTCTGCGCCGGGCGGGCACGTCGGCCGCCTCGGACCAGCTGGTGTTCGACGATCTCGCCCTCGATCCGGCTTCCCGGGAGGTCCGCCGAGCCGGTCGACTGGTCGAGCTCTCCCCGACCGAGTTCCGTCTCCTGCACTACCTGCTCGTCAACGCCGGCATCGTGGTGTCGAAGGCCCAGATCCTGCTCGAGGTCTGGGGCGACGACTACGACGGCAGCGAGAACATCGTCGAGCTCTACATCGGCTACCTCCGCCGCAAGATCGACGATGGTCTCTCCCCACTCATCCACACCAAACGGGGCGCGGGATACGTGCTGCGGGCCACCACCACATGAACCGACCGGGCCTGCGGACCACCCTGCTCGCTCCCCTGTTCCTGACCCTGGCCGTCGGGTCGGCCGGCCTGGCGTTCTTCGTGCAGGCGACCGTGGCCCGAGATCTGATCGGCGGGATCGATGACGAGCTGACCAGGGCCCTGCTCGTCGACCGGGCCGGGCAGGGAGTCACACCGGGGCCGGTTGGCGGGCCCGGGCGACCACCGGGCCAACCGGACGGTCGAGCGGGCGACGCCACGCCGACCGCGGACCTCGGCAACGACATGGGCGCCCAGGCCGACGCCGACGGTGCCGCCGACGCGGCGGCCGAGGCGCCCCAACAGATCGTGCTCGATGGCGCCGGCAACGTGGTCGACGTCGCCAACGGCAGCGACGATCTGGCCGGCCGAGCGCTCGGCGGGCTGGCCGCTGGCGATCGCGGACCGGTGACGCTCGACGGCGACCCCCGGCTCCGGGCCGGGTCGCTCCCCGGCCCGGATGGCACGACCACCGTGGTCGCCCTGTCGATGGCCGACGTCGACCGGTCGCTGTCGTCGCTGCGACGCAACCTCTTCGGCGGCGTCGCCGCCCTGCTCGCAGCCCAGGCTGCGCTGGTCGTGCTGGTGGTCCGATCGGTCAACCGGCCGATCACCCGGCTGAGCCGGGCCGCCCACCGGATCGCCGGCGGTGACCTGCAGGCCGAGGTCGGCCCCGCCTCGGGCCCGGCCGAGGTCAAGGCCCTGACCGACGATCTGGCGGCAATGGTGGCCCGGCTCCGGTCGACGATCGACGAGCGGGAGCGGGCGGCCGACCAGGCCGAGCGGGCCAGGGCCGACATGGAGCGGTTCATGGCCGACGCCTCCCACGAGCTTCGCACGCCGCTCACCGCCCTCCAGGGCTTCAGTGACCTTCATGCCGGCGGCATGCTCGACGCCGAGGGGGTGGACACGGCGATGTCGAGGATCGGTACCGAGAGCCGGCGCCTGACCGCACTGGTGAACGACCTGCTGCGGCTGTTGTCGCCCACCGATGCCCGCTCGATCGAGCCCGTCGATCTGGCCGCCGTCGCCTCGGCCGTCGCCCAGGACCTCCGGGTCGCCTACCCCGACCACCCCCTCTCGCTCGACCTCGGCCGGGGCGTCGATGGCGGGGCCGGTGCAGCGGCGTGCGTCGTCATCGGCGATCCGGCCCGGCTCCACCAGGCGGCGCTGAATCTCGGCGCCAATGCGTGCCAGCACACCCCGGCTGGCACGCCGGTGTCGATCGAGGTGAGCCGACGCAACGGCCTGGCGGTCCTCGAGGTGGTCGATCGAGGACCGGGGATCGATGCGCCGACGGCCGAGTCGTTGTTCGAGCCGTTCGTCCGGGGCGATCGGTCGAGGAGCCGTCACCGACACGACGGTGCCGGACTCGGCCTGACGATCACCCGCCGGATCGTCGATCAGCACGGGGGCACGGTCACCTTCTCCCCGACGTCGGGCGGGGGGACCACGACGACGATCGCCCTGCCCGCGGTCGACGGCGGGACCTGACGGCACGGGCCCGCCGCTCCCGGTGGTAGACATCCGAGGTGGAGTGGAGGAACCCCGGTCGGACCGGCTCGCTGATCTACCTGCTGTTGGCGTTCGTGGTCGGCGGCGCAGCGACCGCCGTGACCCGGCTGCGGGTGGCGAGGAGGCGCGGGCTGCGCCGGGTGGCCGCCGATCTGCCGGACGGCGGAGTGATCATCATCGCCAACCACACCAGCTACGCCGACGGTGTCATCCTCGCCCTCGCCTGCCGCCGGCTCGGACGGTCGGTTCGGCTGCTGGCCACCGCTGGCGTGTTCCGGGCACCGGTCATCGGCGCGCTGGCCAGTCGTCTCGGGTTCATCCGGGTGGAGCGGGGCAGCTCGTCGGCCGCCGATGCGCTGGATGCGGCCGAGGCCGCACTGCGGGCCGGTGAGGCCGTCGCCTTGTTCCCCGAGGGCCGGACCACCCGCGACCCCGAGTTCTGGCCCGAGCGGTCCAAGACCGGCGCCGTTCGGCTGGCGCTGCGATCGACGGCGCCGATCGTGCCGGTGGCCATGGTCGGCGCCCACCGGATCGTCGGGCGCCGGCGCCCGGTCCGTTCCCTGTTGACCAGTCTGTTGCTCCGGCCCGAGGTGTCGATCGCGGTGGGCGAGCCGATCGACGTCCTCTCGCTGGCCGAACAGACGACACCGGAGTCCGACGACGTCAGGCGGCTGGCGGACGAGGTCATGGGTCGGCTGATCGACCTGGTGGCCGAGTTGCGGGGCGAGCCGGCGCCGCACCCGACCGGCGTCGAGTCGGTCGATGACGGCACGGATCGATGACGAGGATGGCAGGATCTCCTGGCCAGACGGTCAGGGAGCGACGACGGTGGTGCCGACCGGGAGGTCGGTGACGATCTCGACCGACGACCCGGACCGGCGGCCGATCCCGACCTCGACGAAGCTCGTGGCACCGCCATCGTCGATGACCTCGACGGCGTAGACGCCCGTGTCGAGTCGGGTCAGCGCCCCGGCCAACACCGTCGTCACCTGGTCGGCCACGACCTCGGTCCAGCTGACGGTGACCGGGACCGCCTCGCCGTCCGGGAGCGGGGGGCCGCCGTCGTCGAGTGCGGCGACCGCGAGCCAGGTGCCGTCGCCGGAGGCGGTCATCTCGACGATGACGGCCTCGACGGCCGACCGGTCCGGGAGGCGGGCGGTCACCCGGTCGCCGACCTCGATCGTCGTGTGTAGGCCGGCGGCGATCGTCGCCACGAGCCGCTGACCACCGGAGGTCGCCACGGCCAGCTCGCTCCCGGCGGTCACCGGGCGCCCCACGGCCGCTGCCACCGAGGACAGCCGGGCCCCGTCCGGCACGAACAGCACCGTGCCGAGGTCGACCAGCCCGGTCACGGCGAGGCCGGCGTCCGACTGCCAGCGCTCGACCATCGAGGCGGTCGCCGTCGTGTAGGTGTCGTCGATGGTGACCTCGCCGTCCGGGTCGAACCCGAGGTCGACGAGCGCCGCTTCGAGCTGGGCCACGTCGGCCCCGACGTCGTCGACGGTCATCGCCCGCCAGGCCGGCACCGCACCGGGGAGGGCGACCGTCGGTGTCTCGTCGATGGCAAACACCACCGATCCCGAGGGGACCTCACTTCCGGCGTCGACGATCGACGTGATGGTCCCCGCCCCCATGGCCGTCACCGGTCGCCGTTCGTCGAACACGATCTCGCCATCGGCCTCGTTGGTGATCGACAGGGTCCGGACGGCGATCTCGGTGACGTCCCGTTCGACGGCCGGCTCGACGTCCTCGCCACCGCCGAGGCGGGCCAGCGGGTCGGCCAGGATGAGCCCGGTGACAACGGCGAGGGCCAGCGCAGGCAGCGCCACGATCTGGACGCGGCGGCTCATCGCGACCCCCAAGCGCGCGCCCCGACAGCGCACGGCCTCGAGGCGCACGGCCTTGAGGCGCACGACCACGCGGCGCTCGGCCTCACCGGGCGCGACCGGAGGGCACGCGACCTCGCCGGACGCGACCTCATGACCGCAGAGCCTCGGTCGGTGCGAGACCGGCGGCCCGCATGGCCGGATAGAGGCCGGCGACCGCACCGATGGCGATGGCCGCCCCGAAACCACCGACCATGGCCAGCGGGGGGACGACGATCCGCCAGCCCTGGCTCCCGGCGTAGAGGGCGGTCACGGCGACGCCGATCACCACCCCGGCGGCGCCGCCGATGGCCGACAGCAGCAGCGCCTCGGTCAGGAACTGGCGGCGGATGTGGGGACGGGTGGCACCGAGGGCCCGGCGCAGTCCGATCTCGTTCCGTCGCTCGATGACGGCGATGACCATGACGTTGGCGATGCCGACGCCCCCGACGAGCAGCGACACCGCACCGAGGCCGAGGAACAGGTTGGTGAACGCCGACTCGGTCGCCTCCTGGGCCTCAAGCAGTTCGGACGGCCGCGAGATCGAGACCTCGTCCGGGCTCTGGGGATCGACGGTCGAGCCGAGCACGCCGCGGACGACGTCGATCTGGCTCGGGTCGGTGCGGAGGTAGATGGCCGACGGGTTGAGCTCCTCGACGAACAGCTCCTCGGCGACCGGTTGGCCGATCAGCGCACCCCGATCGAGGTCGGGCGCGAGCGGGAACGGCTCGAGGACGCCGACGACACTGAACCACGTGTCGCCGATCAGCAGCATCGTGCCATGGTCGACCCGGACGACGCCGAGACGCTCGGCCGCAACCGAGCCGAGCACGACGCTCGGCACGCGAGACGATGCGTCGGTCAGCCACGAGCCGAACGCCAGCTCGCCGTTGAGCGTGGCCAGGACCTCGAGGTGGGCGGCCATGGCCGCGATACCGCCGGTCTCGTTCTCGTTGACCAGATCGTTGCGGAGCACCGGGACGTCGAGCTCGACCACGTCGGCCACCCGCTCGACCGGGCCGATGCGGGTCACCTTCGCCTGGGCCTCGGCCGGCAGGGCGCCGTCGCCACCGCCGAAGCCCCCGGTCGGGGTGACCGTGAGCAGGTTGGTGCCGAGGGCGGTGATCTGGTCACGGAGATCGGCCCGGCTCGACTCGGAGATCCCGAGCACGCCGACCATCGCCGCAATCCCCAGCGCAATGCCGAGGGCGGACAGCACCGTCCTGGTCTTGCGGGTGCTGAGACCCGATGCGCCGACGGCGACGACGTCGCCGGGGCGGAGCCGGCTCGGCCCGAGACGGGTCGGGCCGGCGGGATCCGCCGGGCGTGTTGCCGTTGCGGTCATCGGCCCGGCACCGGGGTGCGGGCCCCCGAGTCGGCGTCGATCCGACCGTCGCGGACCGCGATCTGTCGGGGCAACGACTCGGCCACCTCACGATCGTGGGTGATGACGACGATCGTCGATCCGGCCTCGTTGAGCCGGCCGATCAGGTCGAGGATGGCGTCGCTGGCGTTGCTGTCGAGGTTTCCGGTCGGTTCGTCGGCCAGCACGATCGCCGGTCGGTTCACGATGGCCCTGGCGAAGGCAACCCGTTGTCGCTCACCACCCGAGAGCTGGTTCGGCAGATGGGTCAGGCGGTGACCGAGCCCGACGGCGACGAGCGCCTCGGCGGCCCGCCGACGACGCTCGGCCGGGGCGACGCCGCGGTACAGCAGCCCGTTGGCCACGTTGTCGACCGCGGTGGCCCCGTCGACGAGGAAGAACTGCTGGAACACGAAGCCGATCAGCTGGGATCGAACGGCCGAGAGCCGCCGGTCACCGAGCGACGACACTTCGTGGCCGTCGATCAGGACCCGACCGCTGGTCGGCCGGTCGAGCGTGCCCATCACGTGCAGCATCGTCGACTTGCCCGACCCGGAGGGGCCGACGACGGCAGCCAGCTCGCCGTGCTCGATCCGGAGGCTGACGCCGGCCAGGGCCTGGACCGGCGGCGGCCCCTCGTAGGTCTTGACCACGTCGAGCAGTTCGACGGCGGCGGTCATCGGGGCACCACCACCTCGTCGCCAGGAGCGAGATCGCCGTCGACGACCTCGACGACGCCGTCGTCGAACGAGCCGAGCTCGATGCCGACGAGCTCCGGCGCACCACCGGCGACGACCCGCTCGACCGCGAATCCGCCCTCGGCCAGGCTGAGCAACGCCCTGGTCGGGACGACCGTGGCGTCGGCGATGACCTCACCGGTGCTCACGACGGTCACCGGTCCCTCGACCGGCTCGGCGCCGTCGGCGACGGTGAGGGTCAGCTCGATCGTGACCGTGGCGGTTCCCTGCGGGTCGGCCGCCTGGACGACGGGGCCGATCTCGGCGACCACCCCGACCACCGTCGACTCGTCGGCCAGCTCGATCGTGGCCTCCTGCCCGAGCTCGAACTCGTCCGCCTCGTCGACGTCGACGGTGACCTCGACCGCAAGCCGGGAGGTCGAGAGGGTCAGGACCGGACCGCCGTCGACGATCGAAGCCCCGTCTACGACCGGCTGCTCGGCGACGAACAGCTCGGGCGGCACGGCGAGGTAGAAGCCGGGGTCGGTCGAACCGGTGACCGCAAGGCCGCCGGTGGCCTGCCATCGCTCCACTGCGGCCCGGGTGGCGTCGGTGATCACCCCATCGACCGTCATCTCGCCGTCTGGATCGTGACCGCCGTCGGTCAGGGCCTGCTCGAGCTCCAGGGTGGTGAAGGTCGGATCGGTCAGCGCGGCCGACACGGGGTCGTCGGCGACCTGCCCGGCGTCGGGCTCGACGATGGCGACGACGGGGACGTCGTCGACCCGGTAGAGGACGGTGCCATGGTCGACGGCGACACCCGGCTCGGCCAGCCCGGTGACGACGCCGTCGACCGTGGCCACGACGTCGATGACCGCGCCGCGGGGAGCGACGACGGCCACGTCCCCGGTGGCGGCCGAGCCGACCTCGGCCACCGTCGTGACCACCGACGGGCCCTCGATGACCACGAACGAGCCGAGGAGAACCGTGCCGGTGACGTCGACGCCGAGCGACTCCTGCCACCGCTCGACCATCGCCGCGGTGTTGGCGGTGAAGGTGTCGTCGATGTCGACCGTCTGGTCGGGGTCGTGGCCGAGGGCCGACAGGTTGGCCTCGAGCACGCGGACGTCGGCCCCGATGTCGCCGGACGACAGCGGCCGCCACATCGGCGTGGCGCCGTAGAGGGCCACGATCGGCCGACCGTCGACCTCGACGATCTCGTCACCACGGCCGATCGTGGTCCCGACCGTGGTGGCTGCGGTGATCGTGCCGCCGCTCCCGGCGATCGTCACCGGTTCGCCGTAACCGAGCGTGCCGGACCACTCGATCTCCTCGACGAGATCACGCTGCTCGACCGGCGCCGTGGCCAGCTCGACGTCGACGGCGTCCGGCGAATCGGTGGTGGTCCGGCGATCCAGGATCGTGGTCGCGGCGACGGTGCCGCCGATCCCGACGGCGAGCCCGACGAGCACGGCCGGCCAACGTCGGCGGGTCGTCCCGAGCTCGACCACGGGCGGCGGGTCGACCGCTCCCGACCCCCGGCCGTTGAGCGACGTCGGTGCCCGGGTCTCCGGGTCGGTGGTGGAGGTCTCGGTCACCGGTCAGCCCCGACCCTGGCCCTGGGGCTCGGCTCCGAGGTCGGCCAGCGCCGAGTCGACGATCTCGAGGCAGCCGTCGACGGCGGTGGCGACCTCCGGGTCCTCGTAGTCGAGGCCGAGGTTCTCGGCGAACCGGGCGCCCCGATTGCCGAAGCCGTCACCCCGCTGTCCTCGCTGGCCCTGCCCGGCCTGCCCGGCCTGCCCCGCCTCCTCGTCGCCGTCCTGCCCGTCACCGGCGGCCCCTCCGGCTCCGGCGCCCGGTCCCCCGCCGCCGGGACCTGCGAGCGTGAGGTCGCCGACATCGAAGCCGTCGTCGCGCAGGCACTCCGAGAAGCCGATGAGCGCATCCTGGAACTCGGTCGACTGGCGCACCTCACGACGACCGCCGCCGAAGCCGGTCTGCTGCAGGATCTCGTCGCAGGCGTCCATCGCCTCCTGGAACCCGTCGGTTCCCGGCTCGACGCTCTGGAACGCGTCCCGGAGCTCGATGTTGCCCTCGGCGTCGACCGACAGATCGGGGAAGTCGAGCCCCTCGTCGCGCATGCACTGGGAGAAGAGCAGGGCGGCTTCGTCCGGTTCGAGGTCCGGGTCGACCTCGACGCCGCGGACCGCGGCGTCGGCCGCCCCGCCGTCGCCGACGTCGGGCAGCAGCGTCGCCACCTCGGAACCGTCGTCGCTGCCCCCACCGCTGCAGGCGCCGAGCAACAGTGCGAACGTGACGAGCGCGGGGACGAGCGGGCGCCGTCGTGTGGTCTGATCGAACATGGCGACGAGTCTCCTCGTCGATTGTTAGGACCGGGTTAGCGGCTCATCACGAGTCGGAGGGGAGCCGACCCCGTTTGCTACGGCTCGCAGCCGATGCCGTCGTTGTCGTGGTCGAGTCCGTAGACGTCCTCGCCGACGACGGTCACCGGGCCCTGGACGTACTCGGGACCGTTGCCGCTGCCGCCGAGGCAGTCGACATCACTGGCGATCGGCACGCAGGCCCCGGTGTAGCTCGGGTGACAACCGGAGGCGGTCGACGTCACCGCCGTCGTCGTGGTCGTCGTCGGGGCCGGCGTCGTCGGAGGCTGTGTGGTCGTGGTCGTGGTCGTGGTCGTGGACGCAGTCACCGTTGTGGAGCTGGAGGTCGTCGACGCGGTGGTCGACGAGCTGCGCAGCGCCGCGATCGACGACGTCGTCGACCCCTCGGCCGGTGAGGTGGTCGTCGAGTCGGTCGTGGTCGACGTCGAGCTGGTCGCAGCCGACGCCGGCGGCGCCGACGACAGCGGTGCGGTCGACGACGGCGCAGACGAGCTCGACGTCGCCTCCTCACCTCGCTCGGCGGGGGCGAAGCGGTTCAGATCGCCGTCGATCGAGTCGTCGCCCCGGCGACCGAGATCCCCGGCCAGCGTCTCTCGCGGGCCACCGACGGAGGCCACGGCGGCGAGACCCATGGCAACGGCGACCACCCCCGCCGGGATCCAGAGCCACGACCGGTTGCCGACGAGACGGTCGTCCCGATGGTGCCCCGAATCCGGTTCGATCCAGCGCTCCGCCGGTCGCCCCTCGTCGCCGTCCGGCCGCATCGGAGGCATTCGTCGCAATGGCGGTGCGGCGGGAGGCGGGGGCTGGGTGTGGTGCGTCCACGACGCGCCGTCCCACCAGCGAGCGCCTGGCTCACCGAGAGGATCGTCGTACCAACCGGCGGGGGGATGCCCAGGAGTCATCGTCGGGCCTCGATTCGTCGTCGAAGCCGACCCTACCGAGCAGGGGTTTCTCCCGCCTCGGGATGTAGATCTTTGCCCAGGACTCGGCCGGAGGCGATCAGGCGGGTGCCAGCTCGCTCGGATCACCCGGATCGGGCACCGGACGCACGAGCCGGGCGATCCGGATCACCGCGAGGACCACGAAGAACTGGGCGACGCTGAGCCCGGCCATGGTCGCACCGCCAGCCGTGCCGTAGTGGAAGCTGATCGTCAGACCGGCGACGACGGCGACCGCGCCGAAGAGGGCCGAGACCAGCATCATCACGGGGATCCGCGTGGTGACGAGGGAGGCCGTCGCCGGTGGCCCGACGAGCAGACCGAACACGAGCAGGGTGCCGACGGTCTGGAAGCTGGCGACGATGCTGATCGCCAGCAGCACCATCATGCCGAGGTGGGCCAACCCGGGCCGCATGCCGAGGCTCTGGGCCTTCTGGGTGTTGAACGTCAGGGCCAGGAACGGCCGGTAGAGGATCGTGCTGACCACCAGCACCACGATCGTGGCGATGACCTGGCTGACGAGATCATCGCGGGTGACCGCCAGCACGTCGCCGAAGAGCAACGACGTGACCTCCGTGGCGAACGACCGGGCCTTCGACACGATGACGACGCCGAGCGACAGCATGCCGACGAACAGCAGACCGATGCCCGTGTCCTCCCGCACCGTCGAGTCGGCCGAGACCAGCGTGACCATGCCGGCCATGACGGCGGCGGCGACGAGCGCGCCGATGATCGGGCTGAAGCCCCACAGCACGGCGAGGGCGATGCCGGGGATCACACCGTGGGACAGGGCGTCGCCGAGAAAGGCGAGACCGCGAAGCACCACCCACGTCCCGATGACCGAGGTGGCGACGACCGCGAGCAATCCGGCGAGCAGGGCTCGCTGCATGAACGCCGGTTCGAACGCTTCGAACATGTCGGCAGCCTACCGAGCCGGCGTGACGGACTGGAATGGTTCTCGATACCATCGGCGCCGTGACCGCGACCGTCAGGCTCGACGAGCTCACCGTGCGCTACGGCGATGCCCTGGCTCTCGACCGCATCACGTTCGAGATCCCGGCCGGTCGATCGGTGGCCGTGATCGGCCCGAACGGCTCTGGGAAGTCGACGCTGCTCAAGGCCATCGCCGGCATCGTCGGTCCAGACGGTGGGTCGGTCGACGTCGGCGGGCAGCAGGTGGCGATCGTGCTCCAGTCGACCGAGGTCGACCGCCACATCCCGCTGAGCGTACGCAACGCGGTGACGATGGCCCGCTTCTCCTCTGCCGGGTTGTTCGGCCGACTCGACGGCCGCGACCGGGCCGCGGTCGGCAACGCCCTCCGCAGTCTCGGATTGGACGGGCTCGCCGACCGGCAGATCCACCGGCTCTCCGGCGGTCAGCGCCAGCGGACCTTCGTGGCCCAGGGGCTCGCCCAACAGGCCGACGTCCTGCTGCTCGACGAGCCCCTGACCGGGCTCGACGTCGTCTCGCAGTCGCTGATCGGCCAGGTGCTCGACCGGCTGAACGAGACGGGAGTGACCACGATCATGACCACCCACAGCTTCGCCGAGGCCGAGGCGTGTGACCTGGTGGCGCTGTTGGCGACCGAGGTCGTCGCCTTCGGGCCACCCGCTGCGGTCCTCGTCGAGTCGAACCTCCGCCGGGGGTTCGGCGGCCGGTTCGTCCGGATCGGCGAGACCCTGCTCGTCGACGACGCCAATGACGACCACGCCCATGCCTGCTGACGACGAGACCAGGATCCACGAGGCCGCCGCCGAACGGCTGCGAGCCGCCGGGCACCGCTACACGACCGCCAGACGAACGATCGTCACCGCGCTCGACGGCGCCGGAGCACCGCTCACGATCCCTCAGCTCCTCGAGGCCGACAGCCGGCTGGTGCAATCGAGCACCTACCGCAACCTCGTGATCCTCGAGGAAGCGGGTGTGGCCAGTCGGGTCATGACCAGCGACGACCACGCCCGGTTCGAGCTGGACGAGCGGGTGACGGACCACCATCACCATCACCTGATCTGCATCGACTGTGGTGACGTGCGGGACTTCGAGCTCCCGGCCAGCGTCGAGCGCTCACTCCAGGACGAATTCGGCCGAGCAGGCCGAGCGGCGACGTTCCGAATCGAACGTCATCGCATCGACCTGCTCGGCACGTGCGCAGGCTGCTCCTGAGCGGAGGGGGGACCTGCTCGCTCAGGCGAGCGCTGCGCTGATCCTGGTTGCGTTGGTGCGGACCATCTCGAGGTAGGTGGCGCCCTCGGAGTCGCCGTCGCCGAGTGACTCCGAGAAGAGCTCGACGACCTCGACGTCGCCGACCTCGGCGGCGAGGGTCTCGACCAGGGCATCGGACGACGACGTGTCGGAGAAGATGGCGGGCACGCCCTCGTCTTCGATGAGCTCGGCCAGCTCGGCCAGGTCGCCGGCACTGGCGCCGTCGAGCGTCGACCCGCTCGGGATCACGGCGCCGACGACCTCGAAGCCATAGCGGTCGGCGAAGTAGCCGAAGACCTCGTGGTTGGTGATCAGCACCCGCTGCTCCTCAGGGATGGCAGCGACCAGGGCCTCGACCTCGGCGTCGAGTGCCTCGAGCTCGCCGACGTAGGCGTCGACGGCCGAGTCGAGCGCTGCGGCGTCGATCCCGTCGACCTCGGCGGTCAGGAAGTCACCGATGCCCTCGACGGCGTCGGCCATGCGGTCCGGGTCGGTGAAGAAGTGGGGATCGTCGCCGTCGTGGGCGTGGCCGTGGTCGTCGTGACCCTCCTCGTCGTCGTGGTCATGGCCCTCCTCGTCGGAGTGCTCCTTGTCCTCGTCGTCGTGACCCTCTTCGTCCTCGTGGTCATGGCCTTCTTCGTCGTCGTGGTCATGGCCCTCTTCGTCGGAGTGCTCCTTGTCCTCGTCGTCGTGACCCTCTTCGTCCTCGTGGTCATGGCCCTCTTCGTCGTCGTGGTCATGGCCCTCCTCGTCGGAGTGCTCCTTGTCCTCGTCGTCGTGGTCGTGGTCGTCTTCGTCCTCGTGGTCGTGACCCTCCTCGTCGGAGTGCTCCTCGTCGCCATGGTCGTCGTCGTGACCGTGGTCGTCGTGGCCGTCGCCAGAGAACTCGATCGTCTGGACCGCGGACGTGGCCTCGAACGTGGGGATGCCGGCTTCCTCGGCCGACTCGATGACGTCGAGGAGTCCCTCCTCGAAGGAGGTGCCGTTCACGATCAGGGCGTCGGCGCCCAGGATCTGGTCGACCTCCTGGGCCGACGGCTGGAAGTCGTGGGGATCGGCGCCGACCGGCATGATCGTGACGACGTTGGCCTGATCGCTGACCAACTCGTTCACCACATCGCCGAGGATGTTGGTGGTGACGACCACCGTCGGGACGTCGCCCGAGGCGGCGGCCCCGGCGTCGGACGACTCGCTGTCGCCGTCATCGCTGCCGCATGCGGCCAGCACCAGGGCCAGGGCGGCAAGCACCGCCGCGTACCGCCGGAGTGTGCTCCAAGTTGCCATTGTCGGGTTCACCTTCGTCCGCGTCGCTCAGAAATGAGAATCAGAATTGATATCGTGAGCGTAGTCACCGGCCGAGCCGGCAACAACGCGCCCGGATCCAGCCACCGGGTGCGCTGGCGACCACCGGCCGTGGCCGGTGTGGCATGGACCGCTCGACGTTCACCATGGAGCGTCAACCTCGATCCTCAATCGTCTAGAGTCGGGCTCGCATGGGAGAGAGTGAGTCTCATTTTGGTGAGACGGGCGACATTGACTCGCGACCGGACCTGCGGCTGGCGATCGACCAGCTGCGGGTCGACATCGGGGCGACGACGGCCGTCCGCGAGGTGTCGCTGACGGTCGACCCCGGCTCGGTCCATTGTCTGGTCGGCGACTCGGGTAGCGGGAAGACGCTGACGTCACTGGCCGCAGTCGGCCTGCTCCCCCGTGGCGCCGTGGCCAGCGGCTCGATCCGTCTGGCCGGCGTCGACGCCAACCTCCTCGATCTCGATGACGCCGGGTGGAGTGCGATCCGCGGGTCGTCGATCGGCTACGTCGGCCAGAACGCACTCGGCTGCCTCCATCCCGCATTCCGGGTCGAGACCCAGCTGATCGAGGCCATCCGCCGGCACCGGCCGATGCCGCGGGCCGAGGCCAGGGAGCTGACTCTCGCCGAGCTGGCGGCGGTCGAGCTCCCCGACCCGGAGCGGGTGGCCCGATCGCGCCCGGCCGAGCTCTCCGGTGGGATGTGCCAGCGGGTGGCGTTGGCCATCGCACTGTGCAACCGACCCTCGGTCCTGATCGCCGACGAGCCGACGACCGCACTCGACGACGACACCCAGGGCCACATCCTCGAGCTGATCCGGTCCATGGTCGACCGCCACGGCCTGAGCCTGCTGCTGATCACCCACGACAACCGGGTCGTCGAACAGATGGCCGACGAGATCACGACGATCGCCGACGGGGTCACGTCCGCCGGGTCGGTGCCGACGCTGGCCACCTCGATCCAGGCCAGGGAGGACGTCGACCATGGCCAGCCCGACGCCGACGGGCAGCGGGCTGGCGACGCGGCGCTCGAGATCATCGACGTCAGCAAGTCCTATGGCCGACGCGGCCGCTTCGGGCGGCGGCTGACCTCGCCCCCCGTGCTCCGCGACGTCTCGATCTCGGCGCCCCCGGCGACAACCATCGGGCTCGTCGGGCGCTCGGGCGCAGGCAAGACGACCCTGGCCCAGATCGTCGCCGGCGTGCTTCCGCCGACGGATGGCTCGGTCCGCATCGCCGGGCGCCCCGTGACCGGCGCCGATCGGGTCGGGCGGGTCGAGAAGGCCGGTCTGGTGCAGTACGTCTTCCAGAACCCGTTCGGCTCGCTCAACCCTCGGCGATCGGCGATCGCCCAGGTCGCGGAGCCCCTGATCGCCGCCGGACGACCGACGGAGGAGGCCAGGAGCCGGGCCCGTGAGGTCCTGGCTGACGTCGGCCTCACGACGGCCCAGATCGAACGCCTCCCGACCGCCCTCTCGGGTGGGCAGTGCCAACGGGTCGGCATCGCCAGGGCCGTCGTCCGCCGTCCGAGCGTGATCGTGCTCGACGAACCGGTCTCGGCCCTCGACTGGTCGATCCGGGCCGAGATCCTGGCCATTCTCGCCGAGCTGCAGCAGGCCACCGGTGCCCTCTACCTGCTCATCTCCCACGAGCTGGCCGTCATCGAGCAGGCGAGCGACCACATCTACGAGGTCGCCGACGGCCTGGTCCGACGGCGCTGATCCCCCGATCACACGAATCCAACACACCTCCCAAGGAGTAGACGACACATGCGACGACGTACCTCGCCATGGGCCATCCTGGCCATGGTCCTGGCCCTGGCCCTGCTGGCCTCGGCCTGCGGCTCGGACGACGATTCGAGCGCCGACGACGACGCCGAGACCCCGGCGACCGAGGAGACCGCCGACGACGATGCGGCGGACGACGAGGCGACCGATGACGCCATGGACGAAGAAGACGCCGACGCCGGCGAGGCCGAGGAAGCAGCGGACGAGAGCGGGGAGGCGATCCTGCGGGTCGGGCTCCAGTTCGGTCCCGACGCCGGCCTGGCCATCGAGTCAGACGATGCGTCGATCCTGGTGAAGGCCGGCGTGGTCGAGGGTCTGGTCCGCTCCGACGCCTCGGGCGAGCCCGTCCCCGCGCTGGCCGAGTCCTGGGAACGGATCGACGACACGACCTGGGAGTTCGCCCTCCGGTCCGGCGTGACCTTCCACGACGGCAGCGCCTTCGACGCCGCTGCGGTCGAGACGGCGATCGCCTACATCACCTCCGTC
Organism: Actinomycetota bacterium; assembly: GCA_039195375.1. Lineage (GTDB taxonomy): Bacteria > Actinomycetota > Acidimicrobiia > Acidimicrobiales > SZUA-35 > JAHELU01. The sequence goes on from JBCCVL010000060.1 coordinate 22,334, forward strand.
GCCTCGCCGCCGCGGAGCCTGGGTGGCCTCGAGCTGTCGACCGAGATCGTCGACGACACGACGGTTCGGGTCATCACCTCGGACCCGGACCCGATCCTGCCCCTCCGGCTGTCGAGCCGCTCGATGAGCATCCTGGCCCCGGCGGCCTACGACAGCGAGCCGACCGAGCCGATCGGTACCGGCCCGTTCTCCGTCACCGACTTCACCCCTCCCGACTCGATGACGGTCGCCCGCTTCGACGACTACTGGGGTGACGTCGCCCAACTCGACGGCGCCGTGTTCCGGTTCCTGCCGGACGCCGGCTCCCGGGCCGCCGCCATCCGGGCAGACGAGATCGACGTGACCGACGGCATCGCCATCGCCGACCTGGAGGCCATCGAGGGCGACGCCGACATCGACCTGATCCGCCTGAACCTGCCCCGGACCGCCTCGATGTACGCCAACACCGTCGACGGTCCGATGGCGAACCAGACGGTCCGTCAGGCGGTCAGCCTGGCCATCGACGAGGTGGCGATCGCCGACGGGCTGCTCGAGGGGCAGTTCGCTCCGGCCAAGGGCTACTTCGGTGAGGAGAACGCCTGGGCCCCGCAGACCGAGGACCCGGCCGATGCGGTCGAGCAGGCCACGGCCCTGGTCGAGGGCGTCGACGCCGACGACCGCTCGATCTCGATCTGGACCTATTCGAGCCGACCGGAGTTGGCCGACATCGCCACCGTGGCCCAGGCCCAGCTGCAAGCCGTCGGGTTCGAGGTCGACATCGAGGTCGGCGAGTACGCCCCGCTCGAGGAGCGGGTCTTCAACGGTGAGCACGACCTGTTCGTCCTGTCCCGCGGCTACTACTTCGACATCGCCGACGCCGGATCGGTGCTGACCAGCGACTTCACCTGCGAGGGCGGGTACAACCTCAACCTGTACTGCTCGGCCGACTTCGACGCCGTCGTGGCCGAGCTCAGCCTGGCCGACAGCGTCGAGGACCGTCAGGCGCTGTTCGCCCAGGCGGCGCAGATCCTGGCCGACGAGTACATCGGCTTCCCGCTGGTGCACGACCGGGCCCGGTACGCGGCCAGGACCGACGTCGGTGGACTGGTGATCGACCCGTTCGAGCTCAACCTGCTCACGCCGCAGGTGACACTCAACGGCTAGATCGGCGAGGCGATGAGGTCGTCGAGGCTCCAGCGGGTCCTGAGTGCACCAGTCCTGTTGCTGGTGTTCTCGTTCTTCGCGTTCATGCTGCCCGATCTGCAGGGCATCGACCAGGCCAGGGCCACCCTCCTGGCCCGGTCACAGGAAGCCGAACCAGACGAGGAGACCCTGGCCGCCATCTCGGCCGAGCTGGGCCTCGACGACCCCCTGCCCGTTCGCTACTGGTCGTATCTCACCGGCGTCGTCCAGGGCGACTTCGGTGAGTCGAACGTGTCCAGGACCGCCGTGTGGCCACAGGTGTGGCGGGCCACGCTCGTGTCCGGCACCGTCGTCGGTCTGGCCATCGGGTCGTCGGTCGTCATCGCCTCGGTGCTCGGGGTGGTGGCGGCCGCCAATCAGAACCGATGGCCCGACCGACTGATCACCGGTGTGTCCCGGGTGCTGGTGGCGATACCGGTGCACGTCCTGACGCCGATCCTCGTCTACACGGTGGCGCTGCGCCTCGACCTCGTGCCGACGAGCGGATGGGGTGGGCCCGAGCACCTCGTGTTACCCGTCGTGGCACTGGCGCTGTCGCCGATCGCGTTGTTCTCCCAGATCGTGCGGTCGGAGATGCTCGACACACTGGAGCAGCCCTACATCCGGACGGCGCTGGTCAAGGGCCTCCGCTGGCGACGGGTGGTGTGGATGCACGCCGCCAGGGTGTCGCTCGTCGGTGTGCTCACCCTCGGCTCGCTGTTCATCGCCGGCCTGCTCGGCGGCGCGGTGATCGCCGAGGTGATCCTCGGTGTCCCCGGCCTCGGACGGCTGCTGCACACCTCGGTCATCACCGCGGACGTACCCATGTTCCAGGGCGGCCTCCTCATCGCCGTAGCGGTCGGCATCACCATCGGGCTGCTCGGCGACGGGCTGTCGGCCCTACTCAGCCCCCCGGAGCGTGAGGGATGAGGCGCTGGCTCGTCGCCGCCGTGGTGCTGTCGGTCCTCGCCTTCCTGGCCTGGTGGACCCTGACCAACGACCCCGATGCGGTCGACCTGACCCGACGCTTCGCCGGGCCGTCGCTCGACACACCGCTCGGCACCGACGAGCTCGGTCGCGACATGCTCAGCCGGCTGGTGGTCGGCGGCATCATCACCATCGGGGCGGCGAGCCTTGCCCTGCTGACGACCGCGGTCATCGGCACCGCGCTCGGTACCTTCGCCGCCTGGCGAGGAGGGTCGGCCGGCTCGGCGTTGGCGCTGGCCACCGATTCGCTCGTCGCGGTGCCCGAGATCGTGGTGGCCCTCATCACGGTGTCGATCCTCGGCACGAACCTGTTCGCGCTGATGGTGGCGGTCATCGCCACCGGCTGGCTGCCGTTCGCCCGGTTGTCGTTCGAGATCGTCGGCCGGCTCCTCGGCGCCGACTACGCGGTGGCTGCGCAGATGACCGGCGTCGGGCCCGTCCGCTTCATCGGGCGGACGCTGCTCCCCAACGCCGCTCGGCCGCTCGTCGCCCACGCCTTCCTGCGCTTCCCTGGCAAGCTCCTGCTGCTGTCGGGTCTGTCGTTCCTCGGACTGGGGCCACAGCCGCCGACGGCCGAGTGGGGGGCGATGTTGGCCCGGGGGGTCGACGAGCTCGAACGACACCCACTGGTGCCCCTGGTGCCCGGACTGGCGATCGTCTTGACCGGCTACGCCGCAGCCAGCCTCGGTCGGTCGCTCGAAGCGCCGATCGCCGGCGGCCGGAACCCCTCGGCCGGCGAGGGGATCTCAGCCCCCTGACCAGGCGCCCTGGCCGCCCGGCCCTCTCGGTGGATCGGGCCCAACCCGACCTCGGGGTGCATCGGGTGGATTTTCGCCAGAACCGGTAAGGAGCATCCCTGCCGTCGGTCAGGACCGTCGAACCCGCCTCGATCGAGGGGCGGCGAGACAGGAGACCGATCGATGAGGATCAACGGGGACGTCGCAGCGTCAGGGTCGAGGGCATCAGCGGGAAAGCGGGGCCATCGACGGGGTCGGCGACGGGTCCGCCGACCGCTCAGGTCGGGCCGTCCACCCCGGATCGGCGTCGCTGCGGCCAACGGATGTATCCAGCTCCCCGTCTCCGACGTCCAGCTATTGACCGTGCTGCCCCTCGGCACGCCGGTCCGACATCCATGAACCGGCTTGCACCGGTCGACGAGATGCGATCCGATGTCATGGGTCGACCAACGAGCCGATGCCGGGTGGAGAGGACGGGCACCGTGGCAACCAGCGAGTCAGGGCAACGGTCGGATGGCCAGCTGGTCGTCGACGCCCGCAACGACGATCCCGCCGCCTTCAGCCTGCTGTTCGAGCGGTGGTACGACCGCGCCTGGAACGTGGCCCGGACCATCGTCCGCAACGACGAGCAGGCCGGCGACGTGGCCCAGGAGGCCCTGGTCCACGCCTGGCAGCGCCTCGACCAGCTCAACGACCCGGACGCCTTCGGCGGCTGGCTGCTCCGCAGCACCCGCAACCGTGCACTCAACCTGCTGGCCCGGGAGGGTCGGAGCCGCGCCACCGGCGACGAGGTCGTGAGCGGCCTGCGGGACCGGGGCGGGCACGATCCGGCCGGCGCCGAGCGCCTTCCCCAACCGGATGCCGTCAGCGAGATCCGGGACCGCCAGGACCTGGTCTGGGCGGCGGCGACCGCCCTCGGCGAGCGGGACGCCAGCCTGCTCGACCTGCACCTGCGTCACGGGCTCACCCCGGCCGAGATCGCAGACGAGCTCGGGGTGGCGGCAAACGCCGCCCACCAGCAGCTGTTCAAGCTGCGACGACGGCTCGGCGAGGCGATCGGCTCCTATCTGCTGTGGCGGAACGGTCGCCCGCTGTGCACCAACCTGGCCGAGGCCGTCAGCGGTCGGACCGCCTTCGACCGGTCGGTGGCCAGGGCGATCATCCGGCACCAGAAGACCTGCGAGGCGTGCGCCGAGGAGCATCGGGCGCTGGTCGATCCGGCCAAGCTGTTCGCCGCCGTTCCCTTCGTGCTGGCCCCGCCGGCCCTCAAGGCCCAGGCGGCCACCGCCCTCGGCGCCGCCGGGGCCCCCGTACCCGGGGCGACGTCCCCGTCGCCCGCCGGTGACGGGCCGACCGGCGATCCCGGCGCCGGTGAGGTGGGAAGCGGCGAGGCCGGAAACGGGGCCGACTCCGGCGTGGTCGACGGCGACGGCGGTGCCGCGGGCGGCGACGGGCAGATCGCCGACGGACACGCTCCCAACGGCAATCCGAGCCTGGACGGTGTTGCCGGAGGGAGGTCCGAGCCCGAGTTCGCTCGGGTGGACGGGGCCAGCGGAACGGTCGACGGTTCATCCGAGTGGTCGACGGTCGGCGGGAACCCGGAACCATCGGCGGTGCCCATCGGTGGGTCGCCGACGTCCTCGCCGATGTCCTCGGCGGCAGCGGCGCCAACGGCGGCTGCAGTGCCGACCTCGATGCTGGCCGCCGAAGCCGACGTCGCACCCCCGTCGCCCATCGTGCTCACGGACGACCGGCCGGCCAGACCGGCACTGATCGGTGGCCTGGCCGTGGTCGGGTTGGCCATCGTGGCCGGTCTGGTGCTGTTCATCGCCGGTGGCGACGACGGGTCGGGGCAGGCCCTGCGATCGACGGCCACGTCGACGACGGAGACGGCCGAGGCCGCTGACCAGGGCGGCCCGGAGGCGGCCCCGGCAGGGCCGCGCACCGACTCGACGTCCCGCGGGGTCCCGTCGACCGACCCGGCGCCGACGACGGGATCGGGCTCCACCGAGACCGAGCAGCCGACGACCACGACCGAGACGGATCCGTCGACCACGCCGACCGTCGAGCCGGATCCGCCACCGACCCCGGAGGTCTCCGAACCCGACCCACCGCCACCGACGCCCGAGGTGTCCCAACCCGACCCGCCACCGCCGACCCCCGAGGTCTCCGAACCCGACCCACCGCCACCGACGCCCGAGGTGTCCGAACCCGACCCGCCACGGCCGACGCCGGAGGTCACCGAGCCCGACCCGCCGCCACCGCCACCGCCACCGGCGGCCGAGATCGTCTTCCTCACCAGTGGGGTCGACCTCGACGTCACCTGCCGGGTGCGGGGCCAGTTCGGCTTCTTCGCCTCGTGGTCGACGGAGAACGCCGAGTCGGTCACGCTGACGCTTCCCGGCGCCGCAGGTCGCACGGTGTCTGCGTCGGGCCGGCAGGGGTTCTGCAGTCGCACCGGTGAGACGGTGCTGCTCGAGGCCATCAGCGAGGGCGGGGCCGACCAGGCCACCGTCGCCGCCGGAGGGCAGCCGGCCGGCTGATCGCCGTCCGGCGTGTGGTGGTCGACCGGCGGCTGGTTGCGTCCGGTTGACAGTGCCGGGCGTGCTGCACGGCCGGCCGAATCGCTGACCGGCGAGCCGAGGGCGCCGGTCGTCGGCCGGTGGCCCGGCGACGGGTGCCCGGTCGTCGTCGCGCCCGGATCCCGCCTGGCTATGGCCTTGGTCTGCGGGCACACCCGCCGACCCGCCATCGCGGTGCCGAGGGAGGGGCCGGTGGCACGGCAAGCAACGGCTCGACGTACGAACCGCTCCGAGTCGGTAAGGCCGGTCCCGGACGTCGGTCAGTGAGGAGACAGAACGTCGACCAAAGGAGACCACGATGTCGTTGACCCACCTCAGCCGAGCGATGACGGCCATCGCCATCCTGGCGATCGCCGTCCTCAAGGCCGCACCGGTTGCCGCCGATCGCTTCACGGACCGCACCGCGGAGCACCGCATCGACCGGCAAGCGGTGGTCACCGATCGAGCGTCGGTGTTGGAGGCCGCCGGCCACCGACTGCACACCGCCGATGCCACGTCGGCCACGCTGGTGGCCGACGACACGCTGTTGACCGACTTCTCTCCGGAGCCGGGGGTCGCCGCCACCGCTCCCGACCGGCTGGCGAAGCCGACCACCGATGGGGCCTCCGTCGCCATCAGCGGAGCGACGAACCTCCGGTCGGCGGGTCGGGCGGCGACTGGACCGGCGGTGGCGGGGAGTGACCGCCTCAAGGGTGGAGTCGGTTGCTCGATCCAGTGCATCACCAGCGGCAACGCCTACGCCAGGGGCATCGATGCCGAGCTGCGGCTGACCACCGACACCCCGGCCACCATCCACTTCATCGTCCACGATGGGCACGGCGGATATCACGAGCACGTGATCAGTCCCGGTGGTCTGACCGAGTTCAGCCACCGGTTCGAAGGTCTCGACCCCGGCACGAGGTATCACGTGACGGCGGCGGCCGAGGACGGCGACGGCTTCACCTCCCGTGCCTTCGGGGAGTTCGAGACGCTGGTGCGCAACGTCGAGATCTCCCTCACCGGGGCCGAGATGCTTCGGATGGCCAACGACGACCTGGCGTTCTCCGCCTGGGTCTGGGTGGACGGCGGCTTCGTCGACGGTCACCACCACGCGAGCCTGGCGCCGTACCGTGGCGTTCTCGACTGGCCCGATTCGTTGGTCCACCTGGCCGACACGGACCGCTACCTCGACCTGGCCGTCCAGGTCAGGGAGTTCAATCCCCATGCCAGGCGTGGCGCCAACGAGGTCCAGCCAGGTTCCCCGTCGAAGCTGATCCTGGGGCCGAGCATGAATCCGTTCTACTACTACGCCTACGCCGAGCTCCGGGACGGCGAGAACGATCTCGACGCCCGACCGGCTGGCGCCACCTCCTGGCTCGGTCACACCATCGAGCGGACCCTGGTCCTGCCGAGCGGAGGACTGCCTCCGGGGGCGGGTTCGCCGGTCAACTTCCGGGTCCCGGTCACCATCGACGTCACCTACGAGCCCACCGGTCGCCCCTGACCATCGGCCCGACCCGCCCGGGCACCGGTCCGGGTGGGTCGATCAGCGATTCTGTGAGGAAGGCTCCACCGAGCGACTCCGTCGACGAGACGATCCCCTCGACGAGAGCGATGTCCTGGGTCGCCGCGAATCGATCGAAGGATCCGGAACCGTCGTGCGGGAGCCGCACACGATCAGGGGTGGTCAGGTGGCCAGCTGGCCAGCTGACCGACATGTCGGCGGGTCGCCATTCCTGCCAATGCCCCTCGACACACTGCTGGCTGGAGACCAACCGGAACGGGTCGCCAGCTGACCGCACGACTACGGCGAGCGCCAGCGGGACCGTCCCTCTGCGTAGGGCTCACCGTCCTTGTTGGTTCGCGAACAGATCATCGGCTTGCCGGTTGAGGTCTCCCCGGTTGCTCCCGTCGGTGAGCAGAAGGCGCCAGCCGTCACATAGTCGGCGCGAGTCGTCGGAGGAGCGGTGGTCGAAGGAGCGGTCGTTGGCGCAGCGGTCGTCGGGGCGGCCGTGGTCGAAGGCGCCACCGTGGTGGTTGTCGTCGAGATCTGAGCAACCGTCGTCTGGCTCGTGGATGCTTCCGTCGGCGGAGGGGCGGCCGTGGTCGACGGGGCGGATGTCGTACCCGTCGTGCTGCTCGTCGAGCTTGAAGCCGTCGTGGTTGATGTCGTCGTGGTCGACGGCGTTACGGTCGATGCTGTCGTGGCCGATGTCGTCGCCACGGTGCCAATGGTGGTCGACGAGTCGACGGATCCCGGGTCATTCGGATCCGAGTCGCCTTCGACGTCGGCGACCTCCGCACCGGAGGCGAGGGTGATCGGTTCCGGTGGAGGGTCGTCTCTCAACGCACCGCCGATACCAAGGACCGCTATGAGCCCGGCCGGAATCAGAACACGCTTCCGCTTCCACCAGGGCCGGGTCTCGGACGGGCTACCGATCTCGAACGATTCATAGACGGCCTCCGTGTCATGCGTCGGGGCAAGAACGGGTTTGCCAACTGCGCTGGGTGGCAGCGGCGTGGTGGGTGGTGGCGGTTGCACGTCTCGTACGTGGTGGGTCCACTGTGCGCCGTCCCACCAACGTGCGGAACCAGGTTCCCTCGGGTCGTCGTACCATCCGGCAGGTGTCTGCTCAGCCATGCTCTGACTTCCTTCGACGGCGGTTTCAGCGGAGCGTACCGGCGCACGTCGACGTTCTACCCGACGAACTGATGGGTGAATTCCCGCTCGCGACGTCGGACCTGATCGGGCAAATCGACCGCTCAGCCGTTGCTCGATGTTTGAACGACCGGGATGCGACAGCACCCGCTGTCTCCCGGACAATCGCTGGCGTGACAGTACGAACGAGGCCGAGGTGGTGCCGACCGTGGCGTCGCCCCGACGCCCGAAGACGACCGCTGGTGGACGCCGCCTTTGAGCGCCAGGAAACGTAATTGTGACGGAGATCGTGGAAGCGGATCTGCGGGAGACCTGAGGACTTGA
>JBCCVL010000061.1:0-30307 GCA_039195375.1 Actinomycetota bacterium
CGTTTGGCCAGCAGCGACCGCAGCTGGTCGACCTGCTCGGGGGCGACGGGGCCGGCCGAGGTCCAGGCGACGTTGGCCAGCTGGCCGAAGATGCCGTCCATCCCGATCGAGTTCGGCTGCACCTCCCGGCGGGAGAGCAGGTGGAGCCGTAGGTAGGCGTCGGCCGTATCGGCCGGCGGCGCATCGAGGTCGTCGATCGTTGTGGCGATCACCTCGCCCCGGATCAGGCCGACGTCCTCGGCCAGGCAACTCCTCGCCGGCTCGACCCCATCGGCCGGGTACCACACATCGAGGCGGGCGCCGGTGGCGACGTCGACGTAGCTGTGTCCGACTGCGGTGATCGTCATGCGGCCACCCTACTGCCCCGGCCATGAGGGCCGGACTCGATTCGGGTCGGGTCAGGCCAGGTGGTGGACCGGGCCGAGCCCGTGGACCGGCGTCGGGATCCCCTCCAACCTGGCCTTCAGCTGGAGAGCCAGATAGAGGGAGTAGTGGCGCGACTGATGGAGGTTGCCGCCGTGGAACCAGAGGTTGTCCTGCTGGGTCGGCTTCCACATGTTGCGCTGCTCGCCCTCCCACGGACCGGGATCCTTGGTGGTGTCGGAACCGAGTCCCCAGCATTTGCCGACCTTGTCGGCCACCTCCTGGGAGATCAGCTCGGCGGCCCAGCCGTTCATCGAGCCGTAGCCGGTGGCCAGCACGATCAGGTCGGCCGGCAGCTCGCTCCCATCGGTCAAGACCACGCCATCCGACGTGATCTCGGCGATGTTGACCCCGCTGCGCAACGTGACCCGGCCGTCGATGATCAGCTGCGACGCCCCGACGTCGATGTAGTAGCCCGACCCCCGACGCAGGTACTTCATGAACAGACCGGACCCGTCGTCGCCCCAGTCGTGGAGGAACCCGGCCTGCTCGAGCGCCGCATAGAAGTCGGCGTCCTGGCGGGCCATCTCCTCGTACACCGGGATCTGGAACTGGTGCATGATGCGGTACGGGATCGACGCGAAGATCATGTCGGCCATCTCGGTGGTGACGCCGCTGGCCAGCGCCCGCTCGGAGTAGAGGTCGCCGAGGGCCAGCTCCATCAACGTCTCGGAGCGGGCGATGTGGGTCGACGATCGCTGGATCATCGTGACCTCGGCTGCGCCGGATTCCCAGAGGGCGGCGCAGATGTCGTGGGCCGAGTTGTTGGACCCGAGCACCACGCACCGCTTGCCGGCGTAGCCGGCCGAGTCACGGTGGGCCGACGAGTGGTGGAGGTCGCCGGCGAACGTGTCGGCGCCGGGGATGTCGGGCACGTTCGGCCGGCCGGACATGCCGGTGGCGAGTACCAACTGGGTGGGGCGGAGGTTCACCGCCTGGTCGCCGTCCGGCAGGTGGCGGACGACGTCGACGGTCCACTCCCCCTCCGCCTCGTCGTAGCTGGCGCCGAGGCACTCGGTCGAGCTCCAGTAGTTGAGCTCCATGACCCGGGTGTACATCTCCAGCCAGTCGCCGATTTTGTCCTTCGGCGAGAACACCGGCCAGTTCTCCGGGAACTTCAGGTAGGGCAGGTGGTCGTACCAGACGGGGTCGTGCAGGCAGAGGGACTTGTAGCGGTTGCGCCACGAGTCGCCGGCCCGGTCGTTCCGCTCGATGATGATCGTCGGCACGCCGAGCTGGCGGAGCCGTGCCCCGAGGCCGATGCCGCCCTGGCCGCCGCCGACGATGACGACGTAGGGCTGCGAGCCGTGGCCGAGGTCGGCCGCCTCGGCCGCCCTGGCCTCCAGCCACGTCTGGCGATCGGCGTCGGCCCCGTGCTGGACGCCCTTCGGCCGTCGGTCGCCCGACGGTTCCTCGTGCCCCTTGAGCTCGGTCATGGCCGTGAGCAGGGTGAAGCACTTGCCGTCGATCAGCCGCAGGTGGCCGTTGCCACGGGCCACGCCGGTCTCGAACGTGATCCACCCGTCGACGACGCCGTCGGCCTCGCTGGCCTCACCGTCGAGCGTCCAGCCGGACGGTGCGGTGGCGGCGAGACAGTTCTGCAGCAGGTCGCGGACGCCGTCGTGACCCTCGACCGTCGCCAGGTTCCAGGTGAACGTGACGAGATCCCGCCAGTAGCACTCGTCGGCGAACAGGTCGGTGGCGGCATCGATGTCGCCGGCGCTGAGGGCGGCGTCGAAGGCGGCGAGCCAGGTGGAGGCCGCGTCGGTCGGCGTTGCGGTCATTCGTCCCCCCGATGGTGGTGGTGTCGGAAGTCACAGTCTTGCCCAGCCGTCGAACCGGTGCACGCCGAATCCCGCCGCCTCCATGACCCGGGCGGGGTCGGGCCGATCAGGACGGGTCGATCGAGACCCCGAGGCGTTCGGCCACCAGCGCCAGCCGATGATCGGGCTGGACCAGGGCGATGCGGACGTGCCCGCTGCCCTGCTCGCCATAGAACTCACCCGGGCTGACCAGGGCCCCGGCTTCGGTTGCCAGGCGGCGGGCGAAGGCCCACGCATCGCCGTCGGGGGCCGGGGCCCACAGGTAGAACCCCCCACCGGGCATGTCGGCCGCCGAGCCGAGACGAGTGACGATGCGCAACATCAGCTCGAGCCGCCTCCGGTAGATGGCACGCTGCGCCTCGACGTGGACCTCGTCGGCGAAGGCCGCCACCGCCGCCGCCTGGACCGGCCCGGGGGCCATGAACCCGGCGTGCTTGCGGACCTCGCCGAGGTAGTGGACGAGCTCGGCGTCACCGGCGTAGAAGCCGGACCGGACGCCGGCGAGGTTGGACCGCTTCGAGAGCGAGTGCACGGCCAGGACGCCGTCGGTCCCGGTCGACAGGACCGAGCGGGGCGGGCCGTCCCAGGTGAAGGCGATGTAACACTCGTCTGACACGACCAACACATCGTGTTCGCGGCCCCACGCGGCGACGGCATCGAGGTCATCGAGCCCACCGGCCGGATTGCCCGGCGTGTTCACCCAGAGGCAGAGCGCCCGCTCCACGTCGGCGGGATCGACCGCCGACAGGTCGAGCCGCCAGTGCTCGTCGACCGGCACCGGCACCGCCCGGCACCCACCGAGCGTGGCCCCCATGGCGTAGCTCGGGTAGCTGATCGCCGGGTACAGCACCGTGTCGCGGTCGGGGGTTCGCAGACGCAGGTAGTGGGGCAGGCCGGCAACGAACTCTTTCGACCCGATCGTGGCCCGAACGTCCTCCGCGGTCAGCGTCGAGCCGACGAGCCGATTGAGCCAGCCGGCGGCCGCCTCCCGGAACTCCGGTGTGCCGATCGACGGCGGGTAGCCGCGCTCGGCCCCGGACTCGGCCAGCGCCTTGGTCACCGCGTCTGGCGGCGGATCGAACGGGGTGCCGATCGACAGGTCGACGAGGCCGCCGTCGTTGGCGTCGCCGATCGCCTTCAGCTCGTCGAGGCGGTCGTAGGGGTACGGGGGTGGGACGAACCCGGTGACCATTGGCGTCAGTCCTTCTCGTCTCGGGAGGTGTCGGGCACGGGCTCGTGCTCGTCGAGGCGGCGGACGACGAAGTCGGCGAGTCGCTTGGCCGATGCCGGCTCGAAGCGGGCCAGGAGCCGCATCCCCTCGTCTTCGCTGGTCTCGGTGAGCACCTCGCCCTCGCGGTGGGCGGCTGCGAGGATATCGCCGCGGGCCCAGGGCGCGAACAGCTCGTAGAGATCGGTCCGGTCCCGCAGGCGGTCGCCGATGGCCTCGAGCAGCTCGTCGATCCCTTGCCCGCTGACGGCGGACACGGCGACCGAGCCCGGGTGGCGGGCAGCCAGCGCCTCGACGTCGTCTGGTGACACGTCGGCCTTGTTGAACACGAGGAGCTGGGGCACCTCTTCGGCGTCGATCTCGCCCAGCACGTCCCGGACGGCGTCGATGTGGGCATCGGGGTTGGCCCCCGACCCATCGACGACGTGCACGAGCAGGTCGGCACCGGCCGACACCTCGAGGGTCGACTTGAACGCCTCGACCAGCTGGTGGGGCAGCTTCTTGACGAAGCCGACCGTGTCGGTGAGCAGGATCTGCTCGCCGCCCGGGAGCTGGAGCTTGCGAGTGGTCGGGTCGAGCGTGGCGAACAGCCGGTCCTCGACCTTGACCTCGGCCCCGGTGAGGCGGTGCAGCAGCGACGACTTGCCGGCGTTGGTGTAGCCGACGATCGACACGGTCCGGTAGGGCGAGCGATGCCGGGCCTTGCGCTGGTTGGCCCGACGGGCCGAGATGGTGGCCAGGTCGCGCTCCAGCTTGTGCATCCGGCGGACGAGCCGGCGACGGTCGACCTCCAGCTGGGTCTCGCCCGGGCCCCGGGTACCGATGCCGCCGCCCTGCTGGCTGTAGTCCTTCTTGTTGCGCAGGCGGGGCAGGCGGTAGCGGAGCTGGGCCAGCTCGACCTGGGCCTTGCCCTCGGCCGAGGTGGCGTGCTGGGCGAAGATGTCGAGGATCACGGCCGTCCGGTCGAGTGCGGTGCGCTTCAACATCCGCTCGAGGTTGAACTGCTGGCCTGGTGACAGCTCGTCGTCGAACACGACGGTGTCGGCGTCGATGGCAAGCGACGAGTCGAGGATCTCCTGGACCTTGCCCCGACCGACGAACGTGCCGGGATCGGGCCGCTCCCGCTTCTGCACCACCCGATCGAGCGCATCGGCGCCGGCGGTGTCGACCAGCAGCTCCAGCTCGTCGAGCGACTCGGTGGTCTGCTCCGGCGACTGACCGGCCACGGTCACCCCGACGAGCACGATCCGCTCCCGGAAGCTCTGGTCGAGGAAGCCGCCTTCGCCGTCAAGTGCGTCGGCCCCGTAGTCGCCGAGCGCACCACGGTGGTCGCCGACGACCTCCCCGTCCGGCCCGATGATCGGTTCGCCGGCGCCGCCGCTGGCGGCCAGCAGCGCGTCGAAGCCGTCGTCGACCGGATCGCCCCCGCCGTTCGACCCGTTCGGCTCAGCCATCGACGCGGACCTCCGCCACCCGGACCGCCGGCCCGGTGAGCACCACCTCGTCGTCGAGCACCTCGACGATCGCCGCACCGCCGGGCATGACCACCTCGACCCCGGCCGCACCATCGACCAGGCCGGCCCGGTTCGCGGCCCAGGCGGCGGCGCAGGCCCCGGAGCCACAGGCCTGGGTGACCCCGGCCCCTCGCTCCCAGATCGCCATCTCGATCCGGCGGCGGCCGACGACCCGGACCACGTGCACGTTGAGCCCGCCCGGGTGGTCCGCCTCGACCGGCGGCCCGATGGCGGCCATGTCGAACCCGTCGATCGGGGTGGCCGGATCGACGAAGCCGACCAGGTGGGGGTTGCCGACATCGACGCCGACCTGGTCGAGCACCTCGACGCCGAGCCCGCCCCAGCGGTCACTCGGTCCCGGCCCGTCGACGGCCTTGCCCATCCCGACCCGGACCCGATCCTCGCCCGGGACGGCATCGGCCGACCGGGCCAGGACGATCGCCTCCCTCGGCCCGGCGTCGGTCTCGATCGCCAACGCCAGATCATCGGCCCCGTCATGGCCGAGGCGCTCGGCGAGGGCCTGGGCCAGGCAGCGCAGGCCGTTGCCCGAGATCTCGGCCCGCCCGCCGTCGGAGTTCCACAGCGTCATCCGCCAGTTGGTGGTCGGCGGCTCGGCGGCGTCGAGTCGCCCCGGTCCGCCGATCGGGACGGCCTGGATCAGTCCGTCGGCGCCGACGCCCGTCCGGCGATCGCACCAGCGGACGGCGTCGTCACCGTCGACCGGGCGCCAGGGGTCGATGACAACGAGGAAGTCGTTGCCGAGGCCGTGATGTTTGGTGAGCCGGAGCCAGGCCGGCGCGTACGAAGACATGGGCCTCCTAGTCTCGCAGCTCCGAGGGACAGTCGGCATCCGGATTGGTCCACCAGGCAACCACGTCGTCGACCAGGTCCCGGCTCCCGACCGGGAACCAGCGGATCCTGGGGTCTCGGCGGAACCACCGCTGCTGACGGCGGGCGAAGCGTCTCGTGCGCCGCTTGGCCTCGTCGACGGCCTCGTCGAGGCTGGTCTCGCCCCGCAGGTGGGCGGCCAGTTCGCGATAGCCGAGGGCCTGGGCCGCGGTCGGTGACAGGCCCGTTTCGAGGAGTCCGGCCACCTCGTCGACGAAGCCGGCGTCGAGCTGGCGGTCGTAACGCTCGTCGATCCGACGATCCATCAGGTCGCGGTCGATGTCGAGCCCGGCCAGCCGGAATCGCGTCGGTCCGTAGTGATCGATGCCGGGCCCGTACGACGAGAACGGCCGGCCGGACCCGACGCAGACCTCGAGGGCCCGGACGATCCGGCGACGGTTGGTCGGGAGGATCTTGGCCGCGGCCTCGGGATCGAGCTCGGTGAGCCGGCGATGCAGAGCTGCGAGGTCGGGATCCGCCTCAAAGCTCGCCCGCAGCTCGGGATAGCGGGGCGGGACGTCGAAGTCATCGACGACGGCTCGCACATACAGCCCGGTCCCTCCGACCACGACGACGCGGCGAGCCCTCGACTCGATGTCGTCGATCACCTCGGCGACCCGGCTGGCGAACCGGGCGACCGTGAAGTCCTCGCTCACCTCGGCCTCGTCGAGCAGATGATGGACCACACCGCCGCGCTCGTCGGCCGTCGGTTTGGCCGTCCCGATGTCCATCCCTCGGTACACGGCCATGGCGTCGGCCGACACGATCTCGGCGTCACCGACGCGGCGAGCCACGTCGACGGCCAGGCTGGACTTGCCGCTCGCCGTTGGACCGACGATGACCAGCGGCCCCGGGGTCCCGCCGGATCGATCGACGCTCACGACGCCGGAGGGCCGGTGCCGAGCAACCTCACGGCCAGCACGCCCCGGTCGAGTCTGGCCAGGTCGGGATCGGCGCCGTAGCCCTCGTACAGGGCGAACACCGACTCACCACCGAACAGCTCGGCCACCCACAGGTGGGCGGTGGCCAGGTCGAGGTGACGGTCGGCGAGCAGCACGGCGTCGAGCTCGATGAAGCCGGCGAACCGGTCGCCGTCGATCAGGATCCGATCGGGGCTCGGCCGCCCGTGGGACAACACCGGCGGTTCGACTCCGGCGCGCTCGCCGCCGACGCCCTCGATCAGCAGCTCGAGGAGACGGTCGGGCTCGTAGCGGTCGTAGGGGGTGGGCAGCCCGGCGACGAGGCCGTCCTCGACCCGAGTGGCACAGCGCTCGATGACCGACGCCCAGCCGTCCGCCGGCGTCGCCAGATCCTCGGCGTCGGGCCCGGTCAGCAGGTCCGGTGGCGGGGTCAGCGCATGCAGGGCGGCAAGCCCGGCCCCGATCGCCCCGGGCAGTGCGGCCGGCTCCGGGTGGGCGTCGGTCCGATCGGCGGTGAACCCGGGGAGCGCCGTGGTCACCACCCAGGGACCATCGACGCCGACGACCTCGGGGACCGGGAAGGGCGCCGCCCGGCCGAGCCAGTCCAGGAGGGCCGCCTGGCCGTCGGCCGACCGTCGACCAACCGACCGATCGGCGTTGGTCACCGTCACCGGACCGGAGGCGCCGGCCGCCAGCGTATCGACCGAGGCCGGCAACGGGGTGTCGCTCACGCCGGCCAGCCTACGAGCCGACCGCCTTGCACCAGCGGCCGGATCCCTCAGCCGTCGTCGCGGTCGTGCGGCCCGTCGGCCTGCGGCAGACCACGACCGCACGACATCCCGGCCACCATGGCCAGCAGGGCGGCCGCCACCTTGTCGGGGGCGACCATCTGGTGCAGGTGATCGCCGCTCAACCGCATCGTGAGCCAGCCGGCGTCGAAGGCCTGCTCGCACGACTGGGCGTAGCCGGGACCGAACGACAGGAAGCCACGCCCGATGTGGCCGGGCAGCTCGGGCACCGGACAGCCCTGGTCGAACCAGGTCCGCGGGATCGGCGGCGCCTCGTTCAACAGCAGGTTCCTCGCCTCGGGGTCGACCACGAGCCCCTCGACCAGCGACCCCCACCAGCGGGGCCACGGCGGAAGGTAGTCGTCCGGCCTGACCATGCGATCGAGCATCGTGGCGTAGTGCTGGCGAGCGGTGAACGGCTGACCGTCGGGGAAGCGCCCGTCGACGAGCAACATGGTCGAGATCGGCCAGCCCCGATCGAGCAGCTCGTCGACCAGCAACGGCGTCCGGGGGCAGGCGGCCGAGTGACTGGCGATCACGATCGGTGCGCCGTCGCCCGGCGGATCCATCGTCACGATCTGGCGCAGCCACGGGCGGATGTGGTCGTCGTCCGCAGTCGACGTCATCCGGGCGTCGACGATCATCGGCTCCTGTCCGAGCCCGACCATCGTGGCCGCCACCTGACCCCAACTGGTGGGGCCGAGCAGGGGGCTGGGGACGAACAACCAGCCGTATCGGGGTCGGGATGTGGACAAGAAGGTGCTCCGCCAGGACGAACTGCGGCCTGTCGCACCCTGTCAAAGGTGCGGGTCCGCCCGCAAGTTGGGGCGGACCCGGATCGGCCCGGTCGGCTTGGCCCGCCGCAGCCCGCGGCCGGGTCGAGCTAGGAGGCCAACGAGGCCAGGACCCGGTGCAGCTCCCGTTCCTGGGCGAAGAGATCGTGCGACGGCTCCGTGCCGTCGTCGGTCTGTGGCGCCTTGAAGTAGAAGCTCAGCCACTCCTGGATGCCCGATTGGCCGGCCCTGGCGGCCAGGTCGAGGAACAGGACCAGGTCGAGCACCAGTGGGGCGGCCAGGATCGAGTCACGGCACGAGAAGTCGACCTTGATCTCCATCGGGTAGCCGAGCCACCCGAAGATGTCGATGGCGTCCCACCCCTCCTTGTTGTCACCGCGGGGCGGGTAGTAGTTGATGCGCACCACGTGGTCGATCTCGCCGTACAGCTCGGGGTTCTCCTCCGGCTCGAGGATCGTGTCGAGCACGCCGAGCTTGGACGACTCCTTGGTCCGGAAGTTGGCCGGGTCGTCGAGGACCTCACCGTCGCGGTTGCCGAGGATGTTGGTCGAATACCAGCCCCGCAGTCCGAGCATCCTGGCCTTCAGGCCGGGGGCGATCAGCGTCTTCATGAGCGTCTGGCCGGTCTTGAAGTCCTTGCCGGCCAGGGGCACGCCCCGCTCGGCCGCCAGCTCGACCATGCACGGGAGGTCGACCGACAGGTTGGGGGCGCCGTTGGCATAGGGCACGCCGGACTGGATGGCGGCGTAGGCGTAGATCTGGCTCGGGGAGATGTTGTCGTCGTCGGCCTTGAGGCCCTCCTCGAAGGCGGCCACGGTCTGGTGGACCTCGCTGGCCTCCTGGTAGGCCTCGGTCGAGCCGCACCAGATCATGACCAGGCGGTCGCAGCCGTTGGCGGCCCGGAAGCGCTCGATGTCGTCGATGAGGGCGAGGGCCTGATCCCACTTGGTCGTCTCGGTCTTGACCCGCTGACCCTCGAGGCGGGCGACCCAACGCTGGTCGAAGACGGCGTCCATGGCCACGATCGACTCCAGCTCGCTCGACACCGTGCCGAGGTCGCCGTCGTTGAGCACGCCGGCGGTGGTGGCGGCGTCGAGGGCGTTGGCCGAGATCGGGTCCCAGCCGCCGAACACCAGGTCGTCGAGGGTGGCGATGGGGACGGCGTCGGCGATGCGGCGCTCGCCGCCGGTGGCGTCGAGGTCGGCCGGGAGGCGACCGAGCTGGCTGATCGACCCGATCGGCGGCTTGAGACCGGTGCGGGCGGCCAACACGCCGGCGATGAAGGTGGAGGCGACGGCGCCGAGGCCGGGCAGGAGGACGCCGAGGGTGCCGGTGGCCGGTGCGACGGTCGGGGTCGGGTGCGAGGCGGAGGTTCGATCCATCCTTCGACTGTAAGGAACGCCAAAACATTGACAAGTATGATGAAGGAAGACCGAACAACTTGGAAGCGACCCGGGATCGAGCTCGGCCCGACCCGAGCACGTGAGCGCACCGATGGAACCGACCCCGAACCTCCTGAACGTCACCACCAACCAGCTGCAGTACCTGGCAACGATGGGCCGGGTCGACACGCTCAGCCAGGCCGCAGCCGAGCTCGGCATCAGCACCTCCGCCCTCAGCCAGGCGCTGTCTGAGCTGGAGCGCCGGGTCGGGTTGAGCCTGTTCGAGCGCCGCGGGCGGGCCCGCACGCTCAACGACCGGGGCAGGGAGATGCTGGTGCACGCCGAGCACATCCTCGGCGCCACCCGGGACCTCACGATCTGGGCAACCGACGCCATCGAGGGACGCCGGGGGGCGATCCGGCTCGGCCTGATCGACATCGCCGCCGTCGGCTACTTCCCGAGCACCCTGCTGCGGTTCCGGGCCGACCGGCCCGACGTCGAGCTCCATCTCACCGTCGCGCCCTCCGGCCCGCTGGTCGAGCAGCTGGCCGACGGCCGCCTCGACCTGGCGGTGATCGTCGAGCCGACGACGCCGGGCGGAGCGGGCCAGCCGGGGGAACCGACCGGTCGGCCGACCACCGATGGCCTGGAGGCGACCGGGATGGACGTACCCGGTCAGCCCGACCTGGTCGCCGTCGAGCTGCTGGTCGAGGAGCTGGCGGTCTACGCCCCACCCGGCCACCGAGTCCGACGCACCCCCGACCAGTGGGGTCCCTGGGTCACGTTCCCGCCGAGCTCCCACACCCGGCAGCTGATCGCCGCCGCCGTGCGGGCCCTCGGGGCCGAGTTCCGGGTGGAGGCCGAGTCCCATCAGCCCGAGGTCCTGCGCCAGCTCGTCAACCTCGGTCTCGGCTGGACGGTCCTGCCCGTGCTCCAGGCCGAGGCCGAACCGAACCCGCTGGTCCGGGCCAGGCGGACGCCGGTCCTGAGCCGCCGCCTCGTCCTCGTCCGGCGCCGGTCGACGCCGGTCGATCCCGTCGGGGCCGAGCTGATCGAGCGCCTGATCGGTGCCGGCCGGGCCGCCGGCTCAACCGCGCCCGGGCCGGAGGGCGGCGCCGGAACCCGGTGAGCTACCGTGGCCGCGATGGCCCGGAGGCACCGCCCGGGCCACCGACGGAAGGGAGTGGCGATGGGTGATGACCCTGGCCGGACCGAGATCAGCCCGACCGAGTTGGCGATCGCCACCGGCCGCACGGCGAACGGCGGCGAGCAGATCTACTGGGAGCTCGCCAGCACGGGACCGGACGACGACCGCCCGGTCGTCGTGTTGTCCCACGGCGCCGGCGGCAGCCACGCCGTCTGGTACCTGCAGGTCCCGGCGCTCGGTCGACGGTTCCGGGTGCTGACCTGGGACAGCCGGGGCTTCGGCAATTCCTCAAACGACACCGACTCGCCGTCGCCGGACGCTGCGGCGGCCGACCTGGCCGCCATCCTCGACGACCTCGGCATCGACGGCGGCCACCTCGTCGGTCAGTCGATGGGGGGCTGGCACATCGCCGCGTTCGCCGACGCCTTCCCCGAGCGGGTGCGGTCACTGGTGTTCGCCGACACCGTCGGCGGCCTCTGGACCGACGGCCTGCGGGAGGCCATGCAGGCGTTCCAGGCCACCGGCGGACTCGCCGGCGACGGCCGCAACACCCTCGGCGGCCACCCGGCCCTGTGGGCGGGCACGGCGATGCGCGACCCGGCCCACGCCTTCCTCTACCAGGCGCTCGGCTCGTTCCATCAACCCCCGATGGACAAGCTCGGGGCCACCGTGGCCTGGACCGTCAGCCATGACCGCATCGCCGGGCTCGGCGTTCCCGTCCTCTTCCTGGCCGGCAGCCACGACCAGATCTTCCCCGCTCCCCTGCTGGCCGAGTCGGCGGCTCGGATCCCCGGGGCCGGCTGGGTCGAGATCCCGGCGGCCGGCCACAGCCCCTACTTCGAGCAACCCGAGGTGTGGAACGACGCCGTGCTCACCTTCCTGGCCGATGCTGCCGGCCACGGCACATGACCACCGACGCGCCCCCGGCTCCGTCGTCGACACCGGTCCTGCTGGCCGGGGACCCCGTTCGCTCACTCGACGACTACCGCCGGCGGGGCGGACTGGCGGGCTACGAGGCCGCCGCCGCCCTCGGACCGACGGGGGTGATCGAGCAGCTGACCGCCTCGGGGCTCCGAGGCCGCGGCGGGGCCGGCTTCCCGGTCGGGGTGAAGTGGGGATCGATCGTGGCCGGCGGACCGGCGGCCGGCGATCGCTTCGTCGTGGCCAACGGCGCCGAGGGCGAGCCGGGCACGTTCAAGGACCGGGCGATCCTCCGCCACGACCCGTACCCGCTCGTCGAGGGGCTGCTGATCGCGGCCGAGACGCTCGGCGCCGCCCGGGCCTTCGTCGCCTTGAAGCGGTCGTTCGCGGTCGAGGCCGAGCGGGTGGCCGCGGCGGCCATGGAGTTCGCAGCCGCCGGCCTCGGACGGGGCGTCAGCATCGAGCTGGTGCAGGGCCCAGACGAGTACCTGTTCGGCGAGGAGAAGGCCCTGCTCGAGGTCATCGAGGGCGAGGAGCCACTCCCCCGCCTGTTCCCGCCGTACATCTA
The DNA here is from genome assembly GCA_039195375.1 of Actinomycetota bacterium. Lineage (GTDB taxonomy): Bacteria > Actinomycetota > Acidimicrobiia > Acidimicrobiales > SZUA-35 > JAHELU01. Next base: position 12,397 of record JBCCVL010000061.1, read on the forward strand.
CGGGCTGTTCAGCCGGAGCCCACAGATGGGGTGGTCGGCCGGCAGCACACTCGACGACGCCGACCGCGACGGCTCCAACCCGACGCTGGTCAACAACATCGAGAGCCTCAGCCTGGTCCCGCTCATCCTCGGCCGTGGCGTCGACTGGTTCCGCTCGACCGGCACTACCGAGTCCCCCGGCCACCTGACCTGCACGGTGTCGGGCGACACCGTCCGGGACGGCGTCGGTGAGTACCCGATGGGCACGCCGCTCAGCACGGTCATCGACGAGCTCGGCGGCGGACTCGCGGCCGGGCGAGCCGTGAAATACGTGCTGTCCGGCGTGTCGAACCCGGTCATCCGGGCCGACCACCTCGACGTGCCCCTCACCTACGAGCACGTCGCCGCCATCGGCAGCGGACTCGGGACCGCCGGGTTCCTCGTGTACGACGACCGGACCGACCCGGTCGAGCTGGCCGAGGCGGTCTCGCGATTCCTGGCCGTCGAGTCGTGCGGGCAGTGCCCTGCCTGCAAGCTCGGGACCGGTCGCATAACCGAGATCCTGGCCTCGCAGACTGCGCTCAACGATCCCGAGCTGCCGATCGAGGCACCGGTGCTTGGCGAGCTGTCGGCTCGGCTGGCCAACGTGACCGACAGCTCCCGCTGCTTCCTCCCGGCCCAGGCCCAGCGGCTCGTGGCCAGCCTGGTGCCCGACATGCGCGATCCGACGCTGCGGACCCCGAAGCGGGGCCTGCTGATCACGAAGATCGTCGACCTGGTGGCGGGCGACGGCGGCGGCCGGTTCGCGCTCGACGAGCGCCAGCGCCGCAAGCGACCGGACTGGACCTACGAACCCGAGTAGGGCACCGCTCGGCCGCTGGCCGGAGCGATGGGGCCCTCAGGCCGACATCACCGGAATACGAGTGCGGTGGGTCGGGCGGGCCACGACATCGACGAGCTCGCCGAGCAGGTACTGGTGGGCGGCGTCGGTGATGCGGGCGGTGGCGTAGGTGCCCGGTCGGAGCGAGCCGAGGTCGGTCCGGGCCGGCATGTGGACCAGCTTGTTGTGGGCCGTCCGACCGGTGAGCTGGGTCTCGTCCTTCTTCGACCGCCCCTCGATCACGATCTCCTCGACTCGACCGATCCTGGCCCGGTAGCGGGCGAGGGCCGAGCGCTCGATCACGGTCCGGAGCCGGGCGTAACGGTCCTTGACCTCATCGGGGTCGCAGAACTCGCCGGTCATCTCGGCTGCCTCGGTGCCAGGGCGGGGTGAGAACACGAAGGTGTAGGCCGAGTCGAACTCGGCCTCGGCCGCCAGGGCAAGGGTGGCCTCGAAGTCGTCTGCGGTCTCGCCGGGGAAGCCGACGATGATGTCGGTCGACACCGCGAGGTCGTCGATCGTCGCCCGGGCCGCCGCCAGCTTCGTCAGGTACCGCTCGCCGGTGTAGCCCCGATGCATGGCGGCCAGGATGCGGTCGGACCCCGACTGCACGGGGAAATGGAGGTGGCCGACCACCGACTCGGTCCCGGCCATCGCCTCGAACACGTCCGGCGTCATGTCCTTCGGGTGGGGGCTGGTGAACCGCACCCGACGGATCCCCTCGACCGAGCCGACCGAACGCAACAGTTCGGCGAAGCGGGGCTTGAGCGACACCTGCTGTCCCTCACGGCGGGCGGCCAGGGCCAGGTCACGACCGTAGGAGTTGACGTTCTGGCCGAGCAGGGTGACCTCGGTGACCCCGTCGGCGGCGAGGCGCTTGGCCTCGTCGACGATGTCGTCGAACGGCCGGCTGATCTCGGCGCCGCGAACGGCGGGCACGATGCAGAAGGCACACGAGTTGTCGCAGCCGATCTGGATGGTGAGCCAGGCCGCGTAGTCGGTCTCGCGACGGGCCGGCAGGGCGGAGGGGAACCGCTCGTCGTCGTCGAGGCCCGCCTCCTCCCAGATCTCGGTGATCGGGCCGCTGGCTCGGGCCTCGACGAGCAGCTCGGACGCCCGGTGCACGTTGTGGGTGCCGAACACGACGTCGACGTGACCGGCCCGGGCCTGGATCTGGTCGCGGTCCTTCTGGGCCAGGCATCCGGCCACGGCGATCTGCAGGTCGGGCCGCTCGGTCTTGGCCGCCTTCAGGTGCCCGAGGGCGCCGTACAGCTTGTTGTCGGCGTTCTCGCGGATGCAGCAGGTGTTGAGCACGACGACGTCGGCGTCGTCGACCGAGTCGGTCGCCTCGTAGCCGTCGGCCTCGAGCAACCCGGCGATCCGCTCCGAATCGTGCTCGTTCATCTGGCAGCCGTAGGTCACGAGCTTGTAGCGCTTGGCCTGCTCCATCTTCCCAAGCGTAGGGTCTCCACCCCACAGGGCCGACGGCCGATGGAAGAGGGGCCCGGGCTAGGGTCGGTTTCGAGCTCGGTTTCGAGCCTGCCGACCCGGCCGACGCACCACGCAGCGGCCCAACAGCCCGGAGAACGAGTCCCATCCTGATCAGCGATCCACCGTCCGTCACCCCCGGCCCGCCCCCGCCCCCATCGGCGGAATCCGGCCAACCGCCGGGTGGTCGCGCCCGCCGCTCCTCCCGGGTGCGGTGGGTGTGGGTGGTCCTGACCTGGCCGGCGTTGGTCGCCGTTGTCGGTGCGCTGCTGCTCCGCTACCAGGGTGCCGACCGTCCGCTGACCGTCGCCCTCGTCGGCCTGACGCCGACGCTCGTCCTCCCGTTGACGCTGGCCGCCCTCGGGACGTGGTGGAGCCGCAGCACCGCAACCAGGGCCGCCACCGCCGCGGTGGCCGCGGTGTTCCTGGTGACGATGAACCCGGTCAGTGCCGTCGTCGGCTGCCGGGGCCATGCGCCCGCCGACGCGATCACCGTGTATTCGGCCAATGTCCTGTTCGACACCGGCCGCCCGGCCGACATCGCCGCCTCGGCGGTGGCGAGCGGGGCCGACGTCATCGTGCTGCAGGAGGTCACCTGGAACACCCTGCAGGAGCTCAAGGCCCAGCCGGCACTCGACGACTACGCCTACCGGAGCAACGCCGGCGAACGCGGCCCCGTGAGCGGCAAGATCATCTGGAGCCGCTGGCCGCTCAGCGACGTCACCGTCGAGCCGTTCGTCGCCTCACGCTCGCTGAGCGCAACGGTCGAGAGCCCCCAGGGCAGCTTCCGGCTGACCAACGTCCACACCGCCGCCCCGTCGTCGCGGACCACCGTCTGGCCGTGGCAGGTCCAGTTCGAGCAACTGCGGCAGGTGCCGACCACCGAGCCGGCGGTCCTGGCCGGCGACTTCAACGCCACCGGCGACCACCGTCCGTTCCGCCAGCTGCTCGACCAGGGCTGGACCGACGTCCACGAGCCGAAGGGCTGCGGCTTCGACGCCACCTGGCCCGCGAGGGGCCCGATCCCCACCCCCTTCTACCGGCTCGACCACGTGCTGGTCACCGACCACTTCGAGGTGCTCGACGTCCGCCTCGGCGACCCGGCCGGCAGTGACCACATCCCGGTGATCACCGAGCTGCAGCTCGGCGAGGCTCGGCTCGGTTCCCGCGCCGTCGACCCGACCAGCTCCTGAGCGGACCCCGACCGGCTGGCCGGCCGGTGGACGAGGACGACGAGGTCGGCGCGTGCCCTACGACTGGCGGGCGGCGTCGCCGTCGGCCAGGACGACCGAGTGAGCCGGTCGGATGAGGCCGGCGGGGATCGTCAGGTCGCCAGCCAGGAGCCTGCCGAGCGGCTCGGCCTTCGCCGCGCCCCGCACCAACCACACGACCATCCTGGCCCGGTCGAGCACCGGGCGGGTCAGCGACATTCGCCGCACCCCGTTCTGGGTCCCGGTCAGCCCGGCTGGCGCCCGCAGCTCGTCGACCAGTGGGTCACCGGGGAACAACGAGGCCGTGTGGCCGTCGTCGCCGAGGCCGAGGTGGACGAGGTCGAGGATCGGGGGGTCGTCGGCCAGACCGACCAGGTCGGCGACGAACTCCTCGACGACCGCGGCCTCGGCCGCAGCCCGGTCGGGCTCGTCTGCGTCGACGGGGATGGCGAGGAGGTCGTCGACCGGCAGCGGCAGCCAGGTGGCCCCGAGGTAGCCGAGGGCCGCCTTCTGCTCGGCCAGGTTCCTGGCCGGATCGTCGGCCGGGACGATCCGCTCGTCGACCTGGAGGATCGTCACGTGCTCCCACAGGACGTCGCGGCCGGCGAGGGCCTCGAACACCGGGAGCGGCGTCGAGCCGCCGCTGATCGCCATCAGGCACCGGCCGGACCGGCCGATCGCCTGGGCGATGGCAGCGGCCATCACGTCGGCCGCCCGGTCGGCCCAGCGGCCGGGGGCCGCGATGTCGAGCGTGTGCAGATCGTCAGTCACGGCCGACCGCCTTCCACCAGTTGGCGGCGCCGACGAGCGCCGCATCGTCTCCGAGGGCGGCGTTGGCCACCTCGATCTCGGGTACCTCGGCCGGGCCGAAGCGCCGCAAGCCGTCGCGGATGATCGGGAGGACCAGGTCGCCGTTCATCCCGACGCCGCCACCGACCACGACGATGCCGGGGGTGACCGTCCAGGCCAGGTTGGCCAGGCCGATCGCCACCGCCTCGATGGCCGACCGCCAGATCTCGGCTGCGGCCTCGTCGCCGGATCGGACCAGTTCGGCCAGCGCCGGCCCGCGTTCGGTCAGGCCGGCCTCGGCCGCCCGACGGCCGATGGCGGTGCCGGAGCCGAGGTCCTCGACGGTCGCCGGCCTGCCGGCGACGGCGGCGACCCGGTCGATCACCGTGTGCCCCAGCTCGCCACCCGACAGGGCGCCACGGACCAATCGGTCGTCGACCACCAGCCCGGCCCCGACGCCGGTGGAGATCGTGACGAACACGACGTCACGGTGGTCCCGCCCGGCCCCGAACGAGGACTCCCCGACCGCGGCCAGGTCGGCGTCGTTGGCCAGCGAGACCGGACACCCGATCCGTTCGGCCAACCACCCCTCGTTGAGGTGGTCGGTCCACGCCGGCGGCAGGTTGGCGGCGTGGACGAGCGCCTCTCGTTCGTGGTCGATGATCCCCGGCAGGCCGACGACCGCCCGTCCCGGCGGCTCGGGCGCGCCCGCCGGGCCGTCACCGACGGGGGCGTCACCGGTCCAGGCCTCGAGGAGCTCGACCACGAGCTCGGGCACGGCGTCGGGAACCGGGGCGTCGGTCGGGGTGGTCCGGCGACGCCGGCTCAGGACCGTGCCGTCGCCGGCGACAACAGCGGCTCGCAGGTGGGTGCCGCCGAGATCGACGGCGAGCGTGGTCGTTGCGACCGGCTGGTCGCCGGTCGGCGGGGAGGTGGCGCCGGAGGACACGGGCTCAAGATAGGGCGTTGACCGGGGTGTTCGACTGACGGTGGCCGCCGACCCCCCTAGCGACCCTTCTCGGGTCGGCTGGCGCCGACCGGGTACGACTCGGCCGGCGGCGGAGCGTCCAGTACCGGCTGCACGATCCGCCACGCCTCGTCGACCTGGTCGCCGCGGGCGAACAGCCGCCGGTCGCCGGCCAGCGAATCGCCGAGCAGGCGCTGGTACGGGCTGGGGCCGTCCTCGAGCGCCCGGTGGTCGAGGCCGATCTCGACCGGTTCGCTGATCAGGGCCGGGCCGGGACGCTTGGCCTGCATGTCGAACTCGATGTGGTCGTTCGGCTTGACCACGAACCGGAGCCGGTTGGGCTCGGGCGCGCAGGCGGGGTCGGTGAACAGGGGCCGTGGTGGGCAGCTGAACTCGATCTCGGCCTCGGTCTGGGTCCGGTCCAGGCCCTTGCCGGTCCGGATGTACCAGGGCACACCGGCCCATCGCCACGAGTTGATCCAGCAGGTGAGGGCGACGTAGGTCTCGGTGTCGGAGTCCGGGGCGACGCCGTCCTCGTCGAGGAAGCCTTCGTACTGGCCTCGCCACACCTCACCAGGATCGATCGTCGTGGTCGACTTGAAGACCTTCACGACCTCGTCCGACAGCGCATCGGCGTCGTCGGACACCGGCGGCTCCATCGCCAGCAGGGCCATGAGCTGCAAGAGGTGGTTCTGGACGACGTCACGCAATGCGCCGACGCCGTCGTAGAACTTGCCGCGACCCTCGACGCCGAAGTCCTCGGCCATCGTGATCGTGACCTTCGTGATGTGGTGGCGGTTCCACAGCGGTTCGAGGATCGAGTTGGCGAACCGGAACACGAGGATGTTGAGGACGGGTTCCTTGCCCAGGAAGTGGTCGATCCGGTAGATCCGATCCTCGTCGTAGTGGCGGCGAACGGTCTCATCCAGCTCACGGGAGGTCGTCAGGTCTCGACCGAACGGCTTCTCCAGCACGACCCGACCCCGATTGAGACCGCTGGCTCCGAGGCCCTCGATGACGGTCTCGAAGAGCGACGGGGGGATGGCGAGGTAACACACGGGGCAGGTGACGCCTTCCAGCTCGGTGGCGAGGCGCTCGAACGTGGCCGGCTCCCGGTAGTCGCCGGCGACGTAGCGCAGGCGATCGGCGAGCCGGGTGAACACGGCGTCGTCGACGATGATGCCGTCGTCAGCCAGGGCCTTGGCCACCTCGGTCCTGAGGCGTTCGTCGTTCCAGTCACGGGTGGCGACGCCGACGATGGGGCCGTCGAGCAGGCCGTCGACTTCGAGCCCGTAGAGGGCGGAGAAGAGCTTGCGACGGGCGAGGTCGCCGGTGATGCCGAAGAGGACGAGCCCGTCGGCTCGGGTTGCGCTCATCCCGCAACGCTACTGCCGTCGATGGGCTGGGCGACCGATCGGACCACCGACGATCGGCGCAGCTCGGGACCGGGCCCGCTCGTAGACTCACGCCATGTCGGCTCGTGAGCTGATCGTGCTTGGCACCGCCAGTCAGGCCCCGACCCGGCTCCGGGCCCACAACGGCTACGTGCTGCGGTGGGACGACCAGCTGATCCTGTTCGATCCCGGTGAAGGGGCGCAACGCCAATGCCTGCTGGCCGGTGTCGCCGTGGCCCGCCTGACTGCGGTCTGCATCACCCACTTCCACGGCGACCACTGCCTCGGCCTTCCCGGCATCATCCAACGCCGGGCCCTCGACGCCCGCTCGAGCGGCGGTTCGCTCCCGCCGCTGCCGGTGTTCCATCCAGGCGACGGGGCGGTCTACCTGGAACGGATGCGAGGCTCGTCGATCTACCACGACACATCGAACCTCGACCCCCGGCCGATCGAGGGCCCCGGCCCGGTGGCCGCCATCGGTGGCCTGGAGCTGCGGGCCGACGAGCTCGACCACCGGGTGACCACGTTCGGCTACCGGCTGACCGAGCCGGACGGGATCCGCCTCGATCCGCAGCGCCTGAGTGAGCGGGGTCTGGCCGGACCCGACGTCGGGCGGTTGGTCGCCCAGGGCTGGTTGGACACCTCGGTCGGTCGGGTCGACCTGGACGAGGTGTCCGGCCCACGACCGGGTCAGTCGATGGCCTTCGTGATGGACACCGCCGTGTGCCCCGCGATCGGGCGACTGGCCGACGGGGTCGACCTGGCGGTGTTCGAGTCAACGTATCTCGAGGAGCACCGGCAGCTGGCTGCCGACTACCGCCATCTGACGGCCGGGCAGGCGGGTCGCCTCGCAGCCGACGCCGGGGTGCGGCGGTTGCTCCTGAGCCACTTCTCCGCCCGCTATCCCGAGCCGGGGGTGTTCGCCGCCGAAGCCTCGGCCCACCATCCCGACGTCGTCGAGGCGAGCGACCTGGTCACCGTCGAGGTCCCACCTCGACGGCCATGAACAACGTCGAGGTCCCACCTCGACGGTGATCGGGACGCCGACGATCGAGCCGACGGCTCGGCTGACCGCTCAGCTTCGTTGGTCGAGGTGGTGGTCGCAGAAGTTGTCGACGACGGCCCGCCCCTCCGCCTCGGTGACCGTCTGACCCATCACGACGTGTCGGAGGATCACGGGTCCGGCGACCTCGGCCACCAGCGTGTCGAGGTCGCCCTCGATGTCGCCACGGTCGAGCCCGCCGGCCAGGACGAGATGGAACGGTCGGAGGATGCCGGCGACGAAGGCCTCGGCGGTCGAGGCGACCGCCTCCGACCGCCGACCGTATTCCAGGCAGGCGGCGAAGAAAGCCCGGGCCGGACGCTGCTCGAAGCGTTCGAGCAGCGTGCGCATGGCCAGGTGGAGGTCGGCCCGGAGGTCGTCGGTGCAGGTCAGCTCCTCGGGCAGCCGGGTCGCCATCTGCAGCATGACCTCGATGAGGTCGGCCGGGTCGGGCCAGTTCCGGTAGATCGTCGCCCGCGAAACACCGGTCTCCCGGTGGAGACGCGTCGGGGTCAGCGCCGCTCCCCCCTCGCTGAGGAAGATGCGGAGGGCCGCCGGGAGCAGCTTGCCGAGCGTCTCCTCGTGCGGGCCAGGTGGCCGACCGACCTGGCGTGGCGGGTTCACAAGCCGAATCGTACCAAAAAGGGGTGTCGGTCGGTTGACGATACAAAGCGTCTTGTTTATATTGACGATACGATACGTCCCACTAATAGGGGCGACGATGCGAGGAGACCAGCCAATGGAGACAACGACGAGCAACGAGCCGAGGACCATCGAGGAGGTGCGGGCCTTCGCCGTCGGCCACTGGGAGAGCCTCACCGTCGAACTCCGTCCGACCGAGGACCGGGCTGGCACGGGCGCAATCGAGCCGACCCGCCTCCGTCGCCGCTTCCACTACCGGCCGGACGACACCTTCACCGGCGTCATCAGCCAATACGGCGACGACTACGGGGAGCTCCACCTGCTCGACTTCGAGTTCAAGGGCCACCTGGTCTGGGGCGGCCCCCACCCGATCGCCGACGGTGCCTTCGAGATCGACTACGTGCTCGACGAGGCCTTCGCCGTCACCCCCGTCGTGCCCGACATCGCCGCCATGCTGAACCAGGGGCGGCCGGCCGACCTGGACGAGTTCGCTCCCGGGGTCCGCCAGGACATCCTGGGCAAGGCGTTCCCGCTGTTCGACATCGCCGCCGGCCAGATCCTAACCGACTACGACCTCGTCTACTTCGTCAACGGCCTGTTGTTCATGGGGGCCAAGCACGTCGACGGCACGCCGTTCGACCAGCCCGAACGACGACCCCACCAGCTCCAGATCCCGCTGGTGCGGGTGACCGACGACGGCGCATCGTCGTGACCCGGCTCCTCAACCGCCGACCGAGACGAGCGGCCGCACCAACGGCCGACGGCGACAACGGCGACCAGCGGCCGGCGGTGGCCATCGGCCACGTTCCGCTGACCGGCGACGACATCGGCGACCTGGCCCGGTTCTACACCTCGATCGGGCTGCGAAAGGTCGTGCGCCTGCCCGGCGTGGCCATCCTGGAGCTCCGCGGCGGCACCCACCTGGCCATCACCCGCGGCCCGGCCGGCTCGGCCACCCTCGACCTGATGGTCGACGACGTCGACGCCACCCGAGAGCACTTCGTCGCCATCGGGGCCGCGCCGACCGACATCCGACGGGCCGGACCCCATCGGCGGTTCACCGCAACCGATCCCGAGGGCAACACCCTCGTGGTCAACTCGAGCCACGTGGCCGGACCGGTCTAGGGGCGCCGGGGTAGGTTGGCGAGCATGCGAGCATGGGTGGTACACACCGCGGGCGGTCCGTCGGCGCTCGAGTTGAACGAGGTCCCGGACCCGGAGCCCCGCGACGGGTGGGTGGCCATCGACGTCAAGGCCTTCGGGCTGAACCGGGCCGAGGCGATCACCCGGGCCGGCGGCTCCGGCGACGCCGTCCCCTTCCCGAGGATCATCGGCATCGAGTGCGTCGGCATCGTGACCGACGCCGGGGGCACCGACCTGGTGGCCGGCCAGCGGGTCGCGGCGGCGATGGGCGGGATGGGCCGCAGCCACGACGGCTCGTACGCCGAGAAGACGCTGCTGCCCCGGTCCAACGTCTTCCCGATCGAGACCGACCTCGACTGGGCCACCTTCGGCGCCATCCCCGAGACGTTCCTCACCGCCTGGGGTTGCCTGCGCACGGCCGGGGCGCTCACCGGACCCGAGCGCTCACCGCAGGAGCGGGCCACGGCGGCGCGGATCCTGATGCGGCCAGCGGCATCGGCCCTCGGACTTGCCGTTGCCCAGATCGTGACCGCCGCCGGCGGCGAGGTGGTCGGCGTGACCCGGAGCGGCCACAAGCGAGCCACGCTGCTCGAGCGGGGCTTCACCGAGGTGCTGGTGACGAGCGGCCCCGTGGCCGACGACGTGCGCCGACGCTGGCCGGACGGGGCGACGGGAGCCATCGACACGGTGGCCAGCGACGCAAGCCTGGCCGACGATCGGGCGCTGCTCGGCGACGGCGGTCGGATCTGCCTGGCCGGGTCGCTGGCCGAGAGCTACGGCACCGCCGCCGTCGGCTCCGTGCCCGATGCGTTCCGGCGCAACGATGTCGGGTTCTACTCGAGCGAGACCCTCGATGCGGCGATCGAGACGCCGATCCTCCAGGCGATGGTCGACCGGGTCGCCGACGGGACCCATGCCGCCGGCATCGACCGGGTCGTCGGCTTCGGTGACCTCGTCGAGGCCCACGAGGCGATGGAGGCCAACGCCTTCGCCGGCAAGGTGGTCGTCGACCTCAGCGGCTGACCGCCGGCGACGCACCCAGCGGAAACCGGCTGGCCACCGGTCGGGCGGCCGGTGGACGATGGGAGCCATGGAGCCGACCAACCCGAGCGAGCCGACACTGCCGGTGACCGACGCCTCGCTCCAGGCCTACTACGCGCTGGGGAAGGAGGCCGACCGGCTGACCGACGGCCTCGGCCGGGTCGAGTTCCTCCGGACCGCCGAGCTGCTCGACCGGGTGCTGCCCCCGCCCCCGGCGGTCGTCGCCGACATCGGCGGTGGGCCCGGCATCTACACCGACCATCTCCTGGCCCTCGGCCATCACGTCGTGCACCGCGACCTCGTGATGTCACACGTCGAGCACATACGGGCTCGCCACCGACCGGGCACGCCGACCGGCGACCGTCTCGACGCTGCGGTCGAGGATGCCCGCCGGCTCGATCTCGACGACGCTTCGGTCGACGCCGTCCTGCTGCTCGGCCCGCTGTACCACCTGGTCGATCCAGACGATCGTCGCCGGGCGATCACCGAAGCGGCTCGGATCGTGCGACCGGGCGGGCCGATCGCCGCCGCGGCCATCAGCCGCCACTCGGTGCTGCTCGACAGCGTGCTGCTGAAGCGTGTCGACCGCGTGTATCCGGAGGTCCTCGGCCTGCTCGACGGCGTCCGCGACACCGGGGTCATCCCACCGCTGTTCGAGGGGAGTTTCAACGGCTACGCCCATCGTCCCGACGAGTTCCGCCGTGAGCTGACCGACGCAGGGCTCCAGGTCGACGACGTGGTCAGCGTCGAGGGGGTGGCGGTTGCGCTCGACGACCTCGACCAACGGCTCGACGACCCGGACGAGCGGAGCCGGCTCCTGTTCGTGTTGCGGTCGATGGAGTCGGCGCCCGACCTGCTCGGCCTCGGCCCCCACCTGCTGGCGCTGGCCCGGACCCCGGCCGCCTGAGATGCCGGCTGGGATCAGCCGGCGGGGCGGACCAGCGGCCCCGAGCCGGAGAGCCGGCTCCTCGTGAAGGCGGCCACCATCATCAGGCCGGACGCGACGATGCCGATGCCGGACAGGATGTGGAACCCGGCCATCGTGAACACCAGCCCCGACCCGAGCGCCCCTGCGCCGCTGGCGAAGCTCGTGACGAGGTCGGCTGCGCCCTGGGCCGACACGGCGTCGTCGGCCGGCACCGACTCGGTCAGCAGTGCGCTCGAGGCGACCATGCCGAAGCTCCAACCGAGCCCGAGCAGGTACAGGCCGGGGAACATCAGGATCGCCGGGGCCTCGCCGGCCAGCGCGGTCAGTGCGGTCGCCGCGACCAGGACCGCTCCGCCGGCGGCGATGACGGCCACCCGGCCGTAGCGGTCGGAGGCCCAGCCCGCGATCGGGGCGAAGGCGAACATCCCGGCGGTATGGACCGAGAGGACCCAGCCGACGATGCCGATGCTGTGACCGTGCTCCTCCATGTGGAGCGGGGTCATCGCCATCACCATCACCATCACGGCCTGGGAGATCACGAGGCCGATCAGGGCGAGCCTGGCCATCGGGTTCGCCCGGATGATCCGCATGCTCCTGGCGAAGCTGGCATCCGAGGTCGCACCGGCGTCGCGCTGCTCCGTCGTTCCCCCGATGACCACCAGGGGATCCGGCCGGAGGCCGGCCCACACCACCAGCCCCCCGAGCAGGAAGAACAGGGCGGCGAACCCGAACGGTCCGACGAGCTCGTCGTAGCCGAAGCGCTCCCCGATATCGCCGGCCGGTCCGGCGAGGGCGGGCCCGCCGACGGCGCCGATCGTCGACGCGAACACGACGTAGCTGATCGCCTTCGATCGGCCCGATGGCTCGGCCAGGTCGGCTGCGGCGTAGCGGGCCAGGTTGGTGCCACCCTGGCCGACACCGATCAGTGCGAGCCCGATGAGGTACGGCACGAGCGACAGCCGGGCCGCCCCGACGACGGCGATGATCCCGCCGATGGTGGCGACGACATACCCGAGGGTGAGTCCGGGTCGGCGACCCTTGCGGTTCATGTAGGCCGCCAGGGCCGAGGCGCTGAGGGCCGTCCCGACCGTGATGGCGGCGGTCGAGGCACCGGCCCACGTGCTCGACCCGAGGATGTCCTTCATGATGACGGCGGCCACCACGAACCCGAGCGACATCGAGGCCCGCCCGAAGATCGAGCTGGCGAACAGCACGCCGAGCGTTCGACGCTGGAAGGCCCGGCGTTCCTCGGTGCTCGGGCCGGAGGCGTCGGCCGACAGGATCGGGGAGTCGGAACTCACCCGCCGAGTGTAGGGTCGCCCGACTTTGTCCGGCCATTTGATGCGTGGCCGGCGCTCAGTCGGCGTCGAGCTCCGACAGCCGGTCGAGGAGCTCGTGGAGTCGGTCGATGTCACCCGGGCCGAGCTGCGCCTCGATGCGGGTGTACCAGGCTTCGCTGTCCGGAGCGATCGTGGCAACGAGACGGCGCCCCGCTGCGGTGATCGTCAGGTCGGCCCGTCTGCCGTCGTGGTCGGCGACGTTGCGGCGGAGGAGGCCCCGCTCACCGAGCGAAGCCACCATGCGCGACAGGCTCGGCCCGAGGAGGAACGTGGCGTCGGCGAGCTGGCCGACCGCAAGCGAACCCGGCGCCGCGTCGAGCGCCCGCAGCACCCGCCACTGCTGCTCGGTGAGTCCGTGTGCCGCCAGGTGGGGTCGAAAGCCCTGCATGACCGCCTCACGGGCCCGCATGAGCGCCATCGGCAGGGACCGTTCGAAGCCCCGGAGCGTGATGGCCTGGTCGGCTTCGACGGGTGGTCCGCCATCTGGCATCGGTTCGGTTGGCATCTTGCCAAGATATTTAACATGTTAGATACTTCATGGGCAAGCATCGACGGCTCGGTGGACGTCGCCGCCGATTGGCCTGACAGGAGCTCACATGGCTGCCAACCTCACCTCAGACCAGTACCGCGCCGTGGCCGAGGATGCGCTGGCTCGTTTCGCCGCTGAGCCGCTCGGCCACCTGATCGGCGGATCGATCCGCCCGAGCGCCGATGGTGCGACCTTCGACAACCGCTCACCGATCGACGGCGCCGAACTCGGTGCCGTCGCCGCCGGCGGACCGGCCGACATCGACGCCGCAGCCACCGCGGCGACCGACGCCTTCACCTCGTGGTCGCAGACGCCGGGCAAGGAGCGGCGACGGATCCTCCATCGCCTCGCCGACCTCATCGTCGAACGGGCGGACGAGATCGCGGTCGTCGAGTGCATCGACACCGGCCAGGCCATCCGCTTCATGAGCCAGGCCGCCCTCCGCGGCGCCGAGAACGTCCGCTTCTTCGCCGACCACGCCCCCGACGCCGGCAACGGTCGCTCGATGCCGGACGTCCACCACCTGAACTACTCGCTTCGCCAGCCGATCGGCCCGGTCGGCGTGATCACCCCGTGGAACACGCCGTTCATGCTGTCGACGTGGAAGATCGCGCCTGCGCTGGCCGCCGGGTGCACCGTCGTCCACAAGCCGGCCGAGTGGAGCCCGCTCACCGCGGCGCTGCTGTCGGAGATCGCACTGGAGGCGGGTCTGCCTCCCGGCGTCCTGAACACGGTGCACGGACTCGGGGAGTCGGCCGGTCGGGCCCTGACCGAGCACGCCGACATCGCCGCGATCGCCTTCGTCGGTGAGTCGGCCACCGGGTCGGCGATCCAGGCCCAGGGGGCACCGACCCTCAAGCGGGTCCACTTCGAGCTCGGCGGCAAGAACCCGGTGATCGTGTTCGACGACGCCGACCTCGATCGGGCCATCGACGCCGTCGTGTTCATGATCTACAGCCTCAACGGGGAGCGCTGCACCTCGTCGAGCCGGGTACTCATCCAGTCGTCGATCCACGACGCCGTCGTCGAGCGCCTCCGTCAGCGGGTGGCGACCCTCCCCGTCGGCCATCCCCTCGATCCGTCGACCGTCATCGGACCGCTCATCCACCCCCGCCACGGCGAGAAGGTGCGCAGCTACGAGCGGGCGGCGAGGGAGGCCGGGGCCGAGGTCGTCATCGGCGGGATCCGCAGCGACGAGGTCGAGGCACTGGCCGAGGCCGACGCCGCCGGGTGCTTCGTCGACCCCATGTTGTTCGTCGGGGCGACCAACGACATGGCCATCGCCCAGGAGGAGATCTTCGGGCCGGCGCTCACCGCCATCGCCTTCGACGACGAGGCCGACGCCGTTCGACTGGCCAACGACGTCGACTACGGCCTCGCCGGCTACCTGTGGACCGGTGACACCGGGCGGGCCCACCGGGTCGCCCGCGACCTCGACGTCGGCATGGTGTGGGTCAACAGCCAGAACGTGCGCCACCTGCCGACCCCGTTCGGCGGGGTCAAGGCCAGCGGCGTCGGCCGAGACGGCGGGCCGGAGTACTCGTTCGACTTCTACATGGAGACCAAGAACGTGGCCATCGCCTACGACAGCCACCACATCCCGGCCCTCGGCTCCGTCTGACTGCGGGTCCGGCCTGATCGGCCCGGCGTCGGATCCGCCCGGGGCCGGACCAGCTGCTCAGGCCGCGGTCAGGTCGTAGCTGGCGACCGTGCAGCTGACGGCGAAGATCGGGACCGGCTCGAGGAAGTGGACGGTGCCCGGTGCACCTCCGGCCGCTGCGGCCAGCGTGATGAACGTCCGGATCTCGAAGCCGCCCTGCCCGGCATCGGCGTAGACCGTCAGGTCGTCATAGGACAGCAGGGCCTCCCGATCATTCCGGCACCAGCGGTCCATGAACTCCCGGTCCCAGTCCTCGTTGATCTTCCCCGAGTCGGGTGTGGCCGGCCAATGGGAGATCCCACCGGTCCCGACCACGGCGATCCGCTCGGGCAGGGCATCGCAGGCGGCCCGGATCGACTCGCCGAAGGCCCAGGCCCGATGCAGCGGGGTCAGGGGCGGGCCTTGGCAGTTGATGTTGACCGGGATGACCGGCAGGTCGAACCGGGGGGTCAGGAAGTGCAGCGGCACCATGATCCCGTGGTCGAACTTCCACTCCTCGGCGTAGGCGACGTCGGAGCCCTGCATGACCTCGGTGATGAACCGGCCGGACAGCTCCCGGTCGCCGGGGACGTCCGTCCGGTCGATCTTGAGCCAGCCCGGGTCTTCGATCGGCCCCTCGTAGCGATCGGCCATGCCGATGGCAAACGACGGCATGTTGTTCATGAAGAAGTTGGCGAAGTGCTCGGCCGCGACAACGACGAGGGCGTCCGGCCTGGACGCCTCCAGGTCGATCCGCATGCGGTCGAGCGACGCGTGGACCCGGTCACGGACGTCTGGCTCGGCCAGGTCGGCCCGACCGGTGATGCCGGGGGCGTGTGAGCAGACGCCGGCGAAGACGAGGGGCATGTCAGCGATCTCCTCGATCGGTCTCGGGTGGGGCGGTCGGTCGATCGGTCCCGGTGGTCATGGCGTAGACACCCTCGCGGACCGGGCCGTGGGTGGCGATGCCGTCCCGCATGCGCTGCAGGTAGTCCTGCCAGTCGATCTGATGGAAGGCGGCGAAGTGCATCAGGATCTGTCCGTTGACCCCGACGTGATAGAGCTTGCCGATATCGGGCTCGACGAGCGCGTCGATCTCCTCGTCGGTCAGGTCGTAGGGCTCCAGCACACCGATCCGGTCGGCGAGGTACGCCTCCTGGAGCGTCGGCGTTCGGTTGAGCTCGTAGAGGAACTTCTGGACCTGGTAGAGCGTCATGCGCCCCACGCCAGATGGAGCGCGTCCGGGCCCCGGAAGGTGATGTTGGGGAAGTAGGTCGGGCGTTGGTCGTCGACGAGGCGAAGCGACGGCAGGCGCTCGGCCAGCAGCTCCAGTGCGATCCTCGCCTCCATCCGGGCCAGCCCGGCACCGAGGCAGAAGTGGATGCCCTTGCCGAAGCTGATGTGGCGGTTGGCGTCCGTCCTGGTGATGTCGAACGTGGCGGGGGCGTCGAAGCGGTCGGGCGAGTGGTTGGCGCTGGCGAAGTTGAGCATGATCCTCGTCCCGGCCGGCACGTCGACGCCACCGATCGTGGTGTCGCGGGTGGTGACCCGGCGCCAGGAGATCTGGCTCGACTCGTAGCGGAGGGTCTCCTCGACGGCGTTGGCGGCCAGCGTCGGGTCGTCGACGAGGGCCTGCCACTGGTCACGGCGTGGCAGTAGGCAGAGCAGCGTGTTGCACAGCAGGGCCGTGACCGGATCGTGGCCGGCGAAGCTGATGCCGTAGACGACGGACTCGACCTCCCGATAGGAGATGCCGGTGGCCGCATCGGGATCGGCGTCCGGTCCGGGATCGGCCTCCCAGGCGTCGAGCAGTTCGGAGCAGAAGTCGTCCGACCGGTGGTCTCGGCGGTCGGCCACGAAGTCGCGGCAATAGCGCCAGTAGTCGAGCATGCCCTGGGCGATCTCGGTCTGCTCGGTCTCGGTCGGCAGGCCCCACGAGAAGGCCTTGCGGTTGACGCACCAGGCCTTGATCATCCGGTCGTCCTCCGGGGGGAACCCGATGAACCGGAAGACGATCTCGGCCGGGAGGGGGAAGGCGAACGCCCGCACGTACTCCGCCGGGGACCCGTCTCCGATCATCTCGTCGAGCAGCTCGGAGGCCCGCGACCGCATGTAGTCCTCGAGGGTCCGCAACCGCCGGTTGCCGAACCCCTTCCTGGTGAACGTCCGGATGCGACCGTGGTCGGGTTCCTGACGGTTCGACATCACCGCGACCGGGTCGAAGTCGGGTGCGCCGAGGATCTCCTCGGCCGCGGGGCAGAGCGGGGCGATCGGGTCCTGCACGTTCGACGATGCGAAGACGTCGGGATTGGTGAACACGTGCTCGATGTCGTCCATCCGGGTCACGACCAGATGGCCGAGCGTGGCCGACCAGAAGACGGGGTGATCGTCGCGCAGGCCACTGGCGATCGGGTACGGATCGCGCAGGTAGTCGTCGGCCAGGGGCGACCAGGTGGCGTTGACCGGGCAGCCGGCCGGGGCCTCGGCCCGGTCGTCCGGTGCCCGGTGGTAGGTGTTGGTCATCGATGGCCTCCTGTCTGGCCGGGCGTCGTGGTCACGGGATCGGGGTTCGGGGTCGGTCGGCGATCGATTGACCGACGTCGACGGGCGACTCGGCTGCGAGGGCGGCGGCGCGCCGGTCCGACGTTGCTGCGGTCTCGGCCGCGGGCTGGCCGAGCTGCTGCACGATCCGGTCCGAGGCGGCGGCCAGGGTGGCGACGATGGCCGCCCGGTCGAGGTCGGGTTCGCCGAGGAAGACCGATGCCAGTGCGGCGTCGACGCCGGGAACGGGGACGGCGATCGACGACATGCCCGGGATCACCTCGCCGGAGGTCGTGACCCAGCCGACCGAACGGGCCTCGGCCACCTCGACCCGTTCGTCCGGCTCGGCCGGGCTCCC
>JBCCVL010000062.1:0-29937 GCA_039195375.1 Actinomycetota bacterium
CTACAAGCGGGTGCCGAAGCCCTACGCCGATGACCACCCGAGAGCCGACCTGCTCCGGCACAAGATGGGACTGCAGGCCCGGTGGCTCGAACCGATCCCCGAGAGTCTCGGTGGTCCCGAGCTCGTCGATCACTGTGCCGGCCGGCTCGCCGCCTGCGCACCGGTCCACCGGTGGTTCGTCGACCACCTCTGAGCGGGCCGTGGCAACCGTGGCCCGCTGCGGCGGGCGCTGACAACCGTGGCCCGCTGCGGCGGGCCCTGACAACCGTGGTCCGCTGCGGCGGGCCGTCGGTCTCGCCGGGTGACCCGCGCTAGGGGCGCTCGCCCCGCATGAGGGCCCGGCCGATGACCATCTTCTGGATCTCACTCGTTCCCTCACCGATGATCATCAGCGGGGCGTCCCGGTAGTACCGCTCCACCGGGTAGGCGGTGGTGAACCCGTTGCCGCCATGGATCCGCATGGCGTCGAGGGCGACCTCGGCTGCGGTCTCCGAGGCGAACAGCTTCGCCATCCCCGCAGCGAGGTCCGCCCGCTCCCCGGCATCCACCTTGGCCGCGGCCTCCCGGGTCAGCAGCCGGGCCGCCTCGACCTTGGTCGCCATCTCGGCCAGCGCGAACTGGATGCCCTGATGGTGGCCGATCGGGCGACCGAAGGTCTCGCGGGTCGCAGCGTAGGCCAGTGCCGCATCGAGGGCCGCCCTGGCGACGCCGACGCCGCGGGCGGCCACGTTGACCCGCCCGACCTCGAGCGCGGCAAGGCACCAGGCGAAGCCCTGGCCGATTCCGTCGGGACCGCCGAGCACCCGATCGGCCGGGACTCGATGGTCGACGTAGGTCATCTCGACGGTCTCGAGGCCGCGGTAGCCGAGCTTGTCGATGTTGCCACCGACGGTGATCCCGCCGCTCGTGTCGCCGGGTTCCTTGTCGACCAGGAAGCAGGTGATGCCAAGGTCGCCGTCGTCCGGGCGAGCGCCACCGGCGGTCGCCCGTCCCGGCTCTCGGGCCCGGGCGAGCAGCGCCACCAGCCCGGCCCGGCGGCCGTTCGTGACCCACATCTTCGTCCCGTCGATCACCCACTCGTCGCCGTCCCGGGGGGCCCGGCACCGGAGGGCGGCGGCGTCGCTCCCCGAGTCGTGCTCCGACAGGGAGAAGCAACCCCGGCGCTCGCCGGTTGCCATCGCCGGCAACCAGCGCCGCCGCTGGTCGTCGGTCCCGAAGCGGCTGATCAGGTTGGCGGCGATCAGGTGGCTGTTGATGACCCCGGCGAGCGACATCCACCCCCTCGCCAGTTCCTCGACGATCCTGGCATAGGTCGACACGTCGAGCCCGAGCCCACCGTCGGCCTCGGGGATCGTCGCCCCGAACAGCCCGAGCTCGGCCATCTGCCCGACCAGGTCGTCCGGGTAGGCGTCGGCGTGTTCGAACGACGGGACGGCGGGCACCACCTCGCGGTCGACCCAGCGGGCCACGGTCTCGACCAGCTGGTCGGCGATCTCGGGATCGGTTGCCGGGATGACGTCACCCATCCGACCGCTCACGCGGCCGAGCCGGGGTCGTTCTCGACGAGGACGACGCGGCGTGGTGAGTTGCGTAGGTCGGCGAACTGGGCCACGTCCGCCTCGATGGCGGCCCTGGCGTCGTCATCGTCGTAGAAGCGCTCTCGTGCGTCCTGGCGGGAGTCGAAGGCACACAGGGCGATGCCGTCGAGGGCGAGGCCATGGTGGACGGCGACGATCGACAACTGGGTGTAGTCGCACATGGCGGAGTGGCTGCGCAGGGCCAGTGGGCCGTGGCGGTCCCGCCAGTGGTCGTCGGCCGCTCCGTGCCCGAGGTCGGGGTTGGCCACCAGACCGAACGAGCAGACGACACGATCAGGTGACGGTGCGCCTTCCGGGGCCTTCACGAGGCGGGCGAACGCGGTGAAGAGCCCGACGTCGGCCACCGCCCGCAGCGGCTCGATGCGGTCGGTGGCCACCCGGACCATGCCGGAGTAGGGCCGTCGGTCATGCTCGCCGTCGTGGTTGCGGTAGGACGTGCCGCCCAGGTCGTCGGCCAGCTGTCGGCCGGCCTCGGCATCGGACGTCAGGGCGACGAGTTCGAGCATGCCGTATCGTGCCACATCGATGTGCCCGGCGCGAAAGGCGTCGGTGGCGTGTGGCGGTTGCGTCGCTCACGACCGGCGGGTTGCGCCGGCCTGCCAGCCGTTGTTCAAGCCGGCGGGCGTTGTTCGGGCCGGCGGGCGGTGTTCGCGCCGGCGGCGTTGCACCGGGCTCAGGACGTGGTGGCCGTGGAGGAGTCGGTGCTGGTCGAGCTTGCGGTGGTCGTGGTGGTCGAGTCCGTCGACGAGGTGGTCGAGGACGCCGCCGTCGTCTCTGTGCTCGATGTCGACGTGCTGGTCGTGGTCGAGCTGGAGCCGTCGGTGGTGCTCGACCCGGTCCCGTCGGTCGACGAGCTGCTCGGTGTCGTCGTGGTCGTGGTGGCCGGCGGGTCGGTCGGCGTCGGTGGGCGGGCGGTTGCGTACCGCGGGTCGATGTCGGGGTTGCTCCAGCACGGCCGGCTCTCCGACCACGGGCCCGTGCCCTCGGCCTGCAGCGTGGCCAGCGCCGCCTGGTCCTGCTGGGCCGGGGTGGCGAGGTGGGCCTCGGCGACGCCGAACCGCTCGGCGTGGCCGTACCAGTCCCAGCTGCCGATCAGGAACTGGTAGGCGCCCCGCGCCGTCGAGTACCGGCTGGCCGCCTGGTAGTTGTTCGTCGACTCGCAGAACCGGATGCGCAGCAGCAGGTCGGGGACGGCGACCCCGTTGCCGGCGTCGATCCACTCGCTCTCCGGTGGGAGGGTCGGTTCGGTCCACACCGTTGTGGTCGTCGTGGCAGGCCGGGAGGCGACGTCACCCCCGTCTGGGGTGGCGGCCGATGGCTCCACCACGGCGCTCATCGTCGTCGAGTCGAGCAGGACGGGTCCGGACGGATCCGGCATGGCCACGAGCGACTCCTCGGCCCGCGTCAGGTCACCTGCGTCGGCCAGACGGCCGTCGACCTCGATGGCCGCATCGGAGGCGAGCAGTGCGGCCGAGGCCCGTGGGCCGTCTGCGGTCTCGACCCGGGTGGTCGAGCCGGCCCGGTCGCCT
Source organism: Actinomycetota bacterium (assembly GCA_039195375.1). Lineage (GTDB taxonomy): Bacteria > Actinomycetota > Acidimicrobiia > Acidimicrobiales > SZUA-35 > JAHELU01. The sequence goes on from JBCCVL010000062.1 coordinate 3,128, forward strand.
GCCGGCGGATCGTCTCGCAGGCTCAGGGCGCCGACAGCCACCGCAAGGACAACGCAGCCGACGACGGCGACGCCGGCCAGGCGTCGTGGCCACGTGCGTTGCTCGACCGGATCGTCGACGTGGGAGGTCTCGGGATCGAGCCGGATCGCCGGTGGCAGTCGATGTGCTGGCGGGTCGGCCGGTGATCCACCGGTGATCGGCACGGGCTCCGTCGGACGGTCGAGCAGCCCGACCGATCGTGGCGGCCCGTGCGGCGCGGCCGAGGGGATGGGTCTGGCCTGGCCCGTTTGCCGGTGGCTCGGCTGACCGTGGCTCGGCGTTGGGTGGCTCGGCGTTGGGTGGCTCGGTTGCCGGTGGCTCGGCGGCGGGACCGGGAGCCGACCGCCGTTGCCACCGGGGGACGCGGCGCGCCGACTCGGGACCGGAGCCGGCGCCGGGGCCGCGGCGCGGCCGGGTGGCGGATAGCGGTGGGCCGGTGGCGGGGCGGGGCGGTCGTGCCCGTGGCGAGGGTCGGGCCGCCGATCCGACGTCGGTCGGGGATGGCTCGATGCGCTGTCGCCTGAACGGCTCGAGGGTGCCATAGCCAGCCTTGCTCAGCCCGATTCCTCGGGCTCGTACTCCGCCACGCGATCCATGTCGAACCGCGTCGTCGCAACTCTAGTCACATTACGGACTGATGACACGACAATCGCCGAGATTCGTCGACGGAGGTGCACCCGCCTGCCACGACGCCGCCCTCGGACCGGCTTCAGGACTGCAGTTCGAGCACCTCGGACACCGACTCGACGGCATCGGTCCACGACGCCGGTTCCACGGTCGGTCGTATGACGAACTTGGAAAAGCCGACGTCGAGGAACGCCTTGACCCGGTCGGCCAGTCCGGCCGGACCGACCGCGACCACGTCCTCGGCCGCCAGGTCGGTCCGCCTGGCCGCGATCGCCGCCCGGACCCGGTCGTCGATGGTCCCGGTGACGAACGTCAGGTTCACGCCGAAGTGCTCGGCGTCGATCCGGCGGCCGGCCAGCTCGGCCTCGGCCTCGATCGTGAGCCGGGCCCGCTCGGCCTCGGCCGGCGTGCACAGGCCCGGCATCCAGCCCTCTCCCAGGCGCCCGCACCGGCGGAGCGCGGCCGGGACCATGCCGCCGAGCCACACCTCGAGCGGGTCCTGGACCGGGCGGATCCCGAGGGCGACGTCGTCGACGCACACGTGCCGGCCGGCGAAGGTGACCCGCTCGCCTCGCCAGAGCGCCCGCATGACCTCGAGCGACTCCTCGAGCATCGTCGTTCGATCGCCGGCGTCCACCCCTTGGGCCGCCAGCTCATCGGGTCGCCGGAGCCCGATGACGGCCATCAGGAGGAGGCGACCGCCAGACAGCCGGTCGAGCGAAGCCAGCTGGCGGGCGAGCAGTACCGGGTTGCGCCCCGGCACGATCAGGTGGGTGCCGAGCTTCAGCTTCGGGCGACGACCGGCCGCAGCGGCGAGGGCCGCGATGGGGTCGAGGGTCGGCGTGGTGACGACGTCCGGGACCCACAGCGAGTCGTAGCCGAGATCCTCGAGTGCGTCGACCAGGGTGAACAGTGCCGCAGGGTCCTCCGCCACCCGGGCGCCGGCAGCGACGCCGATCCTGACCTTCATCGCGATCCGGGCGAGGGTCGGAACCGGTGGGAACGGGCGGGGGTCCTGGCGCGCATGGATCTCAGCCTCCGGCGTCGATCGGGCCCGGTCAAGTCGAGGCGGACCGCCCCCGGGCGGCCAGACGGCGCCGGCCCGCTCGCCCGCGCTGGGAGCCGGTGCCAAGATGTCGGCCATGGAGCCAGCAACGGGCCACGACGAACACGGCGACGCCACGGACGCCGTGGTCACCGGCCCCGAGGTGATCGCCGCCGGTAACGTCACCCGGTGGCTGGCCGACCGGGTCGAGATCGAGGCGCCCCTCCGCTTCGACCTGATCGCCGGCGGGCGGTCCAACATGACGTTCACGGTCACCGACGCCGCCGGCCGCCGCTTCGTGCTCCGCCGGCCGCCGACCGGCGACCTGCTGCCGAGTGCGCACGACATGGCCCGCGAGCACCGCCTCATGCACGCCCTGTGCGACAGCCCCGTGCCCGTGCCCCGTCTCGTCGGTCTCTGCCAGGACCCGGAAGTGAACAGCCGGGACTTCTACGTGATGCACTTCCTCGACGGGGTGATCGTGCGAGACGTCGACATCGGCCGAACGCTCACCGCCGAGGCCAGGGCTGCCATGTCGGACGATCTGATCGACACCCTGGTCGCCCTGCACCGGGTCGACATCGACGCCGTCGGTCTCGGTGACCTGGCCAAGCGGAGCGGCTACATCGAGCGCCAGATCCGGCGGTGGTCCGGCCAGTGGGAGCAGTCGAAGACCCGCGACATCCCGCTGATCGACCGCGTCCGCGACACGCTGACCGAGCGGATCCCGGCCGAGGCCAGGACGACGATCGCCCACGGCGACTATCGCCTCTCGAACTGCATGATGGACCCGGACGGCCCGGTTGTCGGCGTGCTCGACTGGGAGCTGTGCACGCTGGGCGACCCGCTGGCCGACCTGGCCGGGCTCCTCGGCTATTGGCACGATCCGGCCGAACCCGACGTCGGTGGTGACAACGAGACCACCGGCCTCCCCGGCTTCGCCACCCAACCGGAGCTCGTCGGCCGCTACGCCGAGGCAACCGGCGTCGAGCTCGGGCAGGTCGACTACTACCGGGCCTGGGCCAGCTGGCGCCTCGCCTGCATCGGCGAGGGGGTCTACGCCCGCTATCTCAAGGGCCAACAGGGCACACAGGACGAGGAGCTCGACCTCGACCAGTACCGGGAGTCCGTCGAGCGCCGGGTCGAGCGGGCGGCGGAACTGCTTGGCATCGCCACCCGACCCGGTTGACCGATCCGGTCCCGGGCCCATCGAGTTGACAGGCCCGGACGGCCGAGGAAACCTCGGGCCATGTCGACCTCGAACGTTGAGCCGGCGGCCCGGACGGCCGATCTCGCCCGGTACCCGGATGCCGCCGACGCCAGGGCCTGGTCGAGGTTCGAGCCGTCGCTGGCCGAGCGGATGCTCCGCCCGGTGGCCTGGTGGGCCGACGTGTTCTCGTCACCGGTGTTCCGGGAGCGGGGTCGGGCCGACGACGTGACGTGGGCCGGCTCAGACGACGGCCGTGCAGCCTGGGCCAGGCTGCGAGAGCGGCTCACCACCGGGGTGTGAGCGCGCTCGTCACCCGGCCGGACCGGCCGGGCCACCGTGCCGAGAGGAGACAAACGTGAGAGTGACCGTCGACTACCCGAGCGTCGCCTACCGCGAGGGGCCCGAGAAGGTCCTCGACTTCGGTCGGGGTCTCGAGGAGATCGGCTACGACGAGATCGCCGTGTTCGACCACGTCGTCATGGGCTTCGGCACCGATGACCGGGAGGCCCCTCGCTACCCGCCGCAGATGCCGATCCTCGAGGCGATCGTGCTGCTGGCCCAGCTGGCCGCGGTGACCGAGCGGATCGGCCTCTCCAGCGAGGTGCTCGTGCTCCCCCAGCGTCAGCCGGTGCTGGTGGCCAAGCAGATCTCCACGATCGATCTGCTCTCGGGCGGCCGGGTCCGCCTCGGCGTCGGTGTCGGCTGGCACGAGGCCGAGTACGACGCGCTTGAGGAGGACTTCTCGAACCGCGGTCGGCGGATGGACGAGGCGATCGAGTTGCTGCGGGCCTACTGGTCGGACGACCGGATCGACTACCGGGGTGCGCACTACACGTCGACGGCGATGGCGATGGAGCCGAAGCCGGCCCAGGAAGGCGGGCCCCCGATCTGGATCGGTGGTGGCTCGAAGGCGGCCCTGCGGCGGACCGCCCGGCTCGGCGACGGCTGGATGGGCAGCGCCATGGTCGACGAATCGATGATCACCCGGGCGATCGACACGATCAGGACCGAGGCCGAGGCGGCCGGGCGCGACCCGGACGAGATCGGCCTGCAGATGATGCTGCAGCCGCCGCCGAGCAAGCCGGAGGACAAGGACTGGTACGCCGACCACGACCGGGTGCTCCGCCGGGTCGAGGCGCTGGCGGGGATGGGGTTCGAGTGGGTGTCGCTCAACGCGACGGCCGTCTTCCAGGCCGGGGCCCGCTCGGTCGAGGCCATGCTCGACGAGCTCGGCCAGCTCAAGACGAAGATCGACGACGCCGTTGGAGGCGACTGATGGGACGACTGGACGACACGACGGCGATCATCACCGGAGGTGGGAGCGGGATCGGCGCCGGCACCGCCCGCCGGTTCGTGGCCGAGGGGGCCAAGGTCCTGATCGCCGACCTCGACGCCGAGCGGGGGGCGGCCCTTGCTGAGGAGCTCGGCGACGCAGCCGCCTTCCTGGCCACCGACGTCTCGAAGGAGGAGGACGTTGCCGCCATGGTGGCCGAGGCCACCGATCTGTGGGGCCGGCTCGACTGCCTGTTCAACAACGCCGGCTTCGGCGGCGCACTCGGGCCGATCTCGTCGACGTCGGTCGACGACTACGACCTGACGATGGACGTGCTGATCAAGAGCGTCTTCCTCGGGATGAAACACGCCGCGCCGGTGATGACCGAGCAGGGCTCTGGCTCGATCATCTCCACCGCCAGCATCGCCGGGCTCCGGGCCGGCTACGCCCCCCACCTGTACTCGACGGCCAAGTGTGCGGTGATCCACCTCACGCGCTCGGTTGCGCTCGAGCTGGGCGAGCACGGCATACGGGTGAACGCCATCTGCCCGGGCTTCATCGCCACCCCGTTGGCCGCTGGCCACCCGGACGCCGACGACGCTCGGATCCAGAAGATGCGGGACATCAGTTCCGGCGCCCAGGTGATGGGCCGCGTCGGCGAGGCCGACGACATCGCGGCCATGGCCCTGTTCCTCGCCTCGGACGAGTCCACCTGGGTCACCGGGCAGGAGTTCGTTGTCGACGGCGGGTTCGGCGCCGGTCCCCCGTTCTCGACGTGGCCGGAGTTCGCCCGCACCCATCGGCCGATCCGCCACCACCGCCCACCGGATCGCTGATCCGGCGCGGCCAGGGCCGGTCACCGCTGCGGGGCGGCGCCCTCCTGGCCGGGGAGCGCACGGTGGCCACTACGCTGCTGACAGCCGGGTGGCGATGGGCGCGCCGGCGACCGCCGGGCGACGGCGATGGGAGGATCAGCGATGTCGGACGACCGCAGGACCCTGCTGCTCACCGGCGCGAGCCGCGGCATCGGCCACGCCACCGTGAAGCGGTTCTCATCGGCCGGGTGGCGGGTGATCACCTGCTCCCGCCAGGCCTTCCCCGAGGACTGCCCGTGGGAGGCCGGCGAAGAGGACCACATCCAGGTCGACCTGGCCAGCCCGGATTCGACGATCGCCGCCGTCGACGAGATCCGTCGCCGGCTGCCGAACGGCCGACTGGAAGCGCTGGTCAACAACGCCGGCATCTCCCCGAAGGGTGACGACGGCGAGCGGTTGAACACGATCACCACCGACCTGCGCACGTGGGGGCACGTGTTCCACGTCAACTTCTTCGCCTCGGTGGTCCTGGCCCGCGGGCTGCGCCACGAGCTGACCGCAGCCACGGGAACCGTGGTCAACGTGACCTCGATCGCCGGGAGCCGGGTCCATCCCTTCGCCGGGGCGGCCTACGCAACCTCGAAGGCGGCGCTGGCGGCCCTGACCCGGGAGATGGCAAACGACTTCGGGCCGCTCGGTATTCGGGTCAACGCCATCGCCCCCGGTGAGATCGAGACCGACATCCTCTCCCCCGGCACCGAGGAACTGGTGGCCGACATTCCGATGCGACGCCTCGGCACCCCCGAGGAGGTGGCGAGGACGATCTACTTCCTGTGTACCGACGCCAGCGCCTACGTGTCCGGAGTCGAGATCGAGATCAACGGCGGCCAGCACGTGTAGCTGCGCCGGCCCACCCGTCGGGTGGGGTGTGGTGGGGGATGCGTGGATACCCGGTCCGTACCACCGACCCCCCGACCGGTGGTAGCGGACCGGGTAGATCTTCAGCCGGTCGGGCCCCGCTGCCCGAACTGCTTGAACGTGTCGCCGATGCTGGTGGTGACCGACGCCAGGTCACGGCGGCCCTCGGCCAGCCTGCCGGCCTTGGCCTGCAGGTCTGCGACGGTCCAGCGGCCCTCGGTGGCGATGATGTCGCCGTCGTCGAGCGACCAGCCGCCATAGACCCCGACCTCGTTGCCGCCGACGTGGAACACGCCGCCGGTGAACGGGCAGTCGGCGGTCGACAGGTAGGCGACCAGCGGCGAGATGTTGGCCGGGTCCCAGACGTCGAAGCTGCCGTCCTCGGGGGCCTTGACGACGTCCTCGAGGCCGGGCGTGGCCAGCGTCATCCGGGTCCTGGCGATCGGGGCCAGGCAGTTGACCTTGACGCCGTAGCGGCCGAGTTCGCCGGCGGCCACGAGGGTCATGGCTGCGATGGCGGCCTTGGCTCCCGAGTAGTTGTACTGGCCGAGGTTGCCGAGCATGGCCCCGGACGCCGTGTTCACGATCGAGCGGGGGGCCTCGTTGCCGGCCTTGGTCTGCTCCCGCCAGTAGGCGGCGGCCCAGCGGGTCGGGACGAAGTGGCCCTTCATGTGCACGGCGATCACGCCGTCCCACTCCTCCTCGGTCATGTTGACGATCACCCGGTCGCGCAGGATGCCGGCGTTGTTGATCAGGATGTGCAGGTCGCCGAAGTGCTCGACGGCCTGATTGATCATCCCCTGGACGCCCTCCCAGTCGGTCACGTTGGCGTCGTTGGCGATGGCCTCGCCGCCCATGGCCTCGATCTCGGCAACGACCTCCTGGGCCGGCCCGGCATCGGCGCCGGTGCCGTCGGTGGCTCCGCCGAGGTCGTTGACCACGATCTTGGCCCCCTCGGACGCCATCAGCAGGGCGTGCTCACGGCCGATGCCCCGGCCGGCCCCGGTGATGATCGCCACCCGTCCATCCAACGAACCCATCTACGCTCTCCGTTCTTCGCTTCCCATTGGCTTCACCGCTTCAGAGATCGACCGCCAAGGAGACCGGTGACTCGACGGTGGTGCTCAGTACCCGTCCGAACCGGCCGTCTCCATCCCACAGTGTGGTCTCCATCATGCCAATTCCCTCCGCCGTTGCCGCCGGTCGTGCGTCGAGGCACACCCACTCACCGCGGGGGTAGCGGAGGACCTGGAGGGTGAGGTCGGGGTTGATCATCGGCTGCCCGTTCGGCGAGCGATCCCAGCCGACGGCGTTGGCGAGGTCGGCCACGGTGCCGAGCAGCTCGACGGGCCCGGTCGGGTGACCCTCGACCAGGCCGGTCTTCAAGCGGGTCCAGACGACGCCGGGGCCGGGGTCCTCGGTGCTGCCGACCAGGCAGCGGAGCTCGAACACGTCGCAGTTGAACCCGGGCCTCGGGTAGCCGACGGCCGCAGACGCACCGGGGTCGGTTGCGATCGTCGGTCGCCGGGGCACCGCAGCATCGACCGGGACCTGGACCGGCGCAGCCCGGCCGCGTGGCCGCAGCTGCGACCACAGGCTCGAGGCGCGGGCCACCAGTTGGCCGTCGGTCGACTCCCCGGATCGCAACTCCGCCGAGAGCACCTGCGATCGGCGTCCTGCTCGGACCGTCTCGGCGGCAACGGCGAGCGGGCCGACGGGGACCGGTCGCAGGATTTCGACCGTCAGCCGGCAGAGCTGGGAGGAGTCGCCTGCTGCGGCGCCGCTGCCGCCGTTCGGCGAACCACCGCCGGCCGTCACCGCGGCACCGAGTCGTGCCCGTTCCCGGACGATGGCCCAGGTGAGTGCACCGCTCACGGCACCGCCGTGGAGCAGCGTCGGGTCCCATGGGCCCCGGACCAGGTCGGTCGGGACCAGGACGTCGCCATCGGGACGAGCCTCGTGGCGGAACAGGTGGGATGGCCCGGCGACGACCACAGCGTGGAGGGTAGCGGCGCCTGGAGCTGGGGCGACAGCCAGCTCGCTCGTCCGAACCGGCGGGGTTAGCCTCGTCGCAGCGCCCGATCGGGCCGGATCGACCCGTGCTCCGATGGCCTCCGGGCGCCGAGTGGCCATGGACCCAGCCCCAGACCCAGACCCAGACCAAGCCCCGGCACCAGACCTGACCGCCCCCGCCCTCAATCAGGACCCGGCCGCGTTCGCCCGCCGGGTCATCGGCCACGGCGAGGTGCAGTGGAGCGACCGGCACCGAGCGTGGCTGTTGTTGTCCCATGCCGCAGTCGGCGCGGGGTTCCGGGACGGCAGGCTGTCGGCCGACCGGATCCAGCCGCTGCAACGGCTGGCCAGGGAGCGACCGGAGCACTTCGGCCGGGCGGTCGAGCTGTTGTCCGGGTGGATGATCTTCCGCGATCCCCCGGCCCACACCCACCTGCGCGATCCGGTGCGGCGGGCGATGACGCCCCGGGTCGTCGACGGTGTGCGGGCCGATGTGGTCGAGCTCGTCGACGACCTGATCGATCAACTGCCCGAGACGGGCGAGGTCGACTTCCGGACCGTCTTCGCCGAGCCGCTACCGGCCCAGGTGATCGCCGCCTTCCTCGGTGTTCCCCCCTCCGAGCGACACCGGTTCAAGGCCTGGTCGGACGGTCTGGCCGAGATCGTCTTCTCGGTCAGGCCGAACGCCGTCGACGGCGACACGGTGTCGGAGGCCGTCGACGAGTTCACCGCGTTCTTCACCGAGCTGATCGACCTCCGCCGTCGCCGACCAGGCGACGACCTGGTCAGCACGATGGTCGCCGGCGGCGCCGATGCGTTGACGGCGATGGAGCTGGTCGGGGCCTGCACCCTGCTGCTGTTCGCCGGCCACGAGACGACGACCAACATGCTCGTCAGCGCCGTGAAGCTGCTCGACGAACACCCAGACCAACGCCGACGCCTCATCGAGGACGAGGCGGTGACCACCACGGCGGCCGACGAGCTGCTCCGGGTCGGTGGCCCGGCCAAGGCCATGGTGCGGCGCGTCGGTCCCATCGGGTTCGAGCTCGACGGTCACCTTCTCGAACCCGGGGACAAGGTGTTCCTGGTGATCCTGACCGCCAACCACGACCCGTCGGTGTTCGAGCGCCCCGAGCGGCTCGACCTCGGCCGCGACCCGAACCCCCATCTCGGGTTCGGCTGGGGGCTGCACCACTGCCTCGGGGCGCCGCTCGCCCGGCTCGAGCTGACCGTCGCCCTCCGCGCCCTCTACCGGGCCAGGCCCGCGTTGCGTCCGGCCGATCCCGCCCAGCCGTGGTCTGGCAACGAGCTCGGCCGTGGCATCGGCCGTATGGCGGTCGTGGTCGGCTGAGTGGAGCCCGGGCGGCGACCCGGGCCCGCTCGACTCAGCGGGAGTGGGCGAAGGCCGAGATGTCGCGAATGGTGGCCGCGTAGACCTCGGGCATGGCGCCCCGGAAGATGCAGTCACCGGCGTGGCAGGTGCCGTTGACCGTGCGGCTCCAGGCGTCGACGCCGGCCGCAAGCAGCTTGCGGTAGTAGGCCAGCCCCTCGTCGCGGAGCGGGTCGAGCTCGTTGACCGAGACCACGTGCGGTGGGAGGCCGGCCAGCTCGTCGACCGAGGCGTGGTATGGCCAGGCCAGCGGGTTGGCGGCGTGGTCACCGGCCGGGTCGTAGGCCCGGGCCAGCGGCCCCATCATGTCGTTCGACAGGAAGTAGCCGTCGTTCTCGTGCAGCGAGGTCAGCTCGGATGGCGGGTCGGTGTACACGCCCGAGATGTACGGGCACTGGGCGTAGACCCCGGCGACCCGATCGATCCAGCCGTCCTGCTTGGCCTTCAGGGCGGTGGCCAGGGCCAGGTTGCCGCCACCGGACTCGCCGGACAGCACGATCGACGACACGCCGAGCTGCTCGGCGTTGTCGGTGACCCACTTGGCCCCCGCTGCGCAGTCGTCGAGGCCGGCCGGGAACGGGTGGGGACCGAGCTTGCCGCCGCCGTTGCGGAACTCGGTGCCGATGACGACCAGGCCGGTCGCGGCCAGCTCGTCGCGCCAGCGCACGTAGTTGGCGTCGGCCGCCGCGGCGACGACCATGCCCCCGCCGTGGGTGTGCACGATGGCCGGCAGTGGGCCGGACCGCTCGGCCGGCTCATGGATGTAGAGGCTGACGTCGTTGCCGTCCGGCCCCGGGATGATCTCGGTCCTCGAGGTGACCCCCTCGACCGGTGGGAGGTCACCGAACAGGATCTGCCAGATGGCGCCGTAGCCCTCCTCGGTGGCGCTCAGCACCTCGTGGATCGCCTCCATCGGGTCGTCGGCGCCCACCGCAGACGGCGGGGTGTGGCCGTCCATCTCGAACTGGGCCATCACCGCCACCATGCGAGGGTCGGCCCGTGGGTCGGTGGCCAGGCTCATGGACGGGTCGCCGAGGCGTCCGGGAAGGTGGGGCGAGGTGCTCATGTCGACAGGCTCCTTGGCATCGATTCGGGTTCCCCTTCGCCGGGCCGGGGCCCGGAACGACGACGCTAGTTCCAGGCCACTGGGCCCGAAAGTCGATCGTGTCGATCGACGGGGCCGACGCATGTGGCCGGCCCTCGAATGGAGCCCACCCGACCGTCGGGTCATACTGCGGAGGCAGTCGAAACGGTCGAAGGAGCGAGCGATGAAACTCGGCACGGGCATCGGATTCAACGGGGACCCGGAGGCGCTCGCCCGGCGAGCCCGCGACCTCGAGTCGGCCGGCATCGACCGGGTGTGGGGAGGCGAAATCTACGGGTTCGACCTCGTCTCGGTCCTCGCCTTCATCGCCGGCCAGACCGAGCGACTCGAGCTGATGACCGGCATCCTCCCGGTGTACTCCCGCAGCCCGGCGCTGATCGCCCAGACCGCCGCCACGATCGACACCCTGTCCCAGGGGCGCTTCGTGCTCGGACTCGGCACGTCCGGCCCGCAGGTCATCGAGGGCTGGCACGGCGTGCCGTTCGAGAAACCCCTCGGCCGGACCCGGGACACGATCGAGATCTGTCGCAAGGTCTGGAGCGGCGACCGCGTGACCCACGACGGTTCCGCCTACCAGCTGCCGCTCCCGGAGGAGCGCGGCACCGGCCTCGGCAAGCCGCTCAAGTTCGTCGGTCGGCCGTACCGGCAGGACATCCCGATCGTCGTCGCCTCGATCGGGCCGAAGAACGTGGAGCTCACCGCTGAGCTGGCCGACGGCTGGCAGCCGATCCACTTCGTACCCGACCGCTTCGAGCAGGTGTGGGGCGACGCGCTCGCCGCCGGACGGTCCCGGCGCTCCGACGATCTGGGGCCGCTGGAGATCATGGCCGGCGGGCCGGTCGCCCTCGGATCGGGGGCCCACGTGGCCGAGGCCCGCGAGGACGCCAGGGGCCACATCGCCTTCTACGTCGGTGGCATGGGGGCCAAGTCGAAGAACTTCTACAACGACCTGTTCAAGCGCTACGGCTGGGTCGAGGAGGCCGAGACGATCCAGGATCTGTTCCTGTCGGGCAAGCGGGCCGAGGCGACGGCGGCGGTCCCGGACGAGTACCTCGACCTGTCGATGCTCTGTGGCGACGAGGGGTACGTGCGCGAGCGGCTCGAGGTCTACAAGGAGGTCGGCGTGACCCACCTCAACATCGACCCCCGCGGCGAGAACCCGCTGGAGGTCATCGAGAAGATCAAGGCCTGGAGCGAGTAGCCGCGCTGCGGCGACGACTCAGTCGAAGTCGATGAAGTCGTTGTCGGCGTCGTAGAAGACGTAGAGCCGGTGCAGGAGCTGCTGCACCGACAGCCAGACGACGGCCTCGACGATCTGGGCCGGGGTCAACGAGTCGGCCACGGTGGCGATCGTGATGCCGTTGACCGCAGACGGGCTCGGTGCGGCCGCCTTGGCCAACATCACCGAGGCGGCCTCGACCGTCGACAACCCTGGCGGCAGGGTGGCCGTGGTCATGTCGGCCGAGGCGAAGCGCCCGATCGCCGTCAGCTTGCGGTGACCGATCTCGGGGGCGAGCCGCTCGGCCATCTGCACGGCCTCGGCGGTCAGTACGTCGTTGCCGACCACCCTGGCGTAGACCAGGGCGATGAGGCACTTGCTGCCGAGCCCGAGCTCGCTGGTCTCGGGATCGAGGTTGTCGCGGACCGTCGTGGCGATCGCCCGGACCGCCCGGGTGTGGTTGAGGCTGGCCAGCGTGGTGTAGGCGTGGCCGATCTGCTCCTCGAGCCGCAGCAGGGCGAGGCCGGGCCGGGTCGACATGCCCCGGTTCCACTGGAGGTCCTTGCGCAGGGCGGCCGGCGTCGACCTCAAGACCTTGAAGTAGGTGCCCATGCCGTCCTTCGGCACGTCCCGGTATGACCCGCCAGGCCGGTCGCCGTTGGTCGACTCGCTCGGGGCGGCGGGGAGCGGGCGACCCTCGGTCAGCCCGAAGTCGTCGTAGACGTTCTCCGACCAGTTGTGCTTGCCGGCCCGCCAACCGGTCGAGGTGATCAGATCCGACACGTCGTTGATCGCCGACTGCTCGAGCTCGATCCCCATCGTGTCCATGAACTTGTTGAGGAAGCCCATCATGGCCGCCCCGAGGATCACCCACTCGATGTCGCCGTCGTCGAGGTGCTCCCGCAGGACCTCGATGTCGGACTTCTTCAGATTGGCCGGCACCCGGGACATGCCCTCGGCGACGCGGGCGACGGCGGCCTCGACCGGCGAGTAGTCGCCGACGAGCGCCTCGGGCGAGGTGCCGCGCCGCAGGGCGAACGAGCAGGTGTGGGCCGAGCAGTACATGCACTCGGCGGCCCGGCTGGCCACGTACATCGAGAGCCCGACGAGATCCTTCGGTGCGCCCTGTCCCAGGATGGCCTGTGGCACGTTGAGCAGGTTCGGAACCAGCAGGTTGTAGGTCCGGAAACCGGTCGGCCAGATCTCGAGGTACGGGTCACAGTTGGGGACGACGCCGATCATCTGCTCGACGAGCTTCAGCATCGGCCGGTAGTCCTTCTCCAGATCGGAGAAGGAGATCGCAGACGACTCGATCTGCTGGGCAAGCGTGTTCGCTGTCATGGTTCGTTCCCTGCCGGGACGGCCGATCGCCGGTGTTCGCCACCGATGCCGCCGAGGTGGTCCAGCCAGTCTGCCATGATTCGCCATGGTTGGCGACGGGTGGCGGCGATCCGGTCAGCCGCCTCCGGGGGCGGAGTGGGATGCCGGTGCCGCAGGTTCGATTCGGGACACGCAACCGAATCGGTCTCCCGGGACCCGGCGTCTGCAGCCGCTGCCCGCTCGGCTGTTCGACCGGACGGGTGACGGCGGACGCCGTGTCGAGCTGGTCCCGCCAGCGGGATTCAGTCGAAGACGGAGAGGTCCATGCCGAGCTGCATCGAGTGCGGCAGCTCGCGGAGGTCGTCGACGGTCAGGTCGTCGAAGTCCTCCATCCAGTGGAGATCGTGGCTGTCCTCGTCGTTGAAGCCGTAGCCGGTTTCCATCGTGATGCTTCTCCTCGTGAACCCATCGCCGGGTGCGGTGTGGGATGAGCGTGTCTGATCGGAGGGTGAGGTTTCCAGAGTCTTCGGACAGAAAAGGGCGGCTTCGCAGCGGAAACGCGAAGATCGACGTATCTTCGACCCTCTCGTCGTGAGAACGGCCGTGCTAGGTTGCGGCCGTGGCAGCGGGAGCGAGCGACGGTGGGGCGGCCGATCGGCCCGTCCTCCGGATCGGTTGCGCCATGTGGGCCTTGCGGGACTGGGTCGGGCGCTACTTCCCGCCCGACACGCCACCCGGGCGCGAGCTCCGGGCCTACGGCACGTGGTGCACGGCGGCGGAGGGCAACACCACGTTCTACGGGCTGCCCGAGCCGGCCACCGTCGAGCGTTGGGCCGAGGACGCGCCCCGGGACTTCCGGTTCCTGTTCAAGTTGCCCCGCACGGTCACCCACGACCGTCGGCTCCGCAGCGCCGACGCCGAGGTGTCGGCATTCCTCGACCGCCTCTCGCCGCTCGGCCGGCGGGCCGCCCCCCACTCGATCCAGCTCCCGGCCTCGTTCGGGCCAGACGATCTGCCGGTCCTCGACCGGTTCCTCGCCGGCCTGTCGGGTGAGTACGACTGGGCGGTCGAGGTCCGCCACCCGGATTTCGCCGACGGTGGTCAGACCGAGCGGCGGCTCAACGACCTGCTGGCCCAGCGGGGCGTCGACCGGATCATCATCGACACCCGGGCGGTCTTCGCCGGACCTCGCAAGACCCCGGCCGAGCAGGAGGCCCACGAGCGCAAGCCCCGCCTCCCGGTGCGGCCGGTCGCCATCGGCCGCCACCCCGTCGTTCGCTTCATCGGCCAGACGGCCGCCGAGGCCAACCCCGGTTGGTGGAGCAAGTGGGTGCCGAAGGTGGCCCAGTGGCTCGACGAGGGCCGGAGGCCACTCGTGTTCGTGCACACGCCGGACAACCTCGTCGCCCCGGAGTTGGCCCGCCGCTTCCACGGCGAGGTGGCGGCGCTCCGGCCTGATCTGGCCCCGTTGCCCGAGCCGGGGCGGCCGGCCTCGCAGCTGAAGCTGCTCTGACCGGCGGAGGCGTGCGGGCCCGGCGATCGGCGCAGCAGCGCCCGGCGGCCGGGCCTAGTCTGTCCCGGTGGACGAGGCCCCGACCGACTTCGAGACCCTCATCGCCCTGCAACAGCACGGGCCCGACACCTGGGTTGGGGTCAGTGCGGCCTACACCTGGGGTCGGATCTACGGCGGGCAGGTCGTGGCCCAGGCCCTGTGGGCCGCGCTGCAGACCGTCGACCCCGAGGTCGATCCGCACTCGCTCCACGCCTACTTCATACGCGGCGGCGACCCGACCGAACCGGTCCGGTTCGAGGTCGATCGGCTTCGTGACGGGCGCAGCTTCTGCACGAGGGCGGTCGTCGCCCGCCAGTCCGGCGGGGCCATCCTGCACCTCTCCTGCTCGTTCCATCGACGGGAGGACGACGCCGAGGTCCAGACCGCCCGCATGCCACTCGCCCCGCTCCCCGAGGACATCCGCCCCCACCCCGAGGAGAACTGGCCGTGGATCATGGAGCGTCGCTCGATGCTCTCCTACCCGGGCGCCGGGCAGTCGATGGGGTGGGTCCGGCTGCTCGACGACCTGCCGGACGACCCCCGCCTGCACACCTGCGGCCTCGCCTTCACCTCCGACACCGTCCAGTTCGACTCGGCCAGGAGCATCCACCCGCTGCAGGTGCCCCGCGAGCAGTACCGCGATGCCTTCATGGGTGCCAGCCTCGACCACGCGATGTGGTTCCACCACCCGACCAGGGCCGACCGGTGGCACCTCTACGACTGGGACTGCCATGGTCTGACCGGGGCCAGGGGCATGACCGTCGGTAACCTCTTCGCCCCAGACGGAACCCACGTGGCCACGATCGCCCAGGAGGTCCTGCTCCGGGAGCGGCGCCGCTGACGGCGCGTCTGGCTGGCGTCCCGTCGAACGGGATTGGCCATGGCCCGCTGCGGCTGCTGTCCTGATCACCAGCCCGTCAGACCCGGAGACCCGGAGGTGCCCCGTGGGAGAGTTCTGCACGACCGAGATGGATGGCAACCTGCTGCTCATCACGCTCAACCGTCCGGAGCGGCTCAACGCTCTGCATCCGCCGGCAAACGCCGAACTGGCGCAGGTCTTCGACGATTTCGCGGCCAACGACGACGCCTGGGTGGCGATCATCACCGGCGCCGGCCGCGGCTTCAGCGCCGGCAACGACCTGAAGTATCAGGCCGAGGGCGGTGATCGCTCGGCCCAGCCGAGCAGCGGCTTCGCCGGCCTCACGGCCCGCTACGACCTCGACAAGCCGGTGATCGCTGCCGTCAACGGCGTGGCCATGGGCGGTGGGTTCGAGATCGCCCTGGCCTGCGACCTGATCATCGCGGCCGAGAGCGCCACCTTCGCCCTGCCCGAGCCACGGGTCGGGCTCGCCGCCCTGGCCGGCGGTATCCACCGCCTGCCCCGGGAGATCGGCACCAAGCAGGCGCTCGGCATGATCCTGACCGGCCGGCACGTGCCGGCGGCCGAGGGTCGGGCGCTCGGTTTCGTCAACGAGGTCGTCCCGGACGACGAGCTGATGGATGCCGCCAGGCGATGGGCCGGGCAGATCCTCGAGTGCTCCCCGATGTCGATCCGGGCCTCCAAGCAGGCGGTCTACCAGGGCCTCGCGAACGCCGGGGTCCAGGCGGCCCAGGAGGCTCGCTACGAGGGTGTGCGGGCCATGGTCAAGAGCGACGACTACATCGAGGGTCCGAAGGCGTTCGCCGAGAAGCGTCCACCGCAGTGGAAGGGCCGCTGAGCCCGACGCCGACCGGCCGGCTCAGCGGTCCGGCGCACGGCGGCCAGATGGGAAGCGGTCCGTCATCTCGCGGACCGTCACTCAGCGGTCCATCGCCGCCCTGGCGGTGCCGACCAGCTCGATCAACTCCTGGCCCTCGTCGTCGGTGAGGGCGGCGAAGGCCGGACCGCAGATGGCCGTCGTCAACCGCTCGGCCTCGGCCCGGCGGTCGTGCGCCGGTTCCGGGTGGGGCTCGGGCCAGCCGAACCGGTCGGCCCCGGCCGGGCCGCCGCGCACCGGGTCGGGGGCGGCCAGGATTGCGCCGTGCGGGCCGATGCCGACGGCGTCGACCGCGCTCAGGTGGGCGCCGCCCCGCAGTTCGCGCAGGACGTTGAGCACCACGGTGGCCCGGCCGGCAGGATCGCCCGGCGTCGGCAGCGCCCGCCAACCGGCGAACAGGATCCCGACCGATGGCAGCGCGGCGGCGCACACCCGGTCGACGAGGTCGGCGAGACGGGAGAGGTCGTCGTCGGCGAGGTCGGCGAGGGTCTCCCGCCCCCAGGCTGCGGCCGCCTCGGCGTAGGCGACGGTGGCCGCCGTCGGCGACAGCCCGGCCGGTCGTTCCTCCCAGAGCCTCCGGGTCAGGCCGGGGGCCATGAAGCCGATCGCCGCTGCGGCGACGTCACCGTCGACGTCGCCGAGCACCCCGGCTCGACCGTTGACCCAGAACCCCATCGGATGCCCGAAGCCGAGCTCGCCGGCCCGGGCCGCGGTGGCCGGTGCCGCCATCCACCCTCGGCCGTACTCGAGAACGGGCAGGGCGACCGCCTCGGCCACCCGCTCCCCCGCCGACCGGTCCGTCATCTGTTCTGCCATGGCGAGAGCTTAGGGACTGCGGCGAGTCGATGAGATGTTGCCAGGCCCGGGTCGTTGGCCGGCGCGCCACGAGCCACAATGGGGTGATGTCGCCGACCCGGGACCCGACCCACTACGAGGTCCTCGGCGTCCGCCCCGACTGCTCCTTCGACGAGCTGCGCACCGCGTATCGTCGGATGGCGAGGGAGCACCACCCCGACGTCGCCGGTGAGCGGTCCCGTACCGACGGCACGACGAAATCGATGGCTGCGGTCAACGAGGCCTGGCGGGTGCTGTCCGACGCTCGTCTCCGCCGCCTCTACGACGTGACGGCCCTGGTGCCCGACCTGGCGCCCCGGATCGTGGTCCCGCCGTCGCGGCCGAGCACGGGCACCCGCCGTCAGGCGTGGGTGGCCGGGGTCCAGGCCCAGATGGCCCGGCTCAGCCGCCAGGCCGGTCGCAGCGCCACCCAGACCCTCCTGATCCGCAATCCTCGCGGCCCCCGCAACGAGTACGACGCCGTCGTCGATCGCCTCGTCGGCCAGTTGGCTCGTGACGCCGAGTCCCGGGTGCGGGCGGCCAGGGCGGCCGGCGCGGCGCCCCTCGACCTCGGTGTCGCCGCCACGCTGGTCGGTATCCGCTCGGTGGCCGACGGTCTGCGCCGGCAGGCCCCGCTCGGGGTCGAGCTCGAGGACCTGATGGCGGCCGAGCTGCTCGACCGGATGTGGGACGTCCTGGCCCACGAGCTCCCGACCCAGCTGACCGGCTCACTCGGCGGCAACCCCAACGTCGCCCAGGCCATCGCCAGGCGCTGAGCACCCGGACGGTCGGCCAGCGCCGGTCGGCGGCCGGCCCCGCCGCCGGCATTCGACGGTGCCGGGGCGATGTGATGAGATGAGCCCCCACTCGACGGCAGCTCGGAGGCAGACGATGGACCTGGGACTGACGATCTTCCCGACCGACCAGACGATCGAACCGGTCGAGCTCGGACAACTGGCGGAGGAGATGGGCTTCGCCTCGCTGTGGTTCCCCGAGCACTCCCACATCCCGACCGACCGCACGACGCCGTGGGGTGGCCGCGAGGGCGCACCCCCGCTCCCCGACTTCTACTGGCGGACCTACGACCAGTTCGTCGCTCTCGGGGCCGTCGCCGCCACCACCGAGCGCATCAAGCTCGGCACCGGGATCACCCTGGTCGCCCAGCGGGACCCGATCTGGACGGCCAAGGAGGTGGCGTCGGTCGACCGCTTGTCTGGCGGCCGCTTCCGGTTCGGCGTCGGTTACGGCTGGAACGTGGAGGAGATGGAGGACCACGGCCTCGCCTATGGCACCCGCCGGGCCCGGCTCCGGGAGAACATCCTGGCCATGCAGCAGCTGTGGACCGAGGAGGAGGCGTCGTTCGAGGGCGAGCAGGTCACGCTGTCTCCGAGCTGGGCCTGGCCGAAGCCGACCCAACAGCCGCACCCGCCGGTCATCCTCGGCGGCGCGGTCGGCCCGAAGACCGCAGCCCACATCGCCGAGTTCTGCGACGGCTGGATGCCGATCGGCGGCCGCTACCCGCTCGACGCCGGATGGGACCAGATCGTCAGCGCCTGCGAGGCGGTTGACCGTGACCCGTCGTCGCTCTGGCTCGGGGTGTTCGGCTGCAAGCCCGATCCGGCCGTGCTCGACAAGCTGGCCGGGCAGGGCGTCGTCGAAGCGGTCTTCGCCCTGCCCCAGGGTCCACGTGACGAGGTCATGAAGGCCCTGGAGGACCTGGCCCCGCTGCTCGATCGCTGAGCTGGCGCCCGGCCGGCGCCGCGGTCAGCTCCGCACGTCGACGACCCGGCCGCCCTCCGCGGCCGACCGGTAGGCGGCGTCGGCCAGGCGGTGGGCCCGGAGCGCAACGCGGAACGAGGGGTTGGCGTCGGCGCCGTCGAGGACGGCGGTGACAAAGGCCCGGTCCGGGTCGTCGGCGAGCCCGTCGAGCCGGTTCGCCTCCGCCGCCAGTTCGGCGCCTCGCAGCTCACCGGTCGCAGCCGAGTCGGCGTCGAAGGTGGCCGACCGGTCCCAGCGGACCGGGCCGTTCCAGTCTCCCTCCAACGACAGATGGGCGTTGCGGGTGAACACCTCGACCCGGCGTTGTGACGGCCGGCTGAGGACGTCGTGCCACACGGAGACCAGCGCCGCCTGGGCCCCGTTCTCGCCGACCAGCGTCACCGTCGCCTGGTCGTCGATGCCGTCGAGGCCGTGGACGGACCCGAGCCGTGCCGACACCTCGGCGATCGGACCGAGTAGCCACTCGATCAGATCGAGGTCGTGGATCGAGTGCTCCAGGAGCGTCCCACCGCCGGCCCGCTCGACGTCACCCCGCCACGTCGACCCGTACATCCCCGTGGTCGGCAGGTACTGATCGTCCCGGAACACCAGGTTCATGATCGGCCCGGCGTCTGGCCGTCTCAGCTCGTGGTGGAGCAGCCGGAACGCCGGCGACCGGCGCAGGATCAGCCCGACCTGGTTGGCGACGCCCGCCCGCTCGACCGCCTCGGTCATCGCCGTCGCCCCCTCGAGCGAGGTGGCCAGCGGCTTCTCACAGAACACGGCCCGCCCGGCGTCCGCTGCGGCCGCGACCACCGGCGGGTGGGCGCTGGTCCACGTGCAGACGTAGACGGCGTCGCAGCCGTCGATCACCGCATCCGCGTCGTCCCTGACCGCGGCGGGACCCGTGGCCACGTCGGCCGCGAACGCCTCGGCCCGCGACCGGTCGAGGTCGGTGACCGCAACGATCTCGGCCCGGGGGTCGGCGGTCAGGTTGGCGGCGTGATGCCTGGCGATCAGGCCACAGCCGACGAAGCCGACCCGGAGCGCGGTCATGGGCTGGTCACTTGTGCAGCTTGAGCTCGGCCATGCCCCGGAAGAGGCTCATGACGTCGGCCGGCGGCCGATCCGGCTCCAGCTCCCGGTAGACGGCCTCGACGTTGATCACCACCCGCTCCCAGTCGAGCCAATCGCCGTAGGGTCCGAGCTCGATGTCTCGGGCGGCGTCGTCGGCCTGCATCCCGGCCTCGTGGCGGGCGGTGGCCTCGGCCCGGATGTAGGCCAGGTAGTCGGCGACGGCCTGCACGCCGGCGGCGTCGGTCAGCGGACCGTGGCCCGGCACGATCGTCCTGCAGTCGAGGTCGATGATCGCCTGGCAGGCGTCGATCCAGTTCTGGATCGGGCCGTCCCACACGATCGGGGTCCCGTCGATGAAGAGGATGTCGCCGGTGAAGATCACCTGCTGATCGGGCAGGTGCACGAGCACGTCGCCGGCGGTGTGGGCCGGACCGACCTCGATCAGCTCGATCGACCGGCCGCCGGTCTCGACGGTGAGCCGGCCGCTGAAGGTCCGGTCGACCCTCGGAGCGGCGATGCCGTCGAACTCGAAGGGCCCGAACGCCTCCTGCAGGTAGGCGTTGGTCGTCTCGCCGAAGTCGACCCGCATCATCGCCGCCAACGCCGCCGGCGGCAGCTGCTCCATCTCGGCCGCCGAGGCGGCCGAGGCGATCACGGTTGCCCCCTCGACGAGCTGGTTGCCGTAGCAGTGGTCGCCGTTGGCGTGGGTGTTGACCAGCGTCTGGATCGGCCTGGTCGTCGTCACCGCCGACATCGCCTCGAGCATCTCGGCCGTCAGCCGGAGATCGAAGAGGGTGTCGACCAGCAGCGATCCCTCGTCACCGGTCACCAGTCCGGCGTTGCTCCAGCCCCAGCCGCCGTCCGGCTGGAGGTAGGCGTGCACCCCGTCGGCCACCTCGAACAGTCCCTTCTCGTACGGGGTGCCGGCCGGTGTGGTAGTGGACAACCTCGATCCTCCGTCGTCGCCTGAGCGTGACGAGACGTTACCCGGGCCGCCCCGCGGCGACCAGCCGTCGCCGGCCGATCGACTAGATCGACAGGAAGTCGGTGCGGTTGCCCTTGCTGTTGGCGGCCCGGTTGGCCGCCGCCTCGAGCAGGGCGAGGACCCGTTCGATCGACACCCGGTCGCTGGTGATCGAGCCGACGACCACACTGGTCGTGAACGACACCAGGCCCTTGTCGAGCTCGACGGGGAACGCCACCTCGGACCGCAGCCGCTCGGCCACGGCCGTCAGCTCGTCTGCGCTGGCCTCGCTCGACATGAGCACGAGGAAGCCGGACTCGTCGAACCGTCCGAGCACGTCGGGGCCGCGGAGCCGGTCCTGGAGCCGGAGGCCCGTCTCCCGCATCACCCGATTGAGGGCACGGCGACCGTTGACCTCGGCGATCGACGGCAGGTCGTCGATCCACAGGCCGAGCAGCGCCAGTGGCTTGCGGTTCGGGATGGCGAGGCGGTCGTTGAGCTGGGACAGGACGTGGTAGTGGTCGGGGAAGCCGGTCACCAGGTCGTGGGTCAGGGCGCCGCAGGCCTGGGCCGAGTACTGGTGCTCGGCCGCCATCGAGCGCACGCCGACCATCACCAGGCCGTCGCCGACCGAGCGGGCCAGGAGCTCCATCGGGGCGAGACCCCGTGCGAGCCGGACCGCCTTCGTCCTGGCCCGGATGAGGGGCTCGTCGACGGCCTGGGTCAGCAGCTCCCGGCACCCGGCCTCGTCGTCGGGGACGAGCAGCTCGGTCAGCGGGACGCCGACCAGCCGGTCGACCGGGATCCCAAGGGTCTCGACCGCCTCCGGGTTGACGAGCTGGATCACGCCCGAATCCAGCAGCAGGCAACCGAGGGGCGTCGACGACAGGACGGCCTCGTAACGTTCGATCTCAGCAGACATGCCGGCACCTCATGTGGTTCCGTTGTACCGGCAGCTGTCGGCGGGCCTGAAGAGCCACCTCACCCACGGGGCTAGGGCGACCGGGCCATCCGGCCCCTCGCCGCAGTGGCGATGCCGGTCGGAGGTGTCCGGGCGAACCGGGAGCTAGGAGCCGAGCTTCTCCAGGCCGTCGAGCAGGGCGTTCTCCACCACCTCGGTGAGGGCCGGGTGGATGTAGAACACGTCGTTGGCCAACTCGGCCGCCGTGCGCCCGAACTGCATGGCCTGGATCAGCGGCTGGACGAGGGTCGCGGCCTGCGGGCCGAGGACGTGGGCGCCGATGATCAGCCCCGTGTCACGGGCGATCAGGACATTGGCGAACGAGTCCCCGTCCTCCAGCGCCCAGCCGTAGGCGGTTCCGGCGTAGTCCCGCCGGCCGACGACGTGATCGATGCCGGCGTCGATCGCCTGCTGCTCGGTGAGTCCGACGGCGCCGACCTGGGGGTCGCTGAACACCGCGTGGGGCACGGCCCGGTAGTCGACGGTCCTCGGCTCGCCCGGGTTGGCCATGTTCCAGAACGCGACCTTGGCCTCGGCGTTGGCCAGGTGCTTGAGCTGGTGGGGGTTGGCGACGTCGCCGACCGCCCAGACGCCCTCGACGTTGGTCGCCATCGCGGCGTCGACCTTGATCATGCCCCACTCGTCGACCTCGAGCCCGCCGGCCCTGGCGTCGATCAGATCGGAGTTCGGCTGGCGGCCGATGGCGACGAGCAGCTCGTCGACCTCGGTCACCTCGTCACCGGCGTGGATGCGGATGGCGTCGCCGACGGTCTCGAACCGATCGGGGATGCGCCCGAGCCGCAGGTCGACCCGGCGCCCGAACACCTCGGTGAACCGCTCGGCCACCTCGGCGTCCTCGGCCCGGAGCAGCGGCGCCGAGCGGCTGAACAGGGTGACCTGGCTCCCGAATCCGGAGAACACGTGGCCCATCTCGGTGGCGATGAACCCACCGCCGAGGATCCCGAGGCGCCGCGGCAGCCGATCGAGCCGCATGATAGTGTCGGACGTGTGGTGCCGAACGTCGAGCAGGCCGCCGACGTCTGGCACGATCGCCCGGGAACCGGTGGCGACGAGGATGCGGGGCGCGGTGAGCCGGCGACCGTCGACCTCCAGCACCCGCTGATCGACGAAGGTGGCGGTGCCCCGGATCAGCTCCAGATTGGGAGTGCCGGTGGCCCGGTACTCCTCACCGCCGGCGGCGATCGGGTCGATGCGTCCGAACACCCGGTCACGGATCGCGGGCCAGTCGACGCCGTTGAAGCTGGTGTCGACCCCGAGGCGTGACCCGTGGCGGGCGGCCTCGGCGATGTCGGCCGGCAGGACGAACATCTTGGACGGGATGCAGCCGACGTTCAGACAGGTGCCGCCGAACGTGCCCTTCTCGATCAGGGCGATCCGCCAGTCCGAGAGCTCGGCCGGGATGGCGTTGCCCGAGCCGCTGCCGATGATGATCAGGTCGAAGGTGTCCATGTCGTCGTGGTCTGTCCCTGTCTGGGTCGCTGGTCGGTCGATCGTCTGGTTGCTGGTCTCGTGCGGTGCGGTCGCTCGGCCGGCCCGATGGTCCGCACGCTAGCGGGGCCGGTTGTTCCTCGGCCCGCTCGGGCCGGTCGAGGCCCGTCGACCGGCTCGGGTCAGCGGCCCGATCCGGTCCATCCGACCTCGGTCCAGTCGACCTCGTGGGCCTCGAGCGGTCGCATGGCGATGTCGACTGCGGTCCACAGGGTGCGGCTGGCCGGGTAGAACAGGACGGGAACCACGAGGGCGACGACGATGTTCCCGAGCACGAGCGGTCCGACCGGGATGTCGGGGATCGTGAGGGCGACGGCGACGACCAGGAACACGAGCAGGGCCCCGAAGCTGACGATGGTGTTGAGGCCGATGGCGCCGATCCAGTGGCCCTCGATTCGTTCGAACTTGAGGCCGCAGCGGTGGCAGCGCTCGGACATCCGGACCCACTGCCGGAAGTGGCCCCTGGCGCCGCAGGCGGGGCAGGCCAGGGTGGCGCCCCGGAACAGGAGCCGGCCGAGCGGGACGGTCCGACCGCCGGTCACCGACTCCGATGGCACGGCACCGGTCGGCGGCGGATCGTCCGGCTCGGCCCCCGAGGCGCCTTGGTCGGTCCGGTCGCCGGTGTCGTCAGCCATGGCGGTCGAGCCAGCCGGCGAGCCGCTCCATCGCCGTCCGCAGGTCGTGCGCCGCGCCGGCGTAGGAGAAGCGGACGAAGTCGTGGCCTCGCGACCGGTCGAAGTCGATGCCGGGGGTGACGGCGACGCCGATCTCGTCGAGCCACCGGCGGCACAGCTCCTGACTGTCGAGGCCGACTGCGGACACGTCGGTCCAGACGTAGAAGGCGCCGTCGGCGGGGGCGCTGCGGTCGAGCCCGGCGGCCGCCAGCCCGCCGAGCACGATGTCACGGTTGGTGCGGTAGCGGGCGACGTTGGACTCGAGCTCGTCGACGCAGTCCAGGGCGGCGATGGCCGCCACCTGGCCGATGGTCGGCGGGGCGACGGTGAGGCTCTGGGCCAGCTTCTCGACCGCGGCGGCCACCGACGGTGGGGCCACGAGCCAACCGACCCGCCAACCGGTCATCGAGAAGTACTTGGAGAAGCTGTTGAACACGACGACGTCGTCGCCGCTGGCCAGCGCGGTCTGCGTCGGCTCGCCGTAGGTGATGCCGTGGTAGATCTCGTCGACGATCAGGCGGACGTCGCCGCTCCTGGCCCAGCTCACGAGCTCGTCGAGCAGGTCGGCGCCAAGGACCGTGCCGGTCGGGTTCGACGGGCTGGCGACGATCAGTCCGTCGAGTGGACCGACGGCGTCGAGCTGCTCGATCGTCGGCCGGAAGCCGGTCTCGTGACCGACCGGGACGGGCACGACGTCGATGCCGAGTACCTCGAGGTCGTTGCGGTAGCACGGGTAGCCAGGCTCGAGGACCGCCACCCGATCGCCGGCCTCGAACAGGGCCAGGAACCCGAGCACGCAGCTCCCCGACGCACCGGTGGTGACGACGATGCGGTCGGGTCTGATCTCCAGGTCGTGGCGGCGTCGGTACCAGTCGCTGAGCCCTCGACGCAGCTCCGGGAGGCCGGCCGCGCCCGTGTAGCCGAGCGTCTGGGTGTCGATGGCTTCGATCGCGGCCCGCCTGGCCCCGGCCGGGGCCGGCGTCGACGGCTGGCCGACCTCGAGGTGCAGCACAGCGAGGCCGTTGGCCTCCCTGGCCTCGGCCGCCCGCATGACCTCCATGACGTAGAAGGGGGCCACCTCGCTCCGCACCGTCGGCTGCATGCCCGCACCCTACCGGAGCTCGATGGCCCCGCTCGGGCCCGGGTCGCCCCGGTCGCGGGTGGCGGCGGTCGCGGCCCCGAGCATCAACAGCGCCGACACGGCCATGGCGGTCGGAACGGTCGACGCCGCAGCCACCAGCCCGAGCAGGACGCCGCCGGTGATCTCCCCGACGCTGTTGGCCTGCTCGACGAAGGAGTGGACGGTCGCCCGGACGGTGGAGGGGGCGTTGGCGTTGGCCCAGGCCGTGGCGAACGGCGCGGCGGCCTGACGGAGTCCGCCCTGTACCACCAGGCCGGCGGCGGCAACGGGCAGGACGGCGACCAGTCCGAGGACGGCGATGCCGATGGCCGACGCGGCCAGCAGCGTGGCCATGGCATCGGCCGAGCGACCGGTCCCGAAGCGACGCTGGGTCAGCCACAGCACGGCTGCGCCGACCAGCGCCTCGGCCATGGCGATGACACCGACGAGAACGACCTCGTCGAGCTCGGCCAGGCCGAGGTCGCCCAGGCGGCGGATGTCGAGGCGGTCGACCGCCTCGCTGCCCAACCCGCTCAGGATGAGCACGACCAGCAGCACCCGGAGTGATCTCGACCCGAGCGTCGCCCTGGCGCCGGCGCTCAGCGTCGAGGCCAGACCACGGGTGGCGATCACCAGTCCACCCCCGATGGTGCCACCGCGCCCGGCTCCGGCTCCGCCGTCGGCGGCGTCGGACGGCCCAGCGTCGGACATCGCACCGTCCCCGATCTCGGACGTGGTGGCGGCCGGCCGCGGGAAGCCGGTCTCGGGCATCACCACGGCGAGGAGCAGGCCGGCGCCGATCAACAGCAGCCCGGTGACCACGACCGAGGTCGTCAGCGAGGTCAGGCGACCGAGGACCGCGCCGCCGGCGATGGCACCGATCGCCACCACCTGCTGTCGCCGGGCCAGGCGCAGGATCAACCCCTCCGCCTCATCCGGCCCGCCCAACTCGTCGGTGACCCACGCCGTGTCGGCACCGCTGCGGAACGTGAAGGCGATCCCCCACACGATCTGGCTGGCCACCAGCAGCGGGAACGTCTCGACCACACCGGCCGCGATCTGGGCACCGCCGACCCCGAGGAAGCCGATCACGATCGACCACTTGCGGCTGAAACGATCGGCGATCACCCCCGTCGGCACCTCGGCCAGGAGCAGTGCCGCTTCCATGGCGGTGCCGAGCAGCACCAGCTGGAGGCTCGGGAGCTCGAGCTGGATGGTCAGCCGAACCACCAGCGACACCCAGTAGGCCCGGAGCGCCCCGTACCAGAGCAGTCCGGACCAGAGGTAGAGGCGGGCTGGGTCTCGGGTCACCGTCGAACGGTAGTCGTCGGTCGGGTGCCGGTGACCGCTGGTTTCGCGGCACGACCCCGCCGGGACCACGCCGACCGGGCTCGGGCCCTCGCACCGGAGACCCATCGGTGGCCGTGCGTGACCTGACGGTCCCCGGCTGGCCGGCTAGGTTCGCCGGATGGACGGCAACGGGGCAGGGTCAGCAAGCCGATCGGGCAACGCCGGAACGGCCATCGCCGCCGGCGGGGTCGTGGCGGTCTGGCGTGGCCGATGGGCGTCGGCATGACGGTCCAACTCGGGGCCCACGTCGGCCAGCAGAACCTTGGCATGGACGAGATGC
>JBCCVL010000063.1:0-29431 GCA_039195375.1 Actinomycetota bacterium
AGCCGCTCGTGGTGCCCGAGCCGCTGGTCCTGCGGGCCAACGAGCTCGCCAGGACCGCCACCGACATCCCGGTCTCCCACACCGGCTCGGCCGGGCTGGCCGGGCTGTTGACCCAATTGGCCGCCGGGGAGGCGCCGACGGGCGGGCGAGCCATCGTCGCCTTCACCGGGGTCGCCCGCAACGCTGCAGGCTGACGGCCTACGTCCTCGATCGTCCGGAGTGGTACCTTCGCCGGCCATGGCGGAGCTCGAGCGAGACGGCGAACCAGCGATCCACTACGTCGACCATGGCGGCGATGGTCCGCCCGCTGTCCTGGTCCACGGCATCACCGAGTCGGCCGCGAGCTGGGACCCGATCGTCGAGCGGCTCGGCAGCGATCACCGGACGGTGGCCCTCGACCTGCGGGGCCACGGCCGGTCGGGCACCGCCGACCGCTACGACCTGGAGGTCATGGCCGGCGACGTCGTCGCCGTGCTCCAGGAGCTCGACCTGCTCGGCACCGCCAATCTGGTCGGCCACTCGCTCGGCGGAGCGGTCGTCAGCGCCGTCGGGGCGGCGGCGCCCGTCGCCTCGGTCGTCAACGTCGACCAGAGTCTGCAGCTCGGCGGCTTCAAGGCCCAGCTCGGCGAGATCGAGGCGCCCCTGAAGGACGCGGGGTCGTTCCCGGCGGTCATGGAGCAGATGTTCGAGCAGCTGGCCGGCCCGCTGCTGAGCGCACCGGAGCGGGCCAGGGTCGGCGCGGTCAGGCGGGCCGACCAGGACGTGGTGCTCGGCATCTGGGCCCTGCTGTTCGACATGACGGCCGAGGAGGTCGACCAGGTCGTCGCCACGGCCCTCGGCGGCTACGCCGGCCGCAACGTCCCCTACCTCACCGTGTTCGGCGTCGATCCCGGGCCGGGCTACGGCGAGTGGCTGGCCGGCTCGGTCGAGGGAGCGCAGGTCGAGGTCTGGGCCGACCACGGCCACTACCCGCACCTCGTCGACCCCGACCGGTTCGTCGAGCGGCTGCGAGCCTTCTGGGCCTCCTGACCCGGCGTTCGCTGACCGGCGCTCGCCGTCACCGGCCCGACCTAGGGTTGACGCCGTGCCCTGGGTCGACGTCGACGAGCCGTACACCAAGCCGCCGCGGCTCCAACCGATCGATCCCCCGGGCGACTGGTCCGGGTCACTGGCGATCGACCGCGGCTGGGCGGAGCTGGTCGACGTCGTCGCCGGGCCCGATCCGGCTCCCGATCTCGCTGGCTGCACCGAGCTGACCGTCACCGAGTCGGTCGTGACCGGCCTGACCGGCGTCGAGGCCGGACTCACCATCGAGGCAAGGCGCAGCCGTCTGGGTGACGCCGACCTCAGCCAGGCGTCGATCCGATCGCTGATCGGCGTCCGACTCGATGGCTGCAAGCTGACCGGCACCGATCTCGCCGGGGCCCGCCTGACCGACGTCGAGCTCCGCCGTTGCTCGCTCCGCTACACCAACCTCCGCATGGCCAGACTCGAGCGGGTCCGCTTCGTCGAGTGCACCCTCGACGAGGTCGACGCCTACGAGGCCGAGGCGACCGACGTCGAATTCGTCGACACGGCGCTGAACGAGGTCAGCGTCGACCGGCTCCGAGCCGAACGGGTCGACCTGCGGGGGGCCACGTCGCTGAGCCTCACCGCGATCGGTTCGCTCGCCGGATGCCTGATCGACGAGACCAAGCTGATGGCCCTCGCCTACCCGCTCGCCTTCGCCGCCGGGCTCGGGATCGAGCGTGACCCGATCGACGAGCCCGGCTGACGAGCGCCTGGTCCCGGCGGCGACGACCTCGAGACATGCGGCGAGATCGATCTCCAGGGCTCCCCGGTGGAGCCAGAGAGTTCGCCCTTCGGCGAACTCGTAGAGAACCTGCTCCGCAGGTTCGACTCAGCCGACGTCAGCGACGACGACGGTCACGTTGTCGCCCCCACCGTTGGCCTTGGCCTGCGCCACCAACCCGTCGGCGACGTCACTCGGCCGACCGTCGGAGCCGAGAGCGGCCGCGATGTCGCCGCTCGGCACCTCATTGAACAACCCGTCGCTGCACAGCAGGAGCCGGTCGCCGGGGCGGGGCCGCACGTGGTTGACGCTCGGCGCAACCGATGCGGACACGCCGAGGGCCAGCGTCAGCACGTGCCGCTCCGGGTGGGCGGCCGCCTCGGCCTCGCTGATCTCGCCGGCCCTGACCAGATCGGCCACACGGCTGTGATCGGAGCTGAGCCGGGTCAGCGCGCCGTCCCGGTGCAGGTAGACCCGGGAATCGCCGACGTTGACAACGACCAGCCGATCGTCGTCGTCCGACCCGACCCGGGCCACTGCGGCCAGCGTGGTCCCCCACGGCCGCTCGTCCGGTCCCGCCTCGGTCGCCGCCGCCTCGTTGACCGCGGTGTTGGCTCTGGCGACGGCCTCGACCAGACCGACGGCGGTCGGTTGCTCGGCGAACGCCTCCTGCAGGGTTTCGATGGCGAGCCGGCTGGCCCGCTCGCCGTTGCCGAGACCGCCCATCCCGTCGGCGACGGCGAACAGGTCGCCGCCGGCCAGGTAGTGGTCCTCGTTTGATGGTCGTACGTTGCCGGTGTCGGTGACCCCGGCGGTCTCGATGGTGAAGGTGGACATGGTTGCCTCCTGTCGTTGGAGGTGCCGGAGCGCGGCGGTGTAGGACTCACCGGTCTTGGCCGCCCGGGCTCGTACCCGTCGCTTGCGTCTGCGGTTCGCCGTCATCGTCTGCCCCGGTCCTCCGATGCCGCCCGGCAGCCCCCCAGCAGCACCCAGGAACGGCGGGATGACCGTCGATGCGTGCACGCGAGGACGGGTATCCCCTTTGCCTCCGGTCAGCGGCTCCGGTGGAGTCGAGTCCGGCCCGGCTGGGGCGGGCCGATGGAGGTGAGGCGGGCGCAACGCCTGCTGATGACGGTAACGACTCCGCCACCTCGGATCAAGGCGCCCCCTCGGCGACCCGATCGGTCCGGCCCCGCCGTCGCGGTGGCGACGATCGCGTATCACGGGAGACGGCTGGCCGTCCCACCATGGCGGCGACCACGGTCCACCACCGGTCGCGGCGGGAATCGGCGGCTGCGGCGGCCACCGGTTCCCGCCGTCCAGGTCGTGTCGGCGCAGCGGCGAGGGCGGCCGACGTCGGCGCTGCTCCTCGTGTCGTCAGGCCACGCCGGGCGTGGCCTCGGCGACGCCATAGCGCTCGAGGTAGGCGGCCATCGCCGACATGGTCGACTCGTCGAGGTCCATCAGGGCCAGGATCTCGTGCACGGTCACGATGGCGAACGTCGGCATGGCGAACTCGTCGGCCAGGGCCTGGAGGGCCGAGCGCTCGTCGAGGCCCCGCTCGCAGCGATCGACCGACACCACCAACCCGGCCAGTTCGATCTCGGCCTGGGCTCGCAGCACCGGCACGATGTCTCGGATGGCGGTGCCGGCGGTCGTGATGTCCTCGACGAGGAGGACCCGATCACCGTCGACCAGCTCGTGGCCGACGAGGATCCCGCCCTCGCCGTGGTCCTTGGCCTCCTTGCGGTTGAAGCAGTAGGCCGTGTCGTGGCCGAGTTCGGAGAGGGCGATGGCGGTGGTCACGGCGAGGGGGATGCCCTTGTAGGCCGGCCCGACGAGCACGTCGAACGACTCGGCCCCCAGGCGCTCCAGGATGGCCCTGGCGTAGAGCCGACCGAGCCGTCTGATCTGGCCACCGGTCCGGTACAGCCCGGTGTTGACGAAGTAGGGGCTGTCCCGGCCGCTCTTGGTCACGAACTGACCGAACCGGAGCACCCCGGCATCGGTCATCAACTCGATGAGCTCACGCTTGTGGTCGGGAGACGGGTGATCAACCATCGCGACGCCATGGTAGAACCTCGGGCCGGTCCGGGCGGGCGATCGAGCCGGCGCCACCGCAGCCGGCCGAGCGGGGGCGACTCGGGGCGGGCCGCCGTCAGCCGAGCTCCCAGATGCCGAGCGATGGACCGTCGCCCGGCAGGGTGAAGACACCGCCGTCTGCGGTGAGGTCGTCGGCGTCGACGACGGCGGCCAGCGTCTCGGCCCGCAGCAACCCGGCCGGGATCCTCAACGGTCCGGTCGGCCCCCGCGACGCCCGGACCAACAGCCGCTGCGACGGGGTCTCGCGCAGGAACACGACGGCGTCGGGTGCCGTGTCGACCCAGCGGAACCCGCCTCGGCGAAGCGCCTCGTGCTCGTTGCGGACGGCGATCAGCCGCCGGTAGTGGTCGAGGAATCGATGGTCCCAGCCGTCGGTGTCCCACGGCATCGGGCACCGGGCCTGCTCCGAGCTGTCCCCGGTCAGGCCGATCTCGTCGCCGTAGAAGAACGTCGGTGCGCCGGGAAGGCACAGCAGCAGCCCGAACCCGACGAGGGCGGTGTCGTCGCTGGTGCACATCGTCCGCCAGCGGGCGGTGTCGTGGGAGCCGAGCAGGGTCATCGAACCCATCGTCACCTGCCAGGGCATCGCCGCCCGCACGGCGTCCATCGATCGGGCCATCTGTTGGCCGTTGCGGCCCGGCTGGCCCGGACCGGCCATGAAGGCCGACAGCGACGTGAACTCGCCGAGCCAGGAGACGATCGGTCTGGTGATGCCGGCGTAGTTCATCACCCCGTGCCAGCCGTCGCCGGGGGCGTCGAGGCTGGCATCGAAGAAGTGCTCGCCCACCAGCCAGTGGTCCCCGCCGAACCCGTCGATGGTGGCCCTGGCGGCCCGGGCCACCTGCTGGTTGAGGTCGAGGGGGCCGAGACGGCCGGTCATGTTGGCCACGTCGATCCGCCAGCCGGCCATGTCGAACGGCGGCGCGAGGTAGCGGCCGAGGATCGAGTCTGGCCCGGCGTAGTAGCGGCGGGCCAGCTCGGCGCTGCGGTGGTCGAGCTTCGGCAGGCTGGGGATCCCGAGCCAGCTCTCGTAGCGGTCGGGGTGGTCGGTGAAGTGGTAGAAACCGGCCTCGACCGAGTCCGGGTCGGCTTGGGCCGCCGCGAACCACTCGTGGCCGTCGCCGGTGTGGTTGAGGGTCAGGTCGGTCATCACCCGGATGCCTCGCCGACCGGCGGCCTCGCTGAGGGCGGCCAGGGCCCGGTCGCCGCCGAGGACGGGGTCGACCGTGTCGAACGTCGAGGCGTCGTAGCGGTGGTTGGAGCGGGCCGGGAACACCGGCGTGAGGTAGACGCCGCCGATGCCGAGGTCGGCCAGGTGGTCGAGCCGCTCGACCACCCCGTCGAGGTCGCCGCCGTAGAGCTGGGTCATCGCCGCCTCGCCGGAGGCGACCGGATCGTTCCAGTCGGCCCACCGGGCCCACGACGTGTCGGTCGGGCTCAGCGGGTCGGACGGGCGGTTGGCACCGGAGGTGGCGAAGCGGTCGGGGAAGATCTGGTACCAGACGACGTCTGGCACCCAGGCCGGAGCGCCGCCGGTGGTGATCAACCGGAAGTCCTCTCGGTCGCCGGGATCGTGGTCGATGAGACCGACCCCGGTCAGCCAGCGCGGACCGTCTGCGGTGTCGAGATGGAAGCGGTAGTTGTTGACCGGCTGGGTGATGTCGAACTCGAAGCGCAGGTGGTCGCCGTCGAGCTCACCCTCGACCCAGAACTGCTCGCCGTCGCGCGTTCCTCGTAGCCAGCCGCCCTCGACCGCCAGCCCGCCGGCATCGACGTCGGCCAGTTCGACCTCGACCGTGACCCGGTCGCCGAGCGACGGTCGGGGGTGCGACGTCAGCCGCGCCGACGGATCGTGATGCGGTCGGTGCAGGCCGTGCTCAGCCGACACGGTCAGCCCTTGACCGCGCCGGCGGTGAGCCCGGACACGATGTACTTCTGCAGGAACAGGAAGAGCACGACCACCGGGATACCCGACATCACCGACCCGGCGGCGAACTGGCCCCACTCCCCGCCCTGGCCGTCGATGAACCGGAACATGCCGACCGCCAGCGTGAACTGCTCCGAGTCACCCTGGCCGAGGACCGCCGAGGCGACGAGGAACTCATTGAGGGTGAACACGAACGTGATCAGGGCGACGACGGCGAGGATCGGCGCCGCCAGTGGCAGGATGACCCGGAGGAAGATCTGGGCGTGGGACGCCCCGTCGATCAGCGCCGACTCGTCGAGATCGCGGGGGATCGTGTCGAAGTAGCCCTTGATCAGCCAGGTGTTCACGCCGAGCGCCCCGCCGAGGTAGATGATCAACAGCATCACCCGGGAGCCGAGGCCGAGGCTGGGGAACACGCCGCCGATGTCGCTGACGAACACGAACATGGCCACGAACAGCAGGGTGGTCGGGAACATCTGGATCAGCAGGATGCTGAGCAGGCCGGGGCGGCGGCCGGTGAACCGCATCCGGGAGAAGGCGTAGGAGGCGAAGGCGGCCAGGGCGGTGTTGAGGATGGCGGCGCCGCCGGCGACGAAGATCGTGTTGCCGAGCCACGACAGGAACGGGGCCTCGGTGCCGTTGAGCAGCTCCCGGTAGTTGATCAGCGAGAACTCACTCGGGATGAGGCCCGAACCGGACAGCGTCCCAGCGGCGTTGACGCTGGACGACACGATGAACAACACCGGGAACAGGGCGAAGGCCAGGGCGGCCAGGCCGACAACGTGGCGCCAGCCGACGTCGAGGAACCAGCGGCGCCAGCCGACCTCAGTGAACCAGCGGCGCAGTGAGACGGAACCCATCAGATCTCCTCCAGGCGGGCGGTTCGTCGGAAGCTCCAGGCGCTGAACAGCGCCACGTGCAGGAAGATGAGGATCGAGATGGCGGTGGCGAAGCCCAGATCCTGGCCCCGTCCGCTCTCGAAGGCCAGGCGGAACGTGTACGACACGAGGATGTCGGTGCTGCCGGCCGGCGTCTGGGCTCCGGCGATCGGTGGGCCACCCCGGTTGAGGAAGAAGATGACGTTGAAGTTGTTGAAGTTGAAGGCGAACGACGAGATCAGCAGCGGCGCCACCGCGATCAGCAGCAGCGGGAAGGTGACGGCCCGGAACGCCTGCCGGCCGTTGGCCCCGTCGACGTTGGCCGCCTCGGTCAGCTCCCGTGGGATCGACTGCAGGGCGCCGGTGCAGACCAGGAAGAAGTAGGGGAAGCTCAGCCACGTGCTGACCAGCAGCACCGAGGCCCTCGCCATCCACGGATCGGTCAGCCAGGGCACGTCGAGGCCGATCAGGTCGTTGATGATCCCGAAGTTGCGGTTCATCATCCCCTGCCACACGAGCACCGTGAGGAACGACGGCAGGGCGTAGGGGAAGATCAGCAGCGCCCGGTAGATCCGCTTGCCCTTGAGGTCGGGGTGGTCGAGCGTGATCGCCAGCAGCATGCCGACGACGAACGAGAACACGACGGTGCCGACCGCGAAGGCCCAGTTCCACACGAACACCTGGAGGAACGGACCCCGGATCGCCTCGGAGGCGAAGACCCGGCGGTAGTTCTCGAAGCCGATGTTGACCTCCCAGCCGGGGGTGAGCCGCTCCCCGGCCTCCGACCGGAAGAAGCCATCGACCGGTGTGTAGGTGGTGCCGTCGGTGACGTCGGTGATCGTGTCGGTGGCCTCGTCGTACTGGAGGCGGAAGGCGACCAGCGCCGCCCGGTTCAGGGTCGAGAGCCGGATGATGCCCTCGTCGCTCGCCACCTCCAGGGCGGCGAAGTCGGCCTCGAGATCGGCCAGCTCGCCGAGGAGCAGGGCGACGAAGCCGTCGGCCTCGGCCACCCGGTCGCCATCGAAGGTGACGTCGGCGGCGGGGACGGCGCCCGACTCGGTGCCGACGAGCACGGTCGGTGGATCGGTCCGCTCGTCGACGAGCAGCAGGCCGAGCGTGCCGTCGGCGGCCTGGGCCGGGCGGGCCGCGAACGACACCGCCCCGCCGGCACCGCCGGAGGTGTCGACCGAGGTGGCGACGACCTGCTCGATCGCCGCCTCCTTGTCGAGGATGTTGCCGGTCCCGAGGTTGGTCGTCGAGATGTAGGCGGTGTAGAGCACCGGGTACACCTGGAAGGCCAGCAGCAGCAACGTGCCCGGCAGCAGGTACTTGAGCGCGATCGACCACCGGGCCCTCGACAGGTAGACGACGTCGATGGCGACGGTGGCGATGACGACAAACGCCACGCCGAGCCAGACCCCGGCCGGCACCAGCCGGGTCAGGGCCCAGATCGAGGTGGCGTTCAGGGTGCCGAGGGCGATGACCTTGACCAGCAGGCCGACCATCGAGCCGGCCAGGATGCCGGCCCGGGCTCGGCTCCCGTTGCGGTGGCCGCCCGACCCGGGGCCGTCGCCGGCCCCGGGCTCGGTGGCAGTCGCCGTCGGCGACCCCGTCGTCATCGGACGATCAACCTTCGGCGATGAGGGTTCGGATCTGCTCGGCGGCGTTGGTGAACGCCTCCTCGCCGGTGCTCTCACCGGACAGGATCAGGCCGTAGGCGTCGGTCCAGGCCGACCACACCGATCCCATCTCGGGGATGGCGGGGAGGGGCTGGCCGTTGGCGCCGGCCTCACCGAATCCCTGGATGTCGGGATCGCTTGCCGCCGCGGCGAACGCTGCGGTGTGGGCCGGGGGCCGGCCACCGGCCTCGAACAGACCCGTCTGGGCCTCCTGTGTCGACATGACCTCGGTGATGAACGTCTGGGCGAACAGCGGGTTCTCGGCGTTGGCCGAGACCATGAAGCCCTGGACCCCGACGAACGGGGCGGCGGTGGTCCCGGCGAGCGACGGGATCGGCTCGACGACGTAGTTCACGCCGGTTGCCTTGAAGCCGCGGTCGGCATCGGAGACGGCCCACGGGCCGGTGATGGCAAACGGGGCGTTGCCCTGACCGAAGCTCTCGATCATCACGTCGTAGCTGAGGCTCGCGGTGAGGAGCCCGGACTCGGCCCAGGTCTGGAACTGGGTGCCGGCGGCCAGACCCCCGTCGGAGTCGATCCCGAGGTCCTCGGCGTTGTAGCTGCCGTCGGCGTTGAGACCGAACAGGTACCCACCGGCCGCGGTGTACAGCGGGAAGTTGTGGAACGGATCGCCGGGGTCGTTCTGGATGGCCAGGGGGACCTCGACGTCGCCGGCAGCGACCAGGTCGAGCGCCACCTGCTCCAGCTCCTCCAGCGTTGCCGGGGCGTCCGGTACCAGGTCGGTGTTGCGGATCAGGGCGATGTTCTCGATGGCGTAGGGCACGCCGTAGAGCTGGCCCTCGTAGCTCATGGCCTCGATGGCGACGGGCGAGAAGTCACCGGAGTTCGGCAGGTCGACCGGGGCCAGGAGGCCCGAGGTGACGAGCTGGCCGAGCCAGTCGTGGGCCCCGATGACGACGTCGGGGCCCTCGCCGGCCGGGCCGGCGGTCTGGAGCCGGTCCCGGATGTCGCCGAAGTTGACCTCCTGGACGGCGACGGACACGCCGTTCTCCTCGCCGAAGGCCTCGGCCAGCGGCTCGATGACCGGGGTCCTGGTGTCGTCGGCCCAGATCACCAGGTCGGCGTCGGCCCGGACGACGGGCGGCGGCTCCTCCTCGGCCCCCTCGTCGGCGGCGGCCTCCTCCTCGGTCGCCTCCTCGTCTGCGGCCTCGTCCTCGGCCGCATCGTCGGTGGTCTCCTCATCGGCCTCGTCGGTCGACTCGGTCTCGTCGGTCGACTCGGTGGCCTCGGTGTCATCCGAGGCGCCGGCGTCGGCGTCATCGTCGTCCGAGCCACAGGCGGCGGCAACGAGCATCAGTGCCAGCAGCAGCGCCAGCAGAGCCTTCGTTCGGTGGATCACGTTTCTCTCCTCCAGAGCATGGGTGTCGACTCACAACCATGAACCGACTATCCGAAAACTACGTCGTTCTTTCAGAAAGAACAACCCTTCTTTCACGCAGAGGTTTCGAAGGACCTACACTGCGGACGGATGGATCAACCGGCAAGCACCCGACGCCCGCCGCTGCGTGACGTCGCCGCGCTCGCCCACGTGAGCGAACCGACGGTGAGCCGGGTGCTGAACGGGCGCTCGGGGGTGGCCAACGCCACCAGGACCCGGGTACTCGCCGCCCTGGCCGAACTGGGCTACACCGACGTCCCCGAACCCGGGCGAGTCCGCCGCGGCGCGGTCGGGATCGTGTCACCCGAGCTGACGAACCCGGTCTTCCCCCGTCTGATCCACGAGATCGCCGAGCACCTCGCCCACCACGGAACCGTTGCCACCGTCGGCGTCGCCTCCACCGGCCTGGCCGACGAGGCCCGGTACCTCGCCGAGTTCGCCGACACCGCCGTCGACGGACTCGTGCTGATCGGTGGCAGCCACGCCCTGCAACCGGTCGACCTCGAGCCGTACACCCGCCTGATCGGCGAGAAGGCCCCGCTCGTGCTGGTCAACGGGGCCCCGGTCGACCTCCCGGTCCCGCAGATCCGATGCGACGAGGCGAGGGCGGCCGAGCGGGCAACCGATCACCTCGTCTCGCTCGGACACGAGCGGATCGGCTGCCTGCTCGGCCCTGCCCGCTACCACGCCACGACCCGGTTCATCGACGGGTTCGAGCGGGCCGCCGGCCGTCACGGCCTGGCCACCGGCCCCGACCACGTCGCGGAGTCGGTCTTCACCCGTGAGGGCGGTCGGGCCGGCGCCACCCGGCTCCTCGACCGGGGCATGACCGCCGTGATCTGCGGCAACGACCTGATGGCCCTCGGCGCGGTCGCCGCGGCCAGGGCCGAGGGCCTGTCGGTGCCACAGGACTTCTCGGTCGTCGGCTACGACGGCACCGACTTCACGGCGACGAGCGATCCACCGCTGACCACCCTCCGCCAGCCGTTCGCCCAGATGGGGGCGCTCGTCGCCGATGCGGTTGCGGCCGAGATCGACGGCTCGGACCGGTTCCGCGACAGCTACGTCTTCACCCCCGAGCTGCTGGCCCGCAACACCACCGGGCCGGCACCCCGCTGAGTCCCGGGGCCGAGACGGCGCCGGGTGAGAGCCACCGTCGAGGCCCGAGGCAGAGCCCGAGCCACGTCCCCGGACGATCGGCCGATGGTGGCCGCCCCGCCAGACGTGCTTCGATGGGAGGGTGACCGACGAGCCCGACCACCATGGCCGGCCGCCGGGCCAGCCGGGACGGCGGGCCCGACTGGAGCGGATCCTGACCCGGGATGGGTCGACGTGCGTCTGGTGCCGGCGGACCGTCGGGCGTGGGCTGGTCGAGGCGACGACCGAGCACGTGGTGCCCCGGGTCAAAGGCGGGCCGAGCTGGATCGAGAACGAGGTGGCGGCCTGCCGCCGGTGCAACGCCAGGCGTGGTCACCGATCGCCGGCCGAGTGGGCCGACCAGTGTGAGCTGCAGGGCTGGCAGCCCGACCGGGACCGGCTCCGCCGGGCCCTCGAGGCACTGGAGGAACGGATCGCGGAGGAGGGCGGCCAGCGTCGGGCCCGGCCCTACCTGGCCACGCAGCTCCGCCGACTCGGGCGGACCGGCGACGCTGCTCCCGGACGCCGCTGAGCGACCGGTCCCGGGCTACCCTGCCCGCCGACGGCAACAGCGACACCACGCGGCGGCGAGGCCGAGCGGGAGACGATCCATGGACCACACCACCATCCTGATCACCGGCGCCGGTTCCGGATTCGGTCGCGGCGCCGCCGTCGAGTTGGCCGGCCGCGGCCACCGGGTGATCGGCGGCACGATCGACGAGGCCGAGGCGGCGAGCCTCGACGCCGAGGGAATCGACGGCCTGACCGGACACAAGCTCGACATCACCGACGATGGTGATCTGGCCGCCGCGGCCGAGATGGACGTCGACGTACTGCTCAACAACGCCGGGCGGGGCCAGCTCGGCCCGCTGGCCAGCGTGCCGCTCGACGACGTCAGGCTGGTCTTCGAGGTCAACGTGTTCGGCACCCTGCGGATCACCCAGGCCGTGCTGCCCGGCATGATCGAGCGCGGCCGTGGCCGGGTGATCATCGTGTCGTCGATCGCCGGCGTGTCGTCCGGGGCGCTGTCCGGACCCTACGCCATGACCAAGCACGCGCTTGAGGCGATGACGATGTCGCTTCGGGTGGAGATGGCACCGCACGGCGTCGAGGTGTGCAAGCTCAACCCCGGGCCGTACGCAACCGGGTTCAACGACCGCATGGTCGACGGGGTCGTCGACCTCGTCGACGCCGAGGGAGCCGAGGCCGATCTCCTGGCCGGCACGCGGACCCGGATGCTCGGCAACCAGCTCGACCCACAGGAGATCGTCGACACGATGGTCGACCTCTGCACCGCCGAGACCGTGCCATGGGAGACGTTCAAGCCGGACGACATCCTCGAGCGCTACCGCCTCCCGCCCCGCCCGGTCCGCGACTGAATCACATCGAGCCAACGACACCCGACCCTGGACCGGGCCGTTCTGCCGGCGAGTCGGCCGAGAAGCCGGCACACCGGCCGGCAGCAGGGACGGTTCGGCTCAGTCGTCGTTGGCCGGGCGGCGGCGGAGCTGCTTGTCGCGGCCGCGGGCCCGCTTGTCGTCGAGGCGGCGGCGCTTCGATCCGGCGGTCGGGCGGGTCGGGCGACGGCGCCGGGGCACGACCGACGCCTCCCGCACCCGCTGGGCCAGCCGGCGGCTCGCGGCGTCGCGGTTGCGTGACTGGGAGCGCTCGTCGTCGGCCACCACGGTGAGGCTCGGTCCGAGCCGGGCCAGCAGACGCTCCCGCCGCTCGGGGTGATCGGCCAGTGCCCCCGACCCGGCAACGTCCCAGGTCAGCTCGGCCCGCGTGTTGGCCCGGTTGGCGTGCTGGCCCCCCGGTCCCCCCGACGGCCCGAACCGCCAGGTCAGCTCGGCATCGGGGATCGTCAGGCCGTCGTCGACCTCGATACCCATGGCCCCACTGTAGGGACCGGGGCGCAGCCGGTCGTCGAGTTCCGCTGGCTATCGAGCCACCGGGCGGGACCGGGGCTCCCGCTGGCTATCGGGCGGGACCGGGGGTCCCGCTGGCTATCGGGCGGGACCGGGGGTCCCGCCGCCTATCGGGCGGGACCGGGGGTCCCGCCGCGCAGCAGGCGGCCGGGGCGGGCGCCGGTCAGCTCCCCGCCGGCCGAGACCTCCACCCCGGCGACCAGCGTGTGATCGTAGCCGTGGCTGCGCTGGACCAGCCGTCGACCACCAGCCGGCAGATCGTGGGCCACCCGCGGCACGTCGACGCCGAGCCCGTCGAAGTCGACCACGTTCACGTCGGCCCGGTAGCCCGGGGCCAGGACCCCCCGGTCACGCAGCCCGAAGGCCAGGGCCGTGTCCCGGGTCTGCTTGGCCACGAGGCGCTCCAGCTCGATCCCCGGGCCACGAGTCCGGTCGCGGGCCCAGTGGCTCAGCAGGAACGTCGGGTAGCTGGCGTCGCAGATCGTGGCCACATGGGCCCCGCCGTCGCCAAGCCCGCAGATCGTGTGCTCGTCGACCAGCATCTCGCGGATGACGTCGAGGTTGCCGGC
The DNA here is from genome assembly GCA_039195375.1 of Actinomycetota bacterium. GTDB lineage: Bacteria > Actinomycetota > Acidimicrobiia > Acidimicrobiales > SZUA-35 > JAHELU01. The sequence goes on from JBCCVL010000063.1 coordinate 13,413, forward strand.
GTGGTAGTTCTCGAACGGGTACAGCAGCACGGTCTCGCCATCGCCCTGGGCCAGCAGATCGAGGGCAAGCTCCCACGGCGAACCGCCGATGGCATCGGCCCTCGCCGCCATCGAGTCGACCGCCGGGTCGGGCTCGTAGTTCGGCGGGTCACCGAGCTCACAGGCCCTGGTCAGAGCGTAGGTCATCCACCGGGTGAAGCCGTCGTCCCTTGGGTGGTCGAGCAAGGCCGTCCGCAACTCACCATCGTTGCGGAGTCGGGCCGCCCGCTCGGGCACCGGCAGGTCGGCAAGGGCACGGAAGGCCGGGTGGTTGCCGAACGGGTTCACGCTGGTGTCGAGGCCCATGAGGATGCCGATCGGCCGGCAGCCGACCTGGCCGGTCATGGCCAGACCCTCGTCGTTGGCCCGCCGGATCCCGTCGAGGGTGTGGCGCCACCGTTCGGGGTCGCTGTCGGTCTGGAGCAACAGGACGGAGACCGGCCGGCCGGAGATCCTGGCCATCTCGGTCAGCAGCTCGACCTCGCCAGGACCGAAGTCGCTGTTGCACTGGATCATCCCCCGCCCGGCCCTGGCCATCGCTCTGGCGATGCCGGCCAGCTCGGGCTCGGCCGCGGTGAGGCTCGGGGTGAGTCGACCGTCGGCCGCCTTGTGCTTGGTCGTGCGGGAGGTGGAGAACCCGAGCGCCCCAGCGTCGAGGGCCCGGGCGACGGCGTCGGCCATCTCGTCGACCTCGGACTCGGTCGGGACCTCGGTGTGGTCGGCCCCCCGCTCCCCCATCACGTAGAACCGCAGGGCGCCGTGGGGGATCTGGGCGCCGACGTCCATCGTCCTCGGCGTCGCCTCCAGGGTGTCGAGGTACTCCTCGAACGTGGTCCACGTGAAGTCGATCCCCTCGGCCAATACCGTGCCGGGGATGTCCTCCACCCCCTCCATCAGGTTGATGAGGTAGTCCTGTGACCCGGGGCGAAGCGGTGCGAACCCGACCCCGCAGTTGCCGAACACGGTGGAGGTCACGCCGTGCCACACCGAGGGGGTCAGGTCGGGGTCCCAGGTGGCCTGGCCGTCGTAGTGGGTGTGCACGTCGACCCAGCCCGGGAGGACCAGACGGCCGTCGGCGTCGATCTCCCAGCGGCCCCGCCCGACGCCGTCACCGATCTCGGTGATGACGCCGTCGTCGACGGCGATGTCCTTGCCGTCGACGGCCGGCGCCCCCGTCCCGTCGACGATACGTCCTCCACGGATCACCAGGTCGTGCATGGTCGCGACGTTAGCGAACGCCTTCCGCTGCGAAGAAAACGCGATCGGCGGCAGGGCTACGACGCCTGCTTGGCCGCCTTGACCGCCCGGGCCCGGATGGTCGGATCGAGCTCGACCTTGCGCAACCGGACATGGCTCGGGGTCACCTCGACGCACTCGTTCGAGGCGATGAACTCCAGGGCCTGCTCGAGGGACAGCACCCGGGGTGGCGTCAGCTTGACCGTCTGGTCGGCTGCCGCCGCCCGGTGGTTCGTCAGCTGCTTCTCCTTGCAGACGTTGACGTCCATGTCCTCGGGGCGACTGTTCTCGCCGACGATCATCCCGCCGTAGACCTGGGTGCCAGGCCCGACGAGCATCTCCGCCCGCTCCTGGAGGTTGATCAGGGCGTACGCGGTGACGGGGCCGGTGCGATCGGCGACCAGCGACCCGGTCCGCCGGGTCCGCAGCTCGCCGAACCACGGCTCGAAGCCCTCGAAACTGTGGTTGAGCACCCCGGCACCTCGGGTCTCGGTGAGGAACTCGGTGCGGAACCCGATCAGCCCGCGGGCCGGCACGAGATACTCGAGCCGGACCCACCCGGAGCTGCCCCCGCTCGCCGAACCGTTGCCGGACGACGCATGGCCCATCGACTCCATCCGGCCCTTGCGGCTCCCGAGCAGCTGGGTGACGGCACCAAGGTGCTCCTCGGGCACGTCGACGATGACCCGCTCGACCGGCTCATGGATCTTCCCGTCGACCTCGGTCGTCACCACCTCGGGCTTGCCGACGGTGAGCTCGAACCCCTCCCGCCGCATCTCCTCAACCAGCACGGCCAGCTGCAGCTCGCCCCTCGCCTGGACCTCCCAGGCGTCCGGTCGATCGATGGCATTGACCCGGAGGCTGACGTTGCCGACCAGCTCGGCATCGAGCCGGTTGCGGATCAGCCGGGCGGTCAGCTTGTCGCCGTCGTTGCCGGCCAGCGGTGACGTGTTGACCCCGATCGTCATCGACAGCGCCGGTTGATCGACCTCGATGACCGGGAGCGGGCGGGGATCGTCGACGTCGACCAGCGTCTCGCCGATCATGATGTCGGCGATGCCGGCCACGGCGACCAGGTCGCCAGGGCCGGCATCGTCGGCCGGGACCCGCTCGAGCGCTGCGGTGCGGTACAGCTCAGCCAGCTTGACCCGCTCGATCGTGCCGTCGACCCGGCTGAGGCCGATCGTTCGACCCTTGCGCAGCGTGCCGTTCACCACCCGGCACAGGGCGAGTCGGCCGACGTAGGGGTCGGCGTCGATGTTGGTCACCCAGGCCTGCAAGGGATGGCCGTCGTCGTGGCGGGGAGCCGGGAGGTGCTCGACGAGCAGTTCGAACAGCGGCTGGAGGTCGTCACCGAACGTGGCGTCGGCGTCGAGGGACGCCCAACCGTCGCGGGACGAGGCGTAGACGATCGGGAAGTCGATCTGGTGGTCCTCGGCGTCGATCTCGAGGAAGAGCTCGTAGACCTCGTCGACCACCTCGCGCGCCCGGGCGTCCGGCCGGTCGACCTTGTTGACCACCAGCACGACCGGCAGGTCGCGGGCCAGCGCCTTGCGGAGCACGAACCGGGTCTGAGGCAGCGGGCCCTCGGCCGCATCGACGAGCAGCACGATCCCGTCCACCATCGTCAGCGCCCGCTCGACCTCGCCACCGAAGTCGGCGTGACCGGGCGTGTCGACGACGTTGATCGTGATCCCGTTCCAGGTCACCGACGTGTTCTTGGCCAGGATCGTGATGCCCTTCTCCCGCTCCAGGTCGCCCGAGTCCATGACCCGCTCGGCCACGTCCTGGTGGGCCCGGAAGGCGCCGGTCTGGCGCAGCATGGCGTCGACCAGGGTCGTCTTGCCGTGATCGACATGGGCCACGATGGCGACGTTGCGGATGTCGCTCCGCTCGGTCCGGCCCGCTCCGGCCGGGTCGGGAACCGGCGCGACGGCAGCGGCCGACGGGGCCGTGGACAGCTCGGTGACGGGCGCCGTGCCCTCGGTACTGGTCATCGCATTCCTCGGGGGCAGGCGTGGAAGTGTCAGCTCCCAGGGTACCGGCCGCTGGCCCCGGCCAAGCGGGCCGCCCTAGGCTCGCGCCTGTGACCTCCGCCCCGCTCAGCGACGCCCAGGTGGCGACCTATCGGGCCGCCGGGGTGGTCCACGTGCCCGGCGCGGTCGACGCCGACACGGTTGCGGCGATGGCCGACGCCGTCGAGGAGATCCTCGATGCGCCGAGCCGGTTCGGCGGCGACATCACCGAACCGGGCCGACCCGGCCGCTTCTTCCAGGACCGTCACCTGTTCCCCCGCAGCGACACGTTCCGCGGGTTCCTCCACGCCACCCCCCTTGCTGCGATGGCGGCCCAGGCCACCGACTCGACGACGATCCGGGCCTTCTACGACCACGTGTTCGTCAAGGAGCCCGGCACCGCCGACCAGTTCGCCTGGCACCAGGACCGGCCGTACTGGGCCGTGGACGGGACCCAGGTCTGCTCGACATGGGTGGCGCTGACCCCGGCCGACGTCGAGTCGAGCGCGCTGGAGTTCGTGTCCGGGTCCCATGCGTGGGGTCGCACCTTCCGGCCCGAGTTCCCGGCCCTCGAGGGCCAGGACCCCGACGAGGTGGAGAAGCACCTGTGGGACGGGGTGGCCGACCACATCCGCTCGTTCGACGACGTCTGCCCCGTGTTCGAGGACGAGCCCGAGACCTACGAGATCCTCGGGTTCGCGGTCGAACCGGGCGACGCCCTGCTGTTCGACTTCCGCACGGTCCACCGGAGCGGACCGAACCAGGGTGGTGGTCGGCGGGCCGCCATCTCCTGGCGCTGGCTCGGTGACGACGCCGTCTGGGCGCCGAAGCCGGGGGCCGACCCGATCATCCGCCAGCAGGACACCTTCCTGGCCCCGGGCGACCGGATCACCGACGACGAGGTCTTCCCCGTCGTGCACCCGGCGTCAGCGGTGGCGGGCGCTCACCACCCGTAGTCGTGGGTCAGCTCCTCGCCGGGCTCGACCGGATGGAGCGTGACCAGGCCCAACTCGGTGAGGGCGGCGTTCGGGTCGTCGCTGTGGTTCACGTAGCGGAGGTCGTTGGTCAGCTCGATGGCCAACTCGTCGGACAGCCACAGCACGTGCATCCCGTCCTCGTCCGTCAACACACCCTCGAGGCGACCGACGACGGTGTCGGCGGCCAACGGTTCGCAGACGAACAGGCCGAGCCCGTGGATGGGGCTCGGCTCGACCCGGACGAGGCCCGGCTCGATCGACGGCGGAGCGGGCTGCGGCTCGGTGGTTGACGACGACGGTGAGGTCACCGCATCGGTGTAGCAGCATCGGCCCGCCGGAACACCCCCTGCGGATGGGGGCGTCCCGGCGACGAGCTCCAGCCGTGCGGCGGTCAGGCGCCGCCGGGTGCCGACGCCGTTGGCGGGTGGAAGTCGGGATCGCGCTTGGCCTGGAACGCGGCGATGCCCTCGGCCGCGGCTGCCGTGCCGAACGTGGCGTAGTAGACCTGCCGCTCGAAGGCGAGCCCCTCCGACAGGCCCGACTCCTCGGCCCGGTTGACCGCCTGACGAGCCAGGCGACCGGTCAGCTCGGCGTAGCCGGCGATGGTGCCGGCGGCATCGACCGCCTCGTCGAGGGCACCGCCCTCCTCCACCACCCGGGCCACCAGACCGGCCTGCAGCGCCCGCTCGGCGCCGAGCAGGCGCCCGGTCAGGATCAGGTCCATCGCCAACTGCTTGCCGACGGCCTTGGTCAGCCGCTGCGTGCCGCCCATCCCGGGAATCAGCCCGAGCTTGATCTCGGGTTGGCCGAAGCGGGCGGTGGTGTCGGCGATGATGAAGTCGCAGAGCAGGGCGAGCTCACAGCCGCCGCCGAGCGCGTAGCCGGTGACGGCGGCGATCTTCGGCGTGCCGATGGCGGCCAACCGATCCCACCCGGCCAGGAACCGCTCGGCGTTGGCCACCTCGAAGTCGAGATGACCCATCTCGCCGATGTCTGCCCCGGCGGCGAACGCCCGCCCGACCCCGGTGATGACCAGGCAGCCGACCCCGGGGTCGGCGTCGAGGTCATCGGCCACCGCCACCAGCGCCCGCATCAGCGCGCCGTTGAGGGCGTTGAGCACCTCGGGTCGTCGCAGGGTGAGGATGGCCACCCGTCCCCGCCGCTCGACGGTGAAGCCGGCCTCGTGGACCGCCACACCGATGCTCGCCTCGCGCCCGGTGTCGTCGCCGGTCTCGCCGTTGGTGTCGATTCTCGTGTCGCTCATGATCACGAGTCCCAGATCGCGCCGTAGGCCGGGATGCCCCGTTGCTCCATGCCCTCGACCACCCGCCAGGTGAGCGCAGGGTTCGAGATGCAGATGACCGCCTCGGCGCCGGTGGCCAGCACGGCCTCGTGAGCCAGCTCAACCAGGTCGGGCTTGCCGTTGGCGTCGGTGTCCCAGACCAGGGCGTCCGGCTGCACGGCCAGGATCTCGTCGACGAGGTCCTGGCCGTAGGTCGTCACCGGGTTGCGGGTGGCCCAGATCAGGTGGGCCGGCACCTCCCGGGCCAGCAGGTGGGGCAGGCACGGACCGATGCCGGAGCCGGTGGCCACGTAGACCACCTTGGTGAACAGGACCTCGATGTTGGCCACCCCGGCGGTGGCGATGCCCTTGACCCAGACGTGTTCGGGCTTGTCGTCGATGAACGACCCGGTCCAGTCCCCCGAGCGGGAGATCGTGAGCCGGAACCCGTCGCGGCCGGGCTCGGGCACGTTGGCGAACGAGTGCCACTCCAGCAGTGGGTTGCGGCTGACCCCGGTCGACGATCCGGCGAAGGGCGTGTAGCCGTGGTCGAACCGGGTCAGCGCCACGTGATCCGACGGCGACACGATCTCGACCGGCACCTTCTTGAGTCGGAGCCAGGGAAGGGCCACGCTGAACGTCACCGCCGCCAGGGCCCAGACCTCCCAGGCGCCGATCAGGGCGACCGGGTCGGCGGCGGGACCCGACAGCAGTGGCGTCAGCGTCACCACCCAGAACAGCGCCAGCGCCGACCAGCCGCCGAGGCGATGGACCCGCTCGAACCGGTCGTGGTGCTTCTGCCGCACGAACGGGAGGGCGGTGGCCACGATGGCCACCAGCAGCGCCGCCAACAGCCCGTTGGCGGCCAGCAGGACCGGTCCGACCCGCGGGTTGCCGTCGATCGCTCCGGCGATCAGCACCACCAGGTGGAGCAGGAACCAGACGGTGGCGGCGGTGGCCGCCGAGGTGTGGATCCCACCGAAGTGGTAGACCTTCCCGAGCATCCAGCGGACCCGGAGCGGCCACGACGTCGGGGCCCGGGTGGCCAGCCAGAACAGGGCGTTGATCACGTACTGCTGGCGGATCAGCACGGCCACGGTGAGGTTGGCCACGACCAGGTCGATGGCCGGCGTGGGATCGATCGACGCCGGTCGAGCGAGGTCCAAGCCGCCGACGAGTCGCCAGGCCAGCACGAGATTGACGACGGCCACCAGCCAGACGAGCCGGTTGTAGTGCTTCATCTCACGGCGCTTGAAGAACCGGCGAACCGGCCCCTGCATCGGCCGTTCGGTCGACCGGGCCGTCAGCCGGGACCGAGGCGCCTCGATCGTGGCGCCGTCGCCGGCGTCGGGGGTGCGATCGACGATCGTCATCGGACCACCGCCTCGGCGTCGAGCGACCCGAGCGTGCGCTCGGCCAGCTCCCGGAGGGCCCGCTTGTCGATCTTGCCACGATCCGTTCGAGGCAACCGGTCGACGGCGAAGATCCGGGCCGGGACACAGTAGTAGGGCAACGCCTCACCGACCGCGGCGGCCGCCGCCTCCGGGTGGACCGTCGCCGGCTCGGCGAAGGCGACCAGGTGGCGGTCGTCGTACTTGAGCACGACGACCCGCTCACACGTCGGTTGGGCCTCGAGCACCGACGACACCGAGTCGAGCTCCACCCGGAAGCCGCGCACCTTGACCTGGTCGTCGGTCCGACCGAAGTGCTCCAGCTGACCGTCGGCGGTCCATCGGCCGAGGTCACGGGTCCGGAACATCGTGCGACCACCGCCGAGGAACGGGTCGTCGCGGTAGCGGTCGGCGTTGAGGCCGTCGGTACGGTCGTCGGAGCCGAGGTAGCCGGCGGTCACGCAGTCCCCGCCGGCCCACATCTCCCCGACCTCGCCGATCGGCAGCGGCTTGAGGTGCTCGTCGAGCACATAGACGGTGTTGTTCGGCGTCGGCGCGCCGATGGTCAGGCCCCGCCGGCCGTCGTAGCGTTGCACGGTGTTGACGATCGTGGTCTCGGTCGGACCACACGAGTTGTGGAAGCGGGCGAACCCGCTCCACGTGTCGGCGAGTGAGACCGGACACGGCTCGCCGGCGACGGCGACCACCCGGACCCGTTGCCGGCAGCGCTCGGCGTCGATCGACGCCAGGATCGACGGGGTGGCGATGAGCACGTCGACGTCGGCGGCACAGGCCTCGATGTCAGCGCCGCGGATGACGAGCGTGGCGCCGTGGGTGATGGCGCCGTGGATCTCCCACTCAGCCATGTCGAAGGCGATGCTCAGGATCTGTCCGACCCGCATGCCTGGCTTGATGCCGAGATCGCCCGGTTCGGTCAACACGATGTTGGCCACGTTGCGGTGGGTGACGACGACCCCGTTCGGCGGGCCGGTCGTCCCCGAGGTGAAGAGCACGAAGCACGGGTCGTCCGGCTGGCCGGTCGGCCGCAGCGGCGTGGTGTCGATCGACGACGGTGCGGGGGTGGCGACGCCTCGATCGACCTCGCCGAGCAGCAGGTCGACGTCGAGCACCTCGACGCCTGGCAATGCCGGCAGATGGTGGCGGAGGTGGAACAGGGTGAGGACGACCGCGGTACCCGTTCGCTCGACGATGTAGGTGAGCTGACGCTCGGGGGCGACCCCGGCGTGCTGGGGCACATAGGCCGCCCCGACCTTGAGGGTGCCGAGCATGGCCGCGACCATCGGGATCGATCGCTCGACGAAGAGGCCGACGAGGTCACCCCGCCCGACCCCGTCGGCGGCCAGGCGGGCGGCGACGGTCTCGGCCAGCACATCGAGCTCGCGGTAGGTGACCCGATCGGCACCGTGCTCGACCGCGACCGCATCGGGTCGGAGGCCGACCTGGGCCTCGAAGGCCTGGTGCAGCAGGAGGTGGGTCGGCGTGGCCGCCGGACCCCAACCGAACTCGACGAAGCGTCGGCGGTCGGCTCGGCTCAGGTGGCCGAGCGGGTCGGACTCGACCGTCTCGGCGTGCGGGCGCGCCAAGGACGCGTAATCCAGGATGGACATGTGGTGTGTACCCCTCGTCGGCGTTGTCCCGACTCGGTGCCGGGACGGACCCAGGGGGAACACGTGCCACGGCCGTGCCGTTCGCATCGCCGCCGTCGTTCAGGACCTCTTCAGATCCCGTCGTCGGTCCGGCTGATCGGGCGGCGCTCGACGGTGCCGCTTGACGGGCAGCAGCGTTCGGCCTAAAACATGAATTATTCTTCACATTCAGATTCAGCGCATGACCGCAGGGGGAATCGATGACCACCACCGACCACGCACCGACACGACGAACCGGGCGACCGACGATGACGGCGATCGCCGTGGCCATGACGCTCGTGGCCTCGCTCATCGCCACGGTCCTCGGCGCCCCGGCCGACGGCCAGCCGCTCCCCCGGGCCGCCGTGGCCATGGGCGACAGCTTCATCAGCGGCGAGGGCGCCGGGGACTACCAGCCCGTCGTCGACTTCCGGGGTGACACCAGGCCGTTCCCCGGCTGGAGCGCCGACAACAACGATCCCTACTTCTGCCACCGCTCGGCCAACGCCAGCATCGAGGTGGCGGCGCTGGCCGGGATCCAGCGCCGGTTCAACAACTCGTGCTCGGGCGGCGTCACCAACGACATGGTCAACCCGTCGTACCGGCGTGACCGGGGCCGGCTGGTCGAGCCACAGCTCGACCAGCTGAAGCGCATCGCCGAGACCAACGACATCGACCTCGTGCTCTACGGGATGGGGGCGAACGACGTCGGGTTCAGCCGGGCCGCCCAGGCCTGCATCAGCGGCTTCCTCACCGACGCCTACCTCGGCTGGTGGGAGTTCTGGGTCCCCATCGTCTCGCCCGACCCGATCAACGACGGGGCCTGCAGCCGGGGCGACTTCCCCGACGCCGGCGACCTGGCCCGGGCCACCGACGACCTGGAGCAGTCGCTTCGCGACCACCTCGACACCCTCGACGAGGTCGACGCCGACGGGGACCACCGCATCGTCATCCAGAACTACGTGAACCCGATGCCGACCCGGTTCGATCGCGAGTACCAGAACCAGAACGGCCGCAACGACCGGCGGGACAAGTTCCGGGCGCTCGGGCGGGAGCGCTACGCCGCCGGTTGCCCGGTGCACGAGAGCGCACTGCCGCTCGCCCAGTCCATGACCGAGTCACTCGGGGCGATGGTGGCCGAGGCCCAGCACCGGGTGATGCTCGACCGGCCGGATGCCGACATCGTGTTCCTCGACGTGATCGACGCCTTCAACGGCAGCCATCTGTGTGAGCGGAACGGGAGCCCAGCGAACGCCCTGCACACGCCGGTGCGAGTCCGCACGTCGAACGGGACCTTCGTCAACTCGATCGACGGCAAGAACAAGAGCGACCTGGACAAGCTGTTCGACAACTGCGAGAACAACTTCCAGCGCTGCCAGGAGTCGCTGCACCCGAACGCCACCGGCCACCGGCTCCTCGGCCAGTGCCTGAGCGGGGCGTGGACCGCCACCCGACCGGTGGTGTGGTGCAACGGGAGCGGCGGGCGGGTCTCGCCGATGGGGCGCGGCCCGTCGATCGACCCCAACCTGTCGATGCGGCTGGAGGAGGGCCTCGACCGGAACGGCCGTGCCGTCCTGGTCCTGACCGCCAGCTGGAACGTCGACCTGGCCGACGCGCCGGGACGACGGGTCACCTCGACGTCGGTCCGGTTCAACACCGGTTCGACCACACTGGCCACCCGATCGTCGATGAGCGGCGCGGTGACGACCAACGTTCGATGCTCGACCTCGTCGACCACGATCTACGCCTCGATCACCGTCACCCTCGACGACGGCCGACGGGTCAACGGCAGCGGCTCGACCCGAGCGACCTGTCCCGGATCCGGTGGCAGCGACCCCGGCCTTCCGAAGCGATGAATCGGACGGCCCCCGGGTGGAACCGTGAGCCATCGGCGGTCGACCTACGATTGACGGGGTGAAGGCCGCCCCCAAGCAACGCCGGTCGCGGGAGACCCTTGACCGACTCCTTGACGCCGCGAACCGAGAGTTCGCGGCGTCCGGGCTGCACGGGGTCACCACCACCGCCATCGCCGCCCGGGCCGGGGTGTCGGTCGGCTCCCTGTATCGGTTCTTCGACGACAAGGAGGCGATCGCCGCCGCCATCGTCGAGGCCTACCTGGCCGACGCCGTCGAAGCCTATGCCCCGATCCTCGGCACGCTGACCGAGCCGAACGATCTCGTGCCCGCGCTTCGCCGGCTGGTCCACGCCGCCGCAGACCTGCAGCGGGCCCACCCCGGCTACTACCGCATCACCCAGGATGCGCCTCCACAGTCCGAGGGGGCACCGGCCGCCGTTGTGCGGGGCCAGCTGGTCGAGCTGTTCGCAGCCGAGCTCGACCGCCTCGGGGTCGGCGAATCGAAGGCGGCGAGGCGCCGGGTGATCACGTTGCTGATCGAGACCGTCCGCCACACGCTGGCCGACGCCGACCCCGACGCCCCGGACCGCGCCGAGATCGTCGGCGAGCTCGAGGCCCTCGCCGTCGGCTACTTCGCCACCCGGCTCGCCCTCGACCCGAACGGCTAGTCCGAGTCATCGGCGACGCGGCCCGGCCGCCGGCGTGAAGCGGGCCGACCACCGGCGTGCGTGGGGCCGGCCAGGCGACGACTCGCCCCGTTCGCCGCCGGAGGGCGGCGAACGACGGGCGACGTCAGTCGTCGAGCCGGTAGGCCGAGGCGGTCGGCTTGACCGGACGTGCGTACCAGAGCGGCCGGCGGAGACCGTTGCCGTTGGTCCCGGCCGGGCGGGTCTTCGACAGCCAGTCGAGATAGGCCTCGCGGGACTTCTCGGTGTCGACGACCACGTCGCCGTACTCGTCGCCCGGCTGCGCCGGGGTGACCCGGACCCGCTGGTGCCAGCACTGCATCCCCGAGATCGGATCGGGCTGGACGCAGAACGTGGCGTTCTGATGCACGCCGGTGTCGGTCCACCAGATCCGGTTGGTGTCGGCGTCGGCCAGGTCACCGTCGGACTGGTACGGCTGGTTGCCCTGCTCCCGCTTGAGCTTCCACTCACTCCCGGAGCTGGAGATGTCGACCTTGCCGGCCCCCCACGAGCGGGCCTTGCCCTCCTCGAGCCGCCACCGACCCATGTGGTGGGAGGCCGCGACCACACCGGGGCGGATGCCCTCGGTCCGCCACGAGCCGATCACGAAGTGGCCGATGCGGGTGGTGACCCGGACCAGGCCGTTCTCCTCGATGCCGAGCTTCTCGGCGTCGGACGGGTGCAGCCACAGCGGATGGCGGTGGCTGATCTCGTTGAGCCACTTGGAGTTGGCGCTGCGGGTGTGGATCAGCGTCGGGATGCGGAAGGTCGGGAGCAGGATCCGCTCGTCGCCGCCGTTGCCGTCTGGCCCGGGGGTCATGTCGAGGTCTTCCCAATGGACGTGGGACGGGATCCAGCCAGGCGTGGCGTGCTCCTCCCAGCCCCAGTCGGCCAGCGTCTCGGAGTACAGCTCCAGTTTCTTCGACGGGGTCGGGAACCCCTCGCGGGGCAGCCCGCCGACCTCGACCGCGGCCGAGCCGTCGCCGAGGGCTTCCAGCCTGAGCCCGTCGAGGCCGCCGAGGTCGCCGTCCCAGGCGCCGGGGGTACCCGGCGTGCGGTAGACGCCGTCGGCGTCCTTGGTCGTGCCTTCCAGGGCGTCGCCGCCGACCACCTTCTCGTAGGGCTCGTAGCCGACGTCTGGCACGCCGAAGGCCGAACGCTCCCGCATGTACTCGATCGGCGTCTGGCCGGCCTCGGCCGCAGCCTCGGACAGCCCGGGCGTGTTCTCGAACAGCCCGCCGTAGTACTCGTCCATCGTCAGCGGCTGGCCGTCGGACCCCTCGAACCACTGGCGGATGCCGAGCGAGCCGTCCGGGTCGATCTTCCACGACAGGTCGATCCAGAACTCGCTCTCCTCCCACACCTCACCGGGGTTGTAGTCATACGAGCGGGTCTGGGGATCGAGCTCGCGGCCCTCCTTGCGGGCCTTGATCTCGGCGTAACGCCGGAACGTCGACTGGCGGAACCCGAGCCACTTGCCGTTCTGGGTCTCGTAGGAGTGGGTGTCGTGGCGCTCGGCCGACACCCCCATCGGCAGCACGTAGTCGGCGAAGTGGGAGGTCTCCGACCACGTCGGGGTCAGGGCGACATGGCAGCGGACCTTCTCGGTGTCGGTCAGGGCCTCCAGCCAGGTGAAGCCGTCGGGATTGGTCCAGATCGGGTTGTAGACCCGGGAGAAGTAGACGTCGAGCGTGCCACGGCCCTCCTTCAGGAAGTGGGGCAGCAGGATCGACATCTCGTGGTAGGCCAGCGGGAACTCCTTCGGCCACTCCAGCTCGTTCCACCGGGGCATCGGGGGCGCCCCGACCTTCGGATGCGGCTTGATCTTGTTCATGCCGTTGCCGGCAGTCCCGCCGACGGTGGCGACCGAGCCGGTGAGCACATTGAGGAAGAACAGGCAGCGGGCCACCTGCCAGCCGCCGAGGTTGCCGGCGCCGGCCGCCCGCCAGTTGTGGGTCGCCAGCTTGGTCGGGTGGCGGCCGATCAGCTCGGCGATCTCGCGGATCGTGCCGGCGCCGACGCCGGTCTTCTGCTCGGCCGCCTCCGGGGTGTAGTCCTGGTACTCGTCGAGCAGGGCCCGGCGGACCGAGGCCCACTCCTCGGGCAGGTCGGGGCGGCGGCGGCGCAGGTAGGTCGGCCAGTTGGTCCAGCGGGCGACGAAGCGCTCGTTCCAGTCGCCTGACTCGATGAGCAGCCGGGCGATGGCCAGCAGCAGGAACGGCTCGGTGCCCGGCCAGGTGGGGAGCCAGTAGTCGGCCTTTGCCCCGGTGTTCGACAGGCGCGGGTCGCAGGCGATCACCTTGGCCCCCCGCTCCTTGGCCTCCATGATCCGCTGGGCGTGGGGGTTGAAATAGTGGCCCGACTCCAGGTGGGCGGAGATCAGGAAGATGACCTCGGCGTTGGCGAAGTCGGACGACGGCCGATCGTGGCCCATCCACGACTGGTAGCCGATCCTGGCGTTCGAGGAGCAGATGTTCGTGTGGGAGTTGTGACCATCCACGCCCCACGCCTTGAGCACCCGGTCGACGTAGCCGTCCTCACCGGGACGGCCGACGTGGTACATGATCTCGTTGTGGCGGTCCTCTTCGATGGCGGTCCGCATCCGGCCGCCGATCTCGGTGAGGGCCTGGTCCCAGGAGATCCGCTCCCACTCGCCGCTCCCCCGCTTCCCCTTCCGCTTGAGCGGGTGGAGGATGCGCTCGGGGTCGTACACCTGGTTGAGGGTGGCCGGGCCCTTGGCACAGTTCCGGCCCCGGCTGGCCGGGTGCTCGGGGTTGCCCTCGATCTTGGCGATCTGGTCGGTGTCCTGGTCGAAGTAGGCGACGAGCCCGCAGCCGGCCTCGCAGTTGAAGCAGGTGGTCGGGACCAGCGTGTAGCGGCGCTCGACCCGGTCTGGCCAGGCCTTGGCGTCGAGCTCGGCCCAGTCGTGCCACTTCTCGAACGGCGGGTAGTTGCGGAGTTCGGTCATCGTCTCGTCGTTCCTCGCGGTGCTCGATCCGGGCGGGTCAGTGGCGTCAGGACAGCGGGACCGACTGGCCGGCCCGGACGAAGCTGTCCTCGTAGGTGAACATGCCGGCCAGGGCGGCGACCCCTCCGACGGCGGCCATCACGGTGGCCGCCGTGCCGTCGCCGGTGACGAGGGCGCCGATGGCCAGCGCAGCCGGGACCACCATGCCGATGGCGACGCCGCCGTACCAGAACCGGTTGGCGTAGCGCCCGCTTGTCATCGCCTCGATGGCCAGCTCGACCGAGCGGCTGGCCTTCGAGGTCAGCTCGATGGCGACCAGCGCCGCAGTGGCCAGGACCCCGCCGAGCAGCACCCAGCGGATCGCCGCCGGCTGGGGCACGTCGAGGAACAGGTCCATGATGGCGTAGGCGGCGCCGCCCGCCGTCACGGCCTGGGCCAGCAGCACCGGGAGCAGCAGCGGCGTCTGCCAGAGGTCACGACCCTCGCACTGCCCGAACAGGAACGCGGTGTAACCGGCGGTGCCGGCGGCGCCGAGCACGGCCGGGACCGCGAGGACCTGGAGGATGCCGGGCGAGTCGAGCAGGCCACCGATCCACCACAGCCCGCAGACGGCGGCGAAGGCCATGAGGACATAGGCCCCCTTGACCAGCCAGGAGCTCCAGTTGCCCTTCGTCAGCAGGTAGTGGAAGCGGCCGGGCTGTTTCAGGTCGGCGATCAGGAGGACGCCGGTGGCGGCCAGGAACACACCGGCCACCATCGGCGGGACCACGCCGACCGCAGCTTGGGCGTCACCGTGGCCGAGCAGCACGAGCAGGGCGGCCACCGCCATCACCCCGGCGGCGACGGCCTTGGTCACCAGGTAGCCCGACACCTTCTCGCCCCACGTCATCTGGTGGGCGGTGGTGTAGGTGGTGTGGGCGACGACGCCGTGCAGGTCGGTCGGGGTGGCGCCTTGGTCGAGCGGCAGCGACGGGTGGGCGTTGGCCCCGGTCCTGCCCTCGGTGGGGAGCCGGTCGGCCCAGATCATGCCGTCGTTGGCGATGGCGGTCCTCGTCGGATCGAGCGACGCCTGGTCGGCACCCCGGTAGTAGACCTTCGGCTTGGTGTTCTGTTCGGGGGCCCGCACGGCCACGTCGTCACGGGCGATGATGCGGCTGATCTCGGAGCGGGGGTCGTCGAGGTCGCCGATCTTGATGGCCTCGGTCGGGCACACGATCTGGCACGACGGCTCCAGCCCGACCTCGAGCCGGTGGTTGCACATGTTGCACTTGTGGGCGGTGTTGGTCTCGGGGTTGATGTAGAGCGCGTCGTACGGGCAGGCGTTCATGCACGACTTGCATCCGATGCAGTCGTCGTCCTGGAAGTCGACCACGCCGTTGTCGGCCCGGTAGAGGGCCGAGGTCGGGCAGATGGTCATGCACGGGGCGTCGTCGCACTGGTTGCAGCGCATGACGTTGAACTTGCGGGCGACGTCGGGGAACGTGCCCGTCTCGATGTACTTGACCCAGGTCCGGTTGACCCCGAGGGGCACGTCGTGCTCACTCTTGCAGGCGACGGTGCAGGCGTGGCAGCCGATGCAGTTGTCGCTGTCGAGCAGGAAACCCATCCGGACCATCCGGTCCTCCTCATCCTCGTGCGCACCGGGGTGCGGTGTCCCCCGAGACGACTGTGGGCCGACCCCTCGCAGGCCCGAAAGTCAGAATGTACGGCCCTTTCGGAGGCCGGTCAAGGTGCGCAGACGCGACACGACCGGACGGGAGATGATCCCATCCGGTCGTGTCGAGGTCGACGGTCTCCGGCCCGTTCGGGCCGTCTCGTCCGGCGTCGGCTCGAGGCGCTCAGCGAGACCGATCCCCAGTACCCGGCATCGGAGCCAGCGACGTCTCGCCGGAGGCGACACTCGGGGTGAGCTGCTCCGCAGCGA
>JBCCVL010000064.1:0-29240 GCA_039195375.1 Actinomycetota bacterium
CGGTCGCCGATCAGCCGGACGAGCGCCTGCTGGATGATCTGGTTGTCCCGGTTGGAGCCGAGGAAGATCAGGGCGATGAGGAAGTCGTTCCAGACCCAGAGGAACTGCAGGATGGCGAAGGCGGCGATGATGGGGGTGCTCAGCGGCATGATCAGCCGCCAGAAGATCTGGAAGTGTGAGGCGCCGTCGATGAGCGCCGACTCGATGATCGATTTCGGGAGCGACCCGACGTAGTTGCGGATCAGGTAGACGGCGAGGGGCATGGCGAACGCCGTGTGGGCCAGCCAGACGGCGGCGAAGGTGCCGGTCAGGTCGAAGGTGCCGTAGAGCCGGAGGATCGGGATGAGGGCGACGTAGAGGGGCACGACCAGGAGTGCGATGAGCAGGGCGAACAGCGCCTGGCGGCCGGGGAACTCCATCCAGGCGAAGGCGTAGGCGGCGAAGGACGCAGCGACGATCGGGATCAGGGTGGCCGGGATCGAGAGCACGAACGAGTTGATGAACGCCGTACCGAGGCCGGATTCGATGACGTCGGTGTAGTTCTCCAGGGTCCACTGACCTTCGAACGGCGAGGTGATCGCCGTCCACCAGCCGGAGCCCTTGACCAGGTCCTCCTGGCGGAACGACGAGATCAGCAGGCCGACCGTCGGCACGAGCCACAGCAGGCAGAGCAGCGTGACGGGCACGACCGACCACACGTTGGTCGGGAGCCACCGCCGGGGACTGCCGCTCGTGGTGGCCGTGGCCTCCTCGGCGGCGCCGACGTCCTCTCCAAGGTCGATGACGGTCATCGGAGTGCCTCCTGCTCGCGGAAGTTGCGGATGTTCAGCACGATGATGGGGATCATGATCACCATCATGAAGACGACGATGGCGGAGGCCTGACCGAAGCGTCGGAAGTCGAAGAGCTCCTTCACGAAGCGGTTGGCGATCACGTCGGAGTCGAAGTTGCCGCCGGTCATGACGAACACGATGTCGAACACCTTGACCACGGCGATGCCGATCGTGGTCAGCACGACGGTGATCGTCGAGCGGATCTGGGGGAGGATCACTCGCCAGAACACCTGGGACTCGGTGGCCCCGTCCATCTGGGCCGCCTCGATCGTGTCCTCGGGGACGCCCTTGATCGCAGCGGAGAGCAGCACCATGGCCAGCCCGGTCATCGTCCAGACCATGATGATGATCAGCAGCAGCGTGTTGAGGCGGCCCTCCGACACCTGCAGCCAGCTCACCGGCTCGTTGCCGACACCGGTCCAGATGGCGTTGAGCAAGCCGATCTGCTCCCGACCGGACGGTCGCCAGTTGTAGACGAACAGCCAGATCGTCGAGGCACCGACGGCGCTGATCGCCATCGGCATGAAGATCACCGACTTGGAGATCGACTCCCATCGGCCGGACAGCCGGTCGGCCAGCACCGCCATGGCCAGCCCGAAGACCAGACAGAACGTCGGCACGAGGACGACCCACAGCACGTTGTTGATGAGGGTCGAGCGCAGCGACGCATCTTCGACCAACTGGCGGTAGTTGTCGAGACCGACGAACTCCTCCGAGCGGTCGCCGTAGAAACTGTCCCGGATCGAACGCAGCGCCGGGTAGATGAGGTACACGCCGACCAGCAGGAGCGCCGGCCCGGCGAAGGCGTAGGGCCGTAGCCGGTCGGCCGTGCCGTCTGGCAGCCGGTCGACCAACCAGTTCAGCGCCCAGAAGAGCAGTGCGCTGCCGCCGACCCCGACGATCACGGCCAGGATCCCGAAGAGCACTCTCGTCACTGGCAATCCCCCTTTCTTCTGTCTCCCACTCGACCGAGGGGGTCCGGACCGGGTCCCTCGATCGGCCCGGACCCCTGTGCTCGGTGCCCTACTCGGGCCAGCTCTCGTCGATCGACACCAGCACCTCGTCGAGGCTGCGCTGTCCGCCGATCCAGTCGACCGTGCCGGTCCAGAACGATCCGGTGCCGACCGGGCCGGGCATCAGGTCCGAGGCATCGAAGCGGAGCACGTCGGCGTTGGCCCCGATGGCGAACAGGTCGCGCTCGACCTGGGTCGGGTAGATGCTGTCGTCGAAGCCGACGTGGGGCGACAGCCAGCCGCCCAGGGCGGCCCAGCTCTCGCCGTAGGTCTCGGTCGACAGGAACTCCATGACCGCACGGGCGGCCGGGGTGTCGTTCATCAGCAGGGCCAGGTCGCCGCCGGCCAGGACCGGGTTGCCGTCGTAGCCGCCCTCGACCGGCGGGAAGTAGCTGACGGCGACGTTGGCGTCGAGGTCGGCCTGCGTGTCCTCGGGGAAGAACCCGGTGATGAAGTTCCCCTGGCGATGCAGGTAGCAGCCGGCCGGTTCGGTGAACAGGTCCGTCGGCGAGTCACCGAAGTTCAGGCCGAGCACGCCGGCCGAACCACCGACCACGTTGCCCTCCTTGCCCCACAGCTCCTCGAACTTCTCGAAGGCGGCCCGCACCTCGGGTGAGTCGAACGGGATCTCGTTGGTGACCCACTGGTCGTAGACCTCGGGGCCGTGGAGCCGGAGCATGTACTCCTCGATCCAGTCGGTTGCCGGCCACCCGGTGGCACCGCCGCTCTCGATGCCGAGACACCACGGCGTGCCGCCGTCGGCGATGATCTGGTCCTCCAGGGCGGCCAGCTCGCCGTCGGTCGCCGGGATGGCATAGCCGCCGTCGTCGAACGCCGGCAGCGGTCGCCACATGGCGCTCTTGACCGCCATCCGGACCGGGAAGCCCATCACCTCGTCCGACTCGTTGCGAGCGGCGTCGAGGAAGCCAGGGATCAGGCTCGCCTCGAGGGCGTCGAGGTCGAGATAGTCGGCCACCGGCAGGGCCTCGGTCTGGTCTGCGATGTCCAGCAGGAGCCCCGGTTGGGGGAAGAAGGCGATGTCGGGGATGTTGCCGCCCTCGACCCGGGTGGTGATCTCGGTGTCGAAGGCCGGGGAATCGACGTAGGTGACGTCGATGCCGGTCTCCTCGATCAGCGGCTCGAGCGTCGCTCGCATCCGCTCCGCCTCGTCGCCGGAGAAGGCGCCGAAGATCTCGACCTCCTGACCGGCGAGGTCACCGTCCCCGCCGTCGCTCGCCGCTCCGTCGCCGTCGTCGTCACTGCCACAGGCGGCCAGGACCAGCACGCAGGCCAGGAGTGCAGCCACCGGCCGACGCCATCGAACGTTCACCATCAGTCTCCCCTTTCGGTTCGTCGTCGACGCCGAACCGAACGAGTGGGCGCCGACGGATCGACGTCATCGAAACGATTCGACGAAACGATTCGACGATGAACGTACTCCCCGCTGGGAGGTCCGTCAACCTCGAGCCGCCGACGAGCTCCCTCGATCCTCCCGAAGGGCTACGCCGTCCGGAGGATCGACGCCATCGAGCCCCGGATCACGAGTTCGCAGCCGACCAGCTCTTGGCGCCGAGGCGACGGACCGCCGCCGTCGAGCATCTCGACGATGGCCTGCGCGGCGAGTCGCCCGATGGTGGTCGGCGCCCCGACAACGGCCGTCGTCGCCGGGGTGGTCGCGTCGGCCACCAGGCTGCTGGCCAGGAGTCCGAGCACCGAGAAGTCCTCCGGAACCCGTCGACCCTCGGCCTGCGCCCCCTGGATGACGCCGGCCAGCGCAGGGTCGTTCATCACGATCGCCGCCGTGAGGTCCGGCCGATCGAAGAGCAACGACCCGATCGCCTCGCGGCCAGCGGACGGGCTGCGCTCGGGGTGGCAGGTCACGAGCTCGACCCCTTGGCGTGCTGCGGCCTCGGCCAGCTCCGCTCGGATGCGCTCGACGAACCCGTAGCGACGTTCCAGCTCCGACGGCGGCGGACCGACGAAGGCAACGGCCCGATGGCCGAGTTCGGTCACGTGGCCGATGGCGGTGTCGGTCAGCTGCTCGGTGTCGGTGTCGACGAACGTGAACGACTCGGGATCAGCCGTTCGCCCGATCAGGACCAGGGGGATCTCGTCCCGCTCCAGGACGGCGACACGCTCGTCCTCGAGCTGAACGGACAGCAGCAGGGCGCCATCGACCAGGCCCTGGCGGACGAACGTCTGCAGATCCGTCGAGCTCTCGAAGGGCTCGGTCCACAGGAGCAGGTGGTAGCCGCTCTGCCTGGCTGCCTCCGCTGCGGCCGTGATCACGTCGGCCATGAACGGATCAGCGTCACTGTCGTCGGTCGGCAACAGGAGGGCGACGATGCGCGTCCGCCGGCCCTTGAGGCTGCGGGCGACCAGGTTTGGGGCGTAGTCCAGCTCCTCCATGGCCTCCAGGATCCGGGCCCGGGTGGCGTCCGAGACCGGGCGCGAGCCGGACAGGGCGTAGGAGACCGTGCTCAGGGACACGCCGGCCCGTCGGGCCACATCAGCCATCGTTGCCATGGAGTGCCTCGTCGTCGCCTCGGTCGGCCGCCAAGACTATCGAAACGCTTCGAGCGCGCCACATCCGTATCGGGCCGAGGTAGCGGCCGGCGACACCGGCGTCGACGCAGCGCCCGCCGACGCCCTGCGCCTCGGCCAGGAGCTGGTCGGCGTCATCGTCCTCGTGGACGGGCGACGCCCGTCGGTTCTCCAGTCAGGTGGCGCCGTGTCCGAGCGGTTGGGCTCACGCCGCCGCTCATGCGGTGCGGAGCGCGCCCTCGATGTCGGCCTTGGTGACGTCCGCAAGCGGCTTGTGGAGCTTGTGCTGGACTTGGCCGCCGTCGCTGAGCAGCCCGATGACGGTCTCGAGGGGCGGACATCCCGGCTCGGTGCATGCCAGCTCGGTGACCAGCACCGTCGTCTCGTCGTCCTCGATCTCGCTGCGCACCCACGCCCGAACGCGGGCAACCGCTTCTGGATCTCGCCGTGGTCCCATGCCGGGCAACGCCATGGTCTTCGCTCTCCTCGGGCTCAACTGAGCGTGGTCAAGGACCAGCAACGCGCCGGTGGTCTGCCAGCGCGTGTCGCTCCATAATGAGAACCATTCTAGTTCGAGTATGACTGACGATCGCGTTCCCGTAACCGTTCTGACCGGGTTCCTCGGTGCCGGCAAGACGACGTTGCTGAACCACATCCTGACCGAGCAGCACGGCAAACGGATCGCCGTCATCGAGAACGAGTTCGGCGAGGTCGGGATCGACGACGCCATCGTGCTCGACGCCGAAGAAGAGATCTTCGAGATGAACAACGGCTGCATCTGCTGCACGGTGCGGGGTGATCTCATCCGGATCCTCGGCAACCTGATGCGGCGAAAGGACCGGTTCGACCAGATCCTGATCGAGACGACCGGCCTGGCCGACCCGGCGCCGGTTGCGCAGACGTTCTTCGTCGACGACGAGATGTCGGCCCAGCTGCGGCTCGATGCCATCGTCACCGTGGTCGATGCCAAGCACCTGATCCCGCACCTCGACGACGAGAAGCCCGATGGGGTCGAGAACGAGGCGATCGAGCAGCTCGCCTTCGCCGATCGGGTGGTACTGAACAAGATCGATCTCGCCGACGCCGCGCAGTTGGCCGAGGTCGAGGCCCGGATCCGGGAGATCAATGCGCTGGCTCCCATCGTTCGCACCCAGCACGGCAAGGTCGATCTCGACGCCATCCTCGAGGTCGGTGCGTTCTCCCTCGACCGGGTACTGGCCGACGATCCCGAGTTCCTCGACCCCGAGGCCGAGCACCAGCACGACCTGAGCGTCACGTCGGTCGGATTCGAGATCGAGGGCGACCTCGATCTCGAGCGCCTGAACCAGTGGCTCAGCAACCTGTTGATGACCAAAGGCACCGACATCTTCCGGTCGAAGGGCATCCTGTCGGTCGCGGGGATGGATGAGCGCTACGTGTTCCAGGGCGTCCACATGCTGCTCGACGGCCAACCCCAGGGCACCTGGCCCGACGGTGAGAGCCGACGCAACCGGCTGGTGTTCATCGGCCGGAACCTCGACCGTGACGAGCTCGAGACCAGCCTCCGGTCCTGTCTGGTATGACCGACACCGGCACGGCGGCGACACCGGTGGCGCTGTGGCGTCTCGACCTCGACGACTACGTGCATGCCATGGCCGTTCACCCGGACGGCGACAACGCCGTGGTCGGCTCGCTCGGTGGCGAGGCCGCGCTCGTCTCGACCGACGACGGATCGACCACCCCCTTGGCTCGACACGAGATGGGTGTGTTGAGCATCGCCTGGTCGGCCGACGGCACGAGCGTCGCCATCGGGGGCCAGGACGGGCGGGTGCGGATCTACGACCGCGCCGGTGCGGCGCAGGGGGTCGTCGAGCTGTCGGACTGGGTGACCGGACTGGCCTGGTCGCCTGCGGCACCCGTGCTCGCCATCGGAGCTGGTAAGCGGCTGCTCGTCACCGACGCAACGGGAGCTGCGCTCCACGACTTCGATGACCAACGCTCGACGGTCACGGCGATCGCGTGGTCGGCCGACGGCTCGCGGGTTGGCGTATCGGCCTATGGCGGCGTCGGCTGGCACGATGTCGTCGGCAAGCGGGCCGGGCGACGTCGTCGCTTCGACTGGAAGGGTTCGCTGCTCACGCTGGCGACGTCGCCGGACGGCAAGTGGGCCTGTGCCGGCGCCCAGGACGCCATGGTCCAGATCTGGAAGCTCTGGAGCGGCAAGGACCTCACCATTGCCGGCTACCCGTCGAAGATCGAGCGGATGGCCTTCCGCCACGACAGCCACTGGCTCGCCCTCGCCTGCCTCGGCGAGCTGAGCATCTGGGACTTCAGTGGCAAGGGTCCGGAGGGAACCGCCCCGGCAATGGCGTCGGACCACGACTACCACATCGAGGCCCTGGCCTGGAGTCCATCGGGGCGGTCGATCGCCACCGGGGGAGGTGACGGTCGGACGATCGTGTGGCC
Source organism: Actinomycetota bacterium (assembly GCA_039195375.1). GTDB lineage: Bacteria > Actinomycetota > Acidimicrobiia > Acidimicrobiales > SZUA-35 > JAHELU01. The sequence continues at coordinate 6,836 of JBCCVL010000064.1, forward strand.
CGCTCCGACGAGGAAGGGCGAGCAGCTGTCGCCGATCGCCAGGCTCGCGTCGGACTCACCGGTCAGCCGAGTCGGCTGGATCGACGATGCGAGCCTCCTCGTCGGCCGAGCCGACGGGGGCGTCGTCCGGCTCGACCTCGGGCCGACGGATCCGTCGACGACCTGAGCGGGCTCCGTGCCTCGATCCCGCGGTCGTCTACTCGGTGGCGGTGCGGTTCCGAGGTTCGAACGAGAACACCTCGAGGATCGGGGGCAGCGGCTGCGGCGCACCTGCGTCAAGCCAATCGCACAGCTCGGCGGTGAGCATGGCGCTGTTGAGCCGGCCAAGCCACACGGACTCACCGGGCTTCGGGCGGACGACCACGACGTTGGAGTAGGTGCACTCGTCGACGCAGTCGACGACCCGGGTTCGAGCGACCGACGAGATCGCGACGATCTGCTCCTCGTGGTCGACGTCCGGGTGTTTCCGCTCCGAGCCGCAACAGCAGCCCCGGCAGACGAGGACCCGAGGCCTGGTGTCAACGTTGGACCGATCGGCGGCAGATGTCATCGTTCGTCGAGCCTCACGCCGCGGGTCCGAAGGCGAGGTAGGAGTGTTGTCCGTCGGTGAGCCGGCGGACCTCGATGCCGTAGACCGGTTCGAGCACCTCGCTCCGGAGGACGTCGTCCGGGGTTCCCTGATGGATGATCCGTCCTTCGTCGAGCAGGGCAACGTGGTCGCAGTAGCGGCTGGCCAGGTTGAGGTCGTGGAGCACGACGATCGTCTCCAGTCCGAGACCTCGCACGAGGGCCAGGACCTCGTGCTGGTAGCGGATGTCGAGGTGATTGGTCGGCTCGTCCAGCAGGACGACCGGGCTCTGCTGGGCAATGCAGCGGGCGATCATCGCTCGCTGGCGCTCACCTCCGGACAGCTCACCGAGGCTGCGATCGGCGAACCCGGTCAGGCTCACGAGATCGAGCGCGTCGAGTGCGATGACACGGTCGTCGTCGGTGAAGCTCTGGTGGTCGCCACGATGGACGTGACGACCGAGCAGGACGAACTCGCCGACCGTGATCTCGATCCCGTCCGTCGCGGCGTCCTGGGCCACGACGGCGATCGAACGAGCGACCGCCCGTTGTGGCAACGAGCCGATGGCGGCGTCATCGATGAGGACAACGCCTCTGCTCGGGCGGAGCATGCCGTAGAGGCACCGGAGGAGCGACGACTTGCCGCTCCCGTTCGGTCCGATGAGGCCGACCACCTGTCCGGGGCGTGTCGACAGGTGCGCGCCGGACAGGACGTCGGCGGCCCCCAACCGGAGGTGGATATCGGTGGCGGCCAGCATCAACGGTCACTCGGTGATCTGGTCACTGAGCTCGGACAGGCCGTCGACGACGAGCGGTGTCGGTGGCTCGGCGAAGTTGAACAACAGCGGATAGACCGCGCCGTCGGACACCGCGGTGATGCTGCTTGCGCCGGGGAGGTCGGTCACGAGTGCGCTGATCTCCTCTGGGCTCAGGCCGGTGTCGTCATAGAGGAGGACGAGGATCTCCGGGTTGCGGCCGATCACCTCTTCGATCGACACCTCGGGCACCCGCTCACTGAGCTCCTCGAAGACGTTGTCCATCCCGAGTGCGACCATCAGCGGATGCACCATGCCGAGCGAGGAATAGGCGTAGATGGCGCTGCCGTCCGAGCTCACGTACAGGGCGGCTGCGGTCCTGCCATCCGCAATCGGTGCATCTGCTGCGGCGGCGACAACGGACTCGAGCGTGGCCGCGTTCGCGTCGGCGACCTCGCTCGTACCGAACAACGTTCCGTAGAAGCGGACCTCCTCGACGATGCTCTCGAAGGACGGTGTCGGCGGGCTGTCGCAGAAGGGGGGCATGATGTAGAGCTGGATGCCGACGTCGGCCAGCGAGTCGTGGGTGATCGTGGCGGTGTCGTAGCCGATCACCAGGTCGGGTTCGAAGCTGATGATCTCCTCAACCGAGACCTCGACGCCGCCGGTTGAGGTGGCCTCGGCGAGCAGCGCCGGAATCTCGTCGAGGAGCGCCAGCTCGTCTGCGCTGTAGTACTCCTCGGGGAAGTCCTCGATGCGGGCGATCACCCGGTCCATGGCGCCGGCCGCGAACAGCAGCGAGGGCGCCGCAGCCTCCATCAACATGACGCGCTGTGGGGGCGAGTCGATGGTGAAGTCCTCGCCGCAGTTGCTGAAGGTCAGGGGGAACCCGGACGTGTCGGCGTCGGTTCCCGCTTCTTGCGGATCCTCCTCGGACGCCTCCGCCGTCGCCGGTGCAGCTGTGTCGGAGTCGTCGCTGTCGCCACAGGCCGCGGCCAGGAGAACGAACACGGTGAGCAGGGCCACGGCTCGCAGCTTGAGGGTTGACGATTTCACGGTGGTTCCTTTCGTGAGCGCAGTTGCGCTCAGGTGTTGTGAGGGAGCTTGCGGACCAGGGCGATGAGCACGGGTGCGCCGAGGACTCCGGTGACGACGCCGATCGGGAGCTCGCGAGGCTGGAGGGCCATCCGGGCAACGACGTCGGCCCAGACGAGCATCAGCGCTCCGAGCGCCGCCGCAGCGGGGATCAGATGCCGGTGGATGGGGCCGACGAGTCGACGGGCGATGTGGGGGCCGGCCAGACCGACGAAGCCGATACCGCCGGACAGCGAGACGGCGAACCCGACGCACAGCGCAACCACGATCACCAGGACCAGCCGTGTGCGGCCCGGGTCGACGCCGCTGGCCATCGCCGTCTCGTCGCCGAGTGCGAGCAGGTCGAGACGGCGCCGCCACCAGAAGACCAAACCAATGCCGGCGGTCATGCCGACGTAGCCGACGGGGAGTGTCGACCAGTCGGCGTTGGCCAGGGAGCCGAGCAGCCAGAACATCACGGCTCGGGCGCCCTCGGCGCTTTCTGCGAACAGGATGAGCAGGCTGGTGGTGGCGCTCAACAGGTAGCTGACCGCCACACCGGCGACCAGCATGCGAGATGGCGTGATCCGACCCGTCGACCGGGCCAGCGCGAGCACGAAGGCGAGGGCCCCCAGTGCGCCGACGAAGGCCATGAGCGAGACCGAATGCGCACCCAATCCTGCGCCGACGCCGAACAGGATCGCCGCTGCGGCTCCCGTCGACGCTCCCGAACTGACGCCGAGGATGTAGGGCTCGGCCAGCGGATTGCGAACCAGCGCCTGGAGCGCCGTGCCGACGACGCCGAGCGAGGCGCCGACGATCGCACCGAGCAGGACACGCGGCAAGCGGACCTCCCAGATGATCGCATCGTCGGTCCGGGCCCAGGTCGCGTCGCCAGGCACCCCGATCGTGTGGTGTCCGATGATCCGGATGACCGTGAGCGGGGCGACCTGGACCGGCCCGAGGCCAATGGCCACGACAACCGAGACGAGCGCGCCGATCGCCAGGGCGACGAGCGCGGGACGGCGACTCCAGCTCCACCCGGCGCCGCCATCGGTCGGGGCCCGGCTGGCCGGCGCGCGTGCGAGCTGGGCCGTCACGGGGTTGGCGGCCCCGGCTTGACGGCGAGCACGATTCGGTCGTCGAAGCGTTGCCAGACGGTCTCGACCTCCGAGAAGCCGGTGCTCCGAGCCAGCTCGAGGAACTGCCGGAGCGGCGGCCTCGGCTCGGATGCGGCGTCCTCGTCCTCGTCGTTGTCGTTGTCGTCGTGGTCGTCGTCCTCGTCGGCGACGGCGGGCGAGCCGAGGATATGGTCTCGCTGTTCCATCTGCGGCGTCAGCTCATCGTCGGCTCGGGCCCGGGTCCACCAGTCGTCCCAGCTCAAGGCGCCACGGTCTGCCGCCGCACGCTCGTCGCGAGCGGCAACCCACTCGGCGAGCGCGGTCAGCGACGGTGCCTGTTCGTCGTAGCCGAGATGATCGGCGTTGAGCAGCACGCCGCCCGGCCGAAGCGCCTGGTAGGCGTTGCGAAGACACCGACGCAGACCGTCAGCCGGCAGCCAGTGGAGCGCGGTCGACGAACACACGACATCGACCGCCCCGACGCCGACACTGTTGAGCCACGCAGGGTCGGCGACATCGCCATCGACCATGTGCAGCCGACCAGGATCGAACTCGTCGGCGAGGCGGCGGCCGAGACGCAGCAGGACCAAATCGATGTCGATGCCGACGTAAGACGCCGTGGGAAGCCGGCGCAGGAGGCGTCGACCGATCGCAGCAGGACCGGCGCCGAGATCGACGACGACGGGATGCCGGTTCTCGGACTCGGTGGCGAGCCACTCGACGACCGTGAGCATCGCGTCGAAACGCTCCTCTCGGGCCGCGATGTATCGCGCCTGCTGGTCGTCCCAGGCATCCAGGAGAGACATGCACGGGACCATAGTCCGAACTAGGAATGATTCCTATTCTCACTCTCGTCGACCGCTGGCACAGCCCTCCGCAGGACGAGCGGCGGTGAAGGCGCTAGTGGGTCGGGTTCTCGGGGAAGGCGGCGCCGATCTCCTGACGGATGTCGGCGCTGGCCAGGCAGTCCACCATGGTCAGCGCCAGCGTGAGCGCGCCGTCGATGACGGCTCGGTCGCCCTCCTCGCCGCCGGCGTAGACAGCGAAGTCCGGGGTGTGGATCGCCGTGCCCTCGGGGGCGACCTTGATCATGGGGTGGATCGACGGGACGGCGTAGCTCACGTTGCCCATGTCGGTTGAGCCGACGACCATGGCCCCTTCCTCTTCTGGCTGAGGGTGGCGGCCGACGTCCATGGCGTTCTTGACGTAGAGGTCGAGCAGGGGATGATTGTCGAGCATGTCGTAGAACGGCGGGTCGACCCACTGCGAGGTCATCTCACAACCGGAGGCGTCGGCGCCACCCTGCAGGCAGCGCTGCACGCGCTCCTTCAGCGTCTCGAGGCTCGACATCTTGCCACTCCGCACGTACCACTCCGCGGCCGCTCGCGACGGGACGATGTTGGGCTTGTCGCCCGCTTCGGTGAAGATCCCGTGGATCCGCTCGTCTGGACGGATGTGTTGGCGCAGCGCAGCGACGGCGTTGTATCCGAGCACCGCAGCGTCGAGCGCATTGCGACCCTTCTCCGGCGCGGCTGCGGCGTGGGCGGCCTGCCCGTCGTAGGTCACCTGCAGCGACTGGATGGCGATCGTGTGCATCGTCGTCAAGTCGCGGTCGGCCGGGTGCACCATCATCGCCAGGTCGACATCGTCGAAGGCACCCCGACGGATCATGAACTCCTTGCCACCACCGCCCTCTTCGGCCGGCGTGCCGAGGATGGCGACCCGGCCGCCGAGCGCCTCCGCCACCTTCGCCACGGCGATGCCAGCGCCGAGCCCTGCGGTGCCGATGATGTTGTGGCCACAGGCATGACCGATCGTCGGCAGCGCATCGTATTCACACAGCACGGCGACCGTCGGCCCGTCCGCCGTCCCGACACGGGCGTCGAACGCGGTCGGCATGTCGTACGCGCCCCGTTCCACGTCGACGCCGTTGTCGTCGAGCACGCCGGTCAGGACCTCGTGGGCGTGGTGTTCCTCGAAGTTCAGCTCGGGGTTCGCATGGATGGAGTGTGATGCGTCGAGCAGCGCCGGTGTGAGTCGCTCGATCTCGGCCCGAACGGCCCGCTTGGCCTCAGCTACGTCCATGTACGGAGGCTAGCTGGCACCTGCAGCTGGCGAGAAGAGCAACCAGCCTCGAGGAAGCGGGCCGGTCGTCTGCGGCCGGTCCGGGGGATCAGAAGGCGGCGAGGTAGAGGGCGCGGACGTCGTCGCTACTGGCCGGTCGAGGGTTGGCGAGCATGGTCACGTCGGACATGGCCTGCTGGACCAGCTCGGGGAGGTGGTCGGAGCTGCCGCCCATCTCGCTGATCGACCGGGCGATGCCGACCCGTTCGGCCATCGACTCGACCGCCTCGATCGCAGCGCGGGCGTTGGTGACCCCGTCGGCCGAGTCATCGGCGGCGCCGAGGGCCTCGGCGACGGCTGCGTATCGGCTGGTGCGCTCGGGCATGTTGAAGCCCATGACGTGGGGCAGCATCGTCGTGAGGGTCTGGCCATGGGCCTGATGGAGCACGGCCGACAGCGGATGGCCGAGGGCGTGGCACATCCCGAGTCCGGCGATCCCGAAGGCAACGCCGGCGAGGTGTGATCCCAGGAGGAGCTGGGCCCGGGCCTCGAGGTTCGCCCCGTCGGCGACGGCGGTTGGCAGCCACTGGCCGACGAGCCGGATCGCCTGGAGGGCGATGGCGTCGCTGTAGGGGGTGACCCGGTTTGACGTGAACGCCTCGGTTGCGTGGGTGAGCGCGTCCATGCCGCAGGTGGCGGTTGGGTATGGCGGGAGGCCGAGCGTGAGCTCGGGGTCCAGCAGGGAGACCGCTGGCCGGACCAGTGGGTTGGAGATGAAGATCTTGCGGTTCTCCGACTCGTCGGTGAGGACGCCGGAGCCGTTGGTCTCCGACGCCGTGCCCGACGTGGTTGGGATGGCGATGAGTGGAACTGCGCCGGTCGGTTGGTGCTGCGGTGCGGCGCTCGCCGGGTCGATCATCCCGGTCTCCCCGAGCGAGGCGGCGATGCAGTAGCCGCGGATGGGTCCATCGTTGACGAGATCCATGGCGATGGCCTTGGCGCAGTCCATCGACGACCCGCCGCCGAGCGCCACGATCACGAGCCCGTCGCGTTCGCCTGCCGCCTCGCTGCCGGTGGTGACGTTGGTCAGCGTCGGGTTCGCCTCGACCCCGTCGAACACGCTGACGTCGAGGCCATCCGCGGCGATGAGCTCGCGCACCCGGTCGCTCAACCCGGCGGCGGCGACGCCGGGATCGGTGACCAGCAGCACCCGACGTCCACCGAGTTGGCGCACCCGTGCGGCCGTCTCGTTGACCGCCCCGGCGCGAAAGACCACCTCGGGAAGGGGACGGATCACGAACGCTGCGGTGCTGAGTGCGGTTGCTTCGAGGGGACTGCCCATGGTTGATCCTTTGGTTGGTCGGAAGAGGTCGGTGTCGGGGCTCGGCTACTCCGGGCCACCGGGTGAACAGGTGCAACGGCCGTCCTGCTCGTCGGCAACCAGGAACGACGGCGAACGGGGGTCGTTCGGCTTCTCGAAGGCCGGTGCGTCGACCGTGAGCAGGACCAGCACGGCCACCATGGTCGAGATGAGGCGGGCAGCTTGTGGCATCGCCGGCCAACCTAATTGAGACCAGTTCTCAGTCTCAATACGAACCTGTGGCATCCGACGTCCGCGTCGGGTCCGCTCGGTTCAGCCGACCAGGAGACTGTCGCGAACGGTGAACCGGCCGCGCAGGACCGTGTGGCGGACACGAGCCGTGAGCTCACGCCCCTGCCACGGCGTGTTGTCCGACCGACTGGCGAGGTCGGCGCCGCGTACGACCCACGTCGCCTCGGGGTCGATCACGGCGAGGTTGGCTGCGGCGCCGACCACGATCGGGCCACCGTGGCCGGCGGCGCCACCGAGACCGGCGATGGCTGCCGGGTTGGTGGACAGCACGTCGGCCGCCCGTTGGAGCTCGAGTGCGCCAGACGCCACGAGGTGGGAGAAGACCACGGCAGCCGAGGTCTCGACGCCGAGCATGCCAGGCGGAGCCTCGGCGAGCGGACGACGCTTCGACTCCGAGTGGTGCGGAGCGTGATCGGTGGCGATCGCATCGATCGAGCCGTCCCGCAGGCCTTCCCGCAGCGCAGCGGTGTCGGACGACTCGCGAAGCGGCGGGTTCATCTTCCCGGATGTGCCGAGGGCCTCGACGTCGTGCTCGGTCAGCAGGAGGTGTTGCGGTGTCACCTCGGCGCTGGCTCGCACGCCGGCCGTTCGGGCCGCACGGACCAGGTCGAGGGCCTCTGCGGTCGAGAGGTGGAGCACGTGATACCGGCCGCCGGTGTGTCGAGCGAGGATGAGGTCACGGGCGACGATGACCTCCTCGGCTTCTCGTGGCCTGCCGATGACCCCGAGTCTGTTGGCGACCGGGCTCTCATTGAGCGAGCCGTCGCCGACCAGGTCGGGGTCTTCGGCGTGTTGGGCCACCACGGCTCCGGGCAGCTTGGCGGTGGCGGCCAGCGCCTGCCGCATCAGCGCCGCATTGGCAACCGCAGTCCCGTCATCGGTGAATATGCGGACGCCTGCGTCGTAGAGCGCTTCGAAATCGGTGAGCCGCTCGCCCTGTCTGGCCACGGTGATGGCGGCGGACGTCACGACGTCACACGGCAGGCCGATGGCTCGCTGGCGCACCGCCCGGACGACCTCGATCGAGTCGATGGTCGGGTCCGTGTTCGGCATCATCACGCAGGCCGTCACCCCACCGAGGGCGGCCGAAGCGGCACCCGACTCCATCGTCTCCGATGCCTCGCCGCCCGGCGTCCGGAAGTGCACCTGGATGTCGACCAGCCCGGGCAGGACATAGCATCCGGTGACGTCGATCGACCGAGCCTCGGCCGGTTGGTCGCCGACTGCGACGATCGTGTCACCGTCGACGGTGACGTCAGCCTGGCGAGCGCCGAGCGCGTCGACGACCGTCCCACCGCGGAAGGACCAGGCCGAGCCGGTCATGAGGTTCGAGCCGTGCCGTCGGGTGGCCGTGTCGCCGACGCAGGCCGGAACGCATCGATGTGTTCGACGTCGGTGGTCACATAGGGTCCGCCGACCAGGTCGATGCAATACGGCACCGCGGCGAAGACGGCGTCGAGGCACTCGGCGATGGCCTTCGGTTGGCCGGGCAGGTTGATCACCAGGGCCTCGTCGCAGATCCCGGCCGTCTGGCGGGAGAGGATCGCCGTCGGCACAGCTCGGAGGGAGGCCCGTCGCATCTCCTCTCCGAAGCCGGGCAGCAACTTCGAACACACCGCCTCGGTGGCCTCTGGCGTGACGTCACGAACGGCCGGCCCGGTACCTCCGGTGGTGAGGATCAGGCAACAACCGTCTGCAGCGAGCGACCGGATGGCCTCCTCGACCCGATGCTGCTCATCGGGCACCAATCGAGCCTGCGACGTCCAGGCGGACGTGACGACCCGGTCCAGGTAGTTCCGTATCGCTGGACCGCCGCGATCCTCGTAGTCGCCGGCGCTCGCACGGTCGGAGACCGTGACGATCCCGAACCGTGCTGGTGCGGTGTCGGTCCGACCGACCGGGTCCTCGGTCACGCCGGCTCCGGCTCGGATCGGGCGTGTTCGAACCACTCGATCACCGTGGCGAGGTAGCGCTCGCCGTACTGCTCGATGAACTGCTCCGTGTGTGCGTCGCTCGGGTCTCGGAGCGCCAGGAGGCGCGCCTCGATGAAGGTGGTGGTGAGCTCGATCCCGCAGTCGACGGTGATACACCGCCGCCACTCGTCGTAGGTTCGGGGGAATGCTGCAGCCATCTCTGGGGATGATAATGGTTCCTATTCCTGCCCTGCGACCTGTCGGGTTGGCAGCGGGCGCGGAATCCTCGACGTTCCGTCGTTCGGGCGGTGGCGGGGAATGTCGCCTCGGTCAGGTGACGGCCAGGTCGTCGAACTCGCCGGCCTTGCATCCGGCGATGAAGGCCGCCAGCTCGGTCCTGGTGTACAGCAGGGTCCCCTGATCGGGCTCCTTGCTGTGTCGCACGGCGACGAGACGGCCGGTCTCGGCGATCTCGACGCAGTCCCCGTTCGCCCCGCTGTAGGTCGACTTGCGCCAAACCAGCTGACTGTCGTGGTGCGTCATGAGGGGTTCGCTTCCAATCTCTTCGTGATTCGGTCAATGGTCTCCTCGACGCCGATCGCCCGGGCGAACATGTGCTCGAAGAGGCTGTGGTGAGCCGCAACGACATCCGGTGAGTCGTGGTAGTGCTTGCCTGTCAGATCCTCGGAGCAGGCGATGTAGGGGCTGCTGGCAGCCAACGAGGTCAGGAGCTGGAACGCACCGAAGGCAACGCCAAAAGGTGGATCGTGGAGGTCGACGAGGCGGAGTTCGACGTTGGGCAGCTCCGCCACACTCAGCAGCCGCCGCAGCTGGGCCTGGAGGACCACCGGACCACCGATGGCTCGGTGGAGGACCGACTCGTCCATCAGGCAGAAGAACTCGAGGGGTGTCGGCTCCCGGTGCAGCACCGCCTGCCTGGCCAGCCGGACCTCGACCCGGCGGCGGACCTCCTCGTCGGTGACCGGCAGGTGGTAGGCCTGCTCGACGGCGTAGGCGTAGTCGTCGGTCTGCAGCAGTGCGGGGACGACCAGGGGCTCGAACGTGCGCAACTGGGCTGCGCTCTGCTCGAGTGCCGCGTAGTGCCCGAGCCAGGACGGGACATGGGTCCCGTTGAGCCCCGTGATCTCCCGACCGTCGACGTCGAGCAGCCGCTCGAGCTCGACCGGTGTCATGTCGAGCGATCGGGCGAGGGGCTGGCGATAGATCGCCTTCGGCGTGCTCGTGCCCTGCTCCCAACGAGAAACGGCTGATGTGGTGACGCCGAGCTGCTGGGCGAGCGACTCCTGGCTGTACCCGCAGGCCCTCCGCCTGGCGGCCAACTGCACCCGTGCCGTCATGCGACCTACGGTACAACGGGCTGCATGAGAAGTACCTATGCAAAGCCTACGAAAAGCGACGCCTAGTACTTCCCGCAGGATCAGGCGCCTTTCGAAGTGCCAGCTGTGACCTAGGAAATGCGTCCCTAGGTATCTTGTGCCCGTCGACGTGCTCGATGATCCTTGTCGGATGAGGGGGAGCCACCAGCGTCGGAACGGCGACAAACGTGACCAGGTCGAGGTCACCTGCGATGACGATGACACCGTAACGGTCGAGTTCGGTGGCGGGCACGCGGGCCTGACCATCGTCGGCCGTCGCCACGAGATCCACGGCATGATCATCGAGGCCGACCGACAGCTCAGCCGCCTGGCCCGCAGGTGGCCCTAGGCGACCCCTGACGAGATCGTCCTGCCTCCGAGCGCGGCGGCTCGGAGGCAGGACCTCCCCTATCGTCGGCTGGCCGATCGAGCTAGGCTCCCCAAGCGAGGGGGTCTCGACTGCACCGACGTGTCGGGGTGACAGCCCCCGACCGGAGCGTGGCACCGGCGTTGTCGCTGCGTTCGTTCACACTATGGACCGTCATCCGCCACCGACCCATCCACCCAAGAAGGCGCTGTCCGAACGGCACGCGCTGCTGCGCGAGATGATCGTCGAGGCGAGCCTTGAGTTGCTGGCCCGTGAGGGTCTCGGACTCGGCGTCGACGCCATCGGCTACGCCAGGGTGTTCCAGGACCTGGAGACCGAGCACGACGTCCGGGTCACCCGCGGTTCGGTCCATCGGCGCATCTGGGACAGTCACGACGACTACCGCAACGACGTCCTCGTCGCCGTGGCCGAGCGGAGCTCACCGCACCACAACGCGCCGAGGCTGGAGGCCGCGGTCAACGGCATCCTCCTCCACCTCGACGGGCTCGACCTCGATCACGACGAGCGGGTCAGGACGTTCTGTCGCATCGCCGGATCGGCGCTCCTCGACCACTACCTCGACTCCCCGCGCTTCCGTCGCTTCCAGGCCCTCAAGGCCGTCGCCCGCAGCGGTGGTGAGCCGACGGCGATGCTCCAGGCCATGATCGGCGAGAAGGCCGACGGGAACCTGGCTGAGCGAATCGATGCGTCCGCCTTCATGTTCCGGGCGCTCGGCCTCCGTCCTCGGGTCGACCTGCGGCTGACGGAGCGCCAGGCCGTCGGCGCCTACCTGGCCCTGGTGCAGACCCTGCTGACCGGCGCCCACCTCGATCACCACGCCGGCTACACCGCCGTCAGCGCCCCGGTCGAGACCGGTCTGTACGCCGATGACGGGATCCCGTGGACCTGCTTCGGGCTCGGCCTGTTGGCCACCATGAACCTGTTGTTCGAGCGGGATCCGTCGGCGCCGGCTCTCCAGCTCGACGATCCGGCGGAGCTGACGGCCCGAGCAGACCAACTGGACGCCGAGGCGAGCAAGCGTCACGGATCGAGCGACCAGGTGCCGGGTACCGGAGGCCTGCGCCGGTCGAAGGACGAGCTGCGGGCGTTGCTGGTGTCGACCGGCGAGCGGCTCCTGCTCCAAGACGGCATCGCCCTCACGCCCTACTCGCTCACCTACGCCGGGGTCTTCGAGTACATCAAGGCCACGAGGGGGGTCACCCTCCATCGCAGCGCCATCCACAAACACATCTGGTCGAGTCAGGGCGAGTTCCAGGCCGATGTCCTGGCCGAGGCGGCCCGCTACGACCCCGGCGAGTCGTTGGTGAGCGCCCGGCAAGCCATGGCGGCCCAGGTCGCGGTCCGGAACCCGGACGGGACCGTGAACCAGCGGCAGATGATCCTCGACAGCACGCTGGCCATCGTCGAGGCCCAGATGCACGTCTCGGCCCACTCGTCGAGCTTCCACCGGTGGCAGTCGATCAAGGCGTCGATGCTGTCCCAGGATGCCGGTGACCATGCGGTCGAGCTGGCCCGGGCCATCAGCGACCGTTACGAGGAGCTCGTGTCCGACTTCGTCGAGACCTACCGATCGGTCCTGCCGCTGGTCGGTCTCCAGGTCAATCCTGACCTGAAGATCGACGAGGACCAGGCGTACCAGCAGTTCGCCGTGCTCGGGGCCGCCTTCACCAGCGGCGCCGACTACAACGCGACCGCTGGATCCGGCCTGGCAACCGGGACGGTGCCGTTGCCACGGGTCGATGGTTCCGGCCGGTCCGACAGCTGGCCGATCCAGGCGATGGCCTCGCTGGCCATACTCGATCTCTTCTTCGTGCCCAGCTGAACCGCCGTCGTTGGCGCAACGTCTCGGCGGCGGTGGACCGGGCAAACCCGCGGCGGAAGGGTTCGCCCGGTCCGAACGCATCGAGCCATCCGGGGCTCGAGAGCGAGGCTGCTCGGTTGGGCAGTCCGTACGTCTGAGGGAGATGTGAGCGCTCACGGCAACGAGAGCAACGGCCAGGACGCTAGAACCCGAGGACGGATACTGTCAACGGCAATGGCAGCTCGGAAGGCCGGAAACGAGCCTGGCGCGACGCCGATGCCATCGAGACGAAGGATCGACCAATGCCTCAACGTTCGGTGACCCTGGAGCACGTCGCCATCCGGGCCGGAGTGTCCCGACAGACGGTGTCCCGAGCCATCAACGGTCGGGCCGAGATCCGCCGCGAGACCCGCGATCGGGTGTTGCAGGCCGCTGCCGAACTCGGGTACGAGCCGAACGCCTTCGCTCGGGGCCTGGTCACCGATCGAAGCGACACCATCGGGCTCGTCGTCGGCGACATCACGAACCCGTTCTTCCCCGACGTCGCCCGGGCCGTCATGGAGGAGGCGGAGGCCAGGGACCTCGTCGCACTGGTGTGCAATCTCGGTCTCGGGTGGGACACGCTGAAGCCGCTTCGCGCCCTGTCCCGCCGAGGGGTCGACGGCTACATCCTGTTCCCGGCCGCCGCCGACCGGGACCGGGTCCTGGCCTTCGCCGAGACCCACGGCCCCGTCGTCGCCGTCGACGCGCCATACGCCAATGCATCGATGTCGACGATCGCCATCGACTGGACGAGCGGTGCCGAAGCCGCAGCCCGCCACCTGGCTGCCGGATCGAACGCCGTTGCCGTGCTCGGCGCCATGACCGAGCACGCATCATCGGCGCGGGTCGACGCGTTCTGTCGAGAAGCCGTGCGCCTCGGGCTCCGGGTCTCCGACGAGACGATGGTCGCGGACGAGATGACCTTCGCCGGGGGGCGACGAGCGGCGCTCGAGCTCCTGGACCGCGGTGGCGAGTTCGATGCGGTCTTCGCGTTCAACGATCTGATGGCGCTCGGGGCCATGCAGACCGTGGCCGAGGCCGGCATCCGCGTGCCGGACGAGTGCCGGATCGTCGGCTGCGACGACATCGAGCTCGCCTCCTATGCCACGCCGACGCTGAGCAGCCTCCGGGTGGATCGTTCCCGCCTCGGGACGCTCGCGATGCACGAGCTCCATCGACGGATCGCCGAGCCGGATGCGCCACCCGCCCACCACACCGTCGAGGTCACCCTCGTCGACCGCCGTTCGTCCAGGGCCGGACACGCGTGACGGTTGCGGGGCGAACGGACCCCTGACGTCTCGGGGAGGACGTCGACCCGACGCCGACGGTCGTCCATCGTCGGTTCGACGTTCGGAACCGAGACGGGTTCGTTGGTCGGCGTGCCTAGCCGGACGGAGCCATGACGAAGTCGCGGAAGATGAACTCGACCCGCCGATCGAAGGCGGCGACCTCTTCGTCGTCCGAACCGGAGGCCAGCGTCTCTCCTCTGGCGTCGATCTCGAACCGGGAGCGGTCGAAGCCGAGGTCGACCCAGTAGTCGATGACCGCCGTCGCCCGTTCCCTCGATATCTGGAAGTTGACGTCCTCGGGTCCGACGGAGTCGGCGTAGGCCACCACCGTGATCGTTGCCGTCTGGCTGACCTCGAGCGCCACCGCGGCGAGGTCGAGGATCAGGGTGAACTCCGGTGCGATGTCGACACTGTTGAACGCGAACAGCACGGCATCCTCGAGGAAGAGTCGCGAATCGAGGTAGATCGGGATACCGGGTTCGATGGTGTACTCGTTCACGACACGGTCGGCACCGACGACGGCTGCAGTCGCCAGCTCGCCGGCCTGGCGGATCGCCTCGGACGGCACCCGACCCCGGAGGACGATCGTGCCGTCGCGTTGCACGACCGCGTGGGGATAGTCCCCGGCAACGACCTCGGAGTAGAGCAGGTCACCGATCGATGCAGGAAACGGCTCGCCGGTTCCCGGGTCGACCCCCGGGTTGGTCTGGGGTGAATTCGATGAGGTCGTCTGCACGACGGCCGTTGTCGTCGACGATTCCGGGGTCGTTTCGGCCGGCGGGTCCTCGGCGGCGTCACCGTCCTCGACCGTTGCCTCCTCTGAGGAGGTCACCGCGCCGCCGAGCCCGTCGTCCGGGTCGTCGTCGAGCACCAGGAACCCGGCGAAGGCGAGCGCCGAGAGGGTCGTGCCGATCAGCACGCCGACGAGGATCCCCGTCCGCATCGGCCGCGGCGACCCGCCATCGTCGTCCTCGTCGGCAACGCCGACGTCGCTGGCCGGTGACGGCGTCGGGGTCGTCGCCTGGTCGCTCGTGCCGACTCGACGCCAGACGCTCAACCCCTCGTCGGTCGTCGACGGAGCCGGTTCGGCCTCCGGATCGAGGACCAACTCGCGAAGGAGCGCCGCCGCCTCCGGATCATCATCAGTGTCGCTCATGTCCCGCCTTCCCGCTGTGCCGTCGCTCCACTCGTCGTGATCGTGGAGCGGTTGACGTGCGCACACAGGTGGCCGTCCCTCCTGTTGCGAGGAGCCGACCAACCGGGGACCGCATCGCTCAGTCGCCGATGCCATCCCGATGCGACCCACGGTACAGCACTGGCCCCGGGTGCGCTGGTCCACCATGTCCAGGGCATCGACGCCAGCCATGGGGACCCGTCGCTGACCTCGGCCCGGCACGGGACCGCAGGGTTCCGCGGCCTTCCTCCTCGTGGCTCAGGTGTCGGATTCGATCCGTCTGGTGAGGCGGGTCGGGGTTGCGAGGGCGGCGGCGCCGGCGGTTGCGGTTGCGGCGACGGCGCCGAGGGCGAGCACGAAGCCAACTTCCTTTGCCGGGAAGCTGATCTGGTCGTACCCGACCCGGAGGTAGGCATAGCCGGCGATGAGGCTCACGACGAGGGTGAGGAGGAGTCCGACGGTCAGCGGCGCGGCGATCCAGAGCGCTTCGGTGGCGCGGAGGGTTCGTGGCGGGATGCCGAGGGCGAGGAGTTGGTTGGCCGTCCGGCGGCGTTCGAGGCTGCGGTCGACGAGGGCGGTGATCGTGGCGCCGAGGCTGAGGGTCAAGGCCACCATGGTCGCGGCCATGACGAGCGCACGATACGTGGATGCGAGTCGGCCCCGGTCGAGGCTGGGGACACCGTCGAGCTCGGCGCCGGGGGAGAGGCCGATGATGGTGTCGGCGAACGACTGGTGGTCGGTGTCCAGCTCGATGAGCCAGTCGCGGGGTGCATCGGGTGAGGGCACCAGGCCCGGGCCGATGCGGTAGCGGGCGCCTGCGGTCGTCGCCCCGACCTGGTCGGTGTAGAGGAACTCGACCGGCGCACCGGTCTCGAGGCCGAGGATCCGGTTCGGGTCGTCGATGTTGAGCGGCTGGATGGAGTCGTCGTCGCAGTTCGGACCGAGAGCGGTTGCCAGCTGCTCCAGCTCGGAGCAGCTGGCGACCAGGACCGACGTTCTGCCGTCGGTCTCGCTCGGCACCGTGAGGATGGGCAAGGCCATGGTGACACCGTCGATCGATCGCACGGTGTCGGCTTCGAGGTCGACGTTCCGGATCTGCACCAGTTGCGGTGCTTCTGGCGATGGCGGCGCGGTGTTCCGGTTGATGGCCCAGTCGAGGGTCACGGTGAGGGCCTGACCGAACCCGGCGATGAAGACGACGGTGAGGATGCCGGCGGCGACACGAGCGGGGGCGGCTGGCTCGTGGCTGAGTCGTCGCCCCGCCAGTTGGGCGGTCCTCGACGATGACGTGTTGACCAGCATCGTGCCGAGCAGTGCGGCCATGGCTGGGATGGACAGGTAGAGGCCGATGGCGGCCAGCGTGTTTCCGGCGGCGAACGCGACGAACCACGAGGTGGTCGGCCTGGCCAGGACCGCGGCCGCGATGAGGACGACGATCGAGATCCCGAGTGGCCAGAGCCTGGCTTGTCGTCGGCGGCCGTTGCCGGGTGGTCTGATCGATGCCCGGTCCTCGACCGGTCTGATCATTGCGGGAAGCGCGCCGAGGATGGCAACGACGGTCGAGAGGGCAACGACCGCGGCGACCACCGCGAGGATGGCGGCGACCGGCACCGAGACGTCTGCGGTGAACCAATGGATCGGCCCGATCGACAGGCCTCCCGAGAGCGGGACGAGGCCGAACCAGGCGCCGACGCCGGCGATCGACCCGGCCAGCGACACCGAGGTGATTTCGACGGTCGCCACCGCGACGACCTGTGGTGTCGTCAGTCCGACGACGCGTAGCGCGGTGAGCCGTCGCTGCCTGGTGCGCGCCGACAGGCGAGCGCTGGTGGCGACGAAGACGAGCGTTGGAATCAGGATGAAGATGGCCGCACCGACCGCCATCACCCGGATGCCCCCGATGTCGGGGCCTTCGAACACGGGGTCATCGATGCCGAGCTGTTCGGCGGCGACGACGCCGGGTGTGGTCGGTGGCAGTTCGTCGGGATCCGCTCCGACGATGGCGACGAGCTGCTTAGGTGAAACCAGGCCCGCGTCGGGTATGACCTGGATGACGTCCTGAGGGAAGCGGCGCCCGAGGCCGCCGGGTTCGGCTGCGATCCTGGCGACCAGGGCTGGGGACGCCACGATCTCGTCTGGCTCGGGGTGGGCGTCGAGCCAGGCCGGGGTTGGCGTCCCGGGTGTCACGTCGGCGACGACGATGCGGGTCAGGATCTGACCGTCGACGGGCTCGTCCTCCCGTTTGGCCCGCAACGGCGACTCACCGTCGGTTGCGAAGCTGCCGTCGTCGCCGACCAGGTCGAGTCGTTGGGCGGCCAATCGATCGGCTTGGGCGGCCACGACGCTCGGAATGCTCATGGCGGCCAGGAGCGCGGCGACACCGAACATCGCGCCAGCTCCCATCAAGACGAGCCTCGCCATGGCGTTGCGGTCGGCAGGACCGAGGAGTCGCAGGCCGAGGCGGAGGACGCTCATCGAGTCGTGTCGCCGTCAGTCACCTGACCGTCGACCATGGTGAGGGTCCGATCGCAGAGCTCAGCGAACCTCCGCTCGTGCGTGACGAGGAGGAGTGCGAGGCCACGGTTCCGGGCTCGTTCGAGCAGGGCGGCCATGACGAGATCGGCGTTGGTCGAGTCGAGCGAACCCGTCGGCTCGTCGGCGAGCACGAGGATGGGGTCGTGGACCATCGCGCGGGCGACGGCCACCCGTTGGCGTTCACCGCCGGAGACCTCGCCGGGGTAGCGGCCGGCGAGGTCTCCGATCCCGAAGGCCTCCAGCAGTTCGGTCGCTCGGGCCGCGGCGGCCGGTTGGGAGCCACCGGGGTGAAACCACAGGGGGAGGGCGATGTTGTCAACCAACGTCAGCTCCGGCAACAGCTCACCGAACTGGAAGATCACCCCCATCCGCTCGAGGCGGGCCCTGCTCCGCAATCGATCGGACAGCGATGAGAACGGCTCACCATCAACGAGGACGTCGCCGGTATCGGGGACACGCAACCCTGCGAGGCACTGCAGCAGCGTCGACTTGCCCGATCCCGACGGTCCGACCACCGCCACCGCCTCGCCTCGGGAAACGGCCAGCGTGGCGTCCCGCAACGCGGGGGTCGTCCCGTAGGCAAGGCCGAGGTGCCGGCACGACAACGTCGGGGCCGCGTCACCGCCGATCGGCGCCGAGATCGACTCCGACCCGGCTCGGGCGGCCGCGATCTCGGGCGCGGCCAGATGGCCGCGGTCGGGGTCGTCAGACGTCGTCATCGGACTCGATGGCCCCTCGTCGCAGGACGAGCTCGGGTTTGGTCACATCGATCCAGTCCCGGTAGCGGCTCAGCATGTCGTCGTACTCCTCGAGCGTGGCCCGTCTTGGCTCGGCCTCGATCTCCAGCATGCGTTCGATCAAGTCCATCTCGGTGGCGCAGTCGACGAAGTCATGGGCGACGGCGACCTCCTGCTCGGTCGGCGAGTAGGTCGTTGGAAGGCGCTGGTGGATCCCAACGGTCCCCGGCGTCACGTCGGGGGCGACGGAGGCGGTCATGACTCCTGGCTCGATGCCGAGCTCGCGCAGCATGGCCTCGAAATCGCCAGCAGCGGCCGTCTGGTCCGAGATCCCCGCAGCGTTGCCGAAACATGCGAGCTGGGCTTCGATGAGCGGCGCCGCCATCGGCTCGACCCGTTCGATGAAGGATCGCCGAATCCGAGACTGGTCTGCGGTCCAGGCGTCGAGGGTGTCGTTGACCGGCGTCCCGACCGCCCGGTCGACCGATTCACGGCAGGTCGCCAACGCCCCGTCGAAGTCCGGGGTTGATCCGACGATGTCACCAGCGAGAGGACGCTGGAAGGCGAGCGACACCCCGAGCAGGCCATACGTTTCAGCCTCGTGGACAGCCGTTGGTCCCGTTTCCAGCGGATGCCAGTGCACCATGCCGCTGTGGGCAATCGGGTCGAAGCTCGGGCGCAGCCGCTCGGCCAGCATCGGCTCGGGATGGCCGGCATCGGCCATGCAGTTGGCAACGACCACCGAGTAGGCGAGCTGGATCTCGCCCATCCCGTGTTCGACCTCGTGCTCGAAGCCGAAAGGGGTCTCCTGCCCCCGGTTGGCCGAACATCCGGCCACGAGCGCGAAAACGAGCAGAGCGGCGCAACGGAGCCCGCTCACCGTGGTCGCCTCCGGCCCGTGTCGTGGGGCAACCCGCGAGCGTCGACTCGGCTGCCCCACGACATCTCCCGGCGTGAGACGGTCAGCAGTTCCGTTCCTCGTGTCGGTCGTTCTCGTTGTCGACCGAGCTGATCAGGTTGTAGCCCGTGTTGTTGTTCGGGATGTCCTGCCAGTCATCTGGCCAGATGCCTCGATCATCGATCACGCGGACATCACAGGCGTTGTCGTTGTTCCTCGCCGACTCGGCGTTGTTCTTCAGGTTGTTGCCGTTGCCGAACGTGAGGTTGTCGTGCGCGAGGTTCATGTTCGACGTCATGAACCGGGAACCGTCGGTGTTGTGGTCCTCGTACAGACAGAAACGGTTGGAGGAGCACGACCCGGCCGATGCGACCTGGGCCCACCCGAAGAGCAAGCCGACGCCCAGGGCGACGGCAGACGTCATGTACCGCCTTCGACGGCGTCTCGAACGGTTGGCGGCGGAAGTGGTCATGTGAAGTACCTCGCTTCATTCGGTGGTGCGCCCACGCGTCCTGTACTTCTCCGCTGACCGGTGGCCGTTACAAACTCCTCACGAGTTCCGCTGAGACTCGGGCACCTGTTCTCGTGTAACGGCGAGCCGTCAGCGGGAAAGAACCCCCTGGCTCCGTGGATCAGCCACGGAGTGTTCAGAGCCAGAGGAGTGTTTGCTGTGGGACGCACCAGGAGCCGCCGGGTTCTCGTCGTTGCTGGCATGGCGCTGGCGGTCGTGCTGATCGTCGCCGTCACCGGGCCAGCCGACGCCACCGATGTCGACGGCGACAGGGAACGCCATTGTGTGGTCGAGGTCACCGACGTCCGCAACGGGGTGTTCGTCACGGGACCCGAGACCTGTTTCGACACCGAAGCTGAGGTCGCCCGTCTCGCTGGCCAGGGCGTGCTCGCCCGGTCGTCCGGCAACACGACCATCGGAGTGCACTACACCTCGACGGGGTTCGGGGGCTCCTCGATCACGATCGTCGGTACCTCCTGTGCGGGAGGGGTCTGGTATCCGACGGGCAGCTGGAACAACAATCTCGAGTCGACCCGGCGCCACTGCGGCGGCTCGCCAACCACGTTCTACGACTCCTCCAGCTGCTCCGGCGGGCCCTACGAGGTCTACAGCCAGCGGACGTCGCTCGGATCGATGAACAACAAGCCGTCTTGTGTTCGCTACGGCTGAGGAGCCAGGGCCTGAGGGTCGACACCCTCGGTTCTGGTGTAACGATTGACGGTCGTGAGGGTAAGTACCGGGCGTACCGACGGCGATCGCCGCAGCGACACCGAGCTGCTCCTGGCCGCCGTCGAGGACCCCGAGGCGTTCGGCGTGTTCTACCAGCGCAACTTCACGACGATGATCAGCTACTTCTGGGCCAGGACCCGTGACCGAGATGACGCCAGCGACCTGACCGCGGAGACCTTCGCCTCTGCCCTCCAGGCGATTCACCGCTACGACCCGCAACGCGGCACCCCTGGTCAATGGTTGCACGGCATCGCCGCCAACCAGCTCAAGAAGTTCTGGCGACGCAACCGGGCGTCCGATCGGGCCCGTCGCCGACTGCAGATCCGGACCCCTCCCACCGCGGCGACCGGTTGGGAGGCGATCGAAGCCGCCGAGGCCCGCCTCGACGGTCCCCACCTGGCTGCGGCGCTCGACCGGCTCCCCATCACGTACCGGGAACCGGTCGCGCTCCGAGTCATCGAGCGATGCGACTATGCCGTCATCAGTCAACGACTGGGGTGCAGCGTCGGCGCAGCGCGGGTCAGGGTGATGCGTGGCCTCCGCCGACTCGAGGTCGAGTTCGATCGTTGCGATCCGATGGGCGGGACCGGACGATGACCTCCGATTCCTCCGACGATCTGGCTGCGTTCGGGGACCGGCTTGGGCGAGAACTCGTCGCCGCCGGGCACCGACGTCGCGCCGCGTCCCGGAAGCCCGCGGCGTACCGCCCGAGGGTGGCGACCGCGGTGCTCGCCGGCGTCGCCGCCGTCCTGGTCGCTGTTGCCCTCATCAATGAGGTCCTCCTCGCTCGCCCCGCTGGTGCCGAGGTCTTCGCCATCACCGTGCTCGACTCCGAGGTCCGTCTGGACGTCATCGAGGTCGTGACCGATCCGACACGGGTGGAGGCCCAACTCCGAGACGAGCTCGGACTCGACTCGAGCCTCGTTGCCGTCCCCGCAGCGCCAGAGCTGGTCGGAACCATCGTCGCTGCCGGCAGCGGCGGCAGCATCGCCCCCGAACTGAGGGTGGTTGCCGCCGACGACGGCACGATCGAACGCATCGTCCTACCCGAAGGCTTCAACGACGGCCTGCTCATCGAGTTCGGGCGAACAGCTCGACCAGGCGAGACCTATGTGGCCACGACGACCGCTGCGATCTGCGCCGATCTCTGGGGCATGGGTCCAACCGAAGCGTCCGGTGCGCTCACCGCACGGGCGACCACGATCCGATACGAGCTCATCGACGCCGACAACAACGTCACGACCAACGCAGCCGCCGATCAGGTTCCCCGCAGCTACCACCTGATCGACGTCACGCCGCTCGCCGCCGATGAGCTCGTCGTCACCTACGCCGCCGACATCGACGCCAGGCCCCGGCACCCCAACTGTCGCTAGGCCGGCGCCACCCGTTGTGCTCCCACAGCACACCGCCGGGCCCGACTCGTTGGTCGGGCCCGGCGAGGCCTCTGGACGGCACGCTGCCGCTCCCCACGCCGGCCAGCCGCGGGAGGGACTCGGCGACTCACGGTGCCGTCGAGCGGGTCGGTCTTGCCCTCTCGCCGTCGAGCCGGTGGCGAGTTCGGTCCTCGGTTGCCGAACTCGTTCAGTTTGGTCGGATTCGGACCGACCTTGTTGGTAACCGGGTAGCTGCTTCGGTTGGTTTGGCCCGGTGAGGGTGGGGTCGTGACGAAGGGGGCAGATGTGTGGAGGTCAGCAGCCAGACAAGACCGTTCAGCGCAGCGTTTGGTCGAGGCATTGCGGCGGTCCCAGGCGGTGATCGAGTTCACGGCGTCGGGGGAGATCGTCGACGCAAACGAGAACTTCCTGGCTGCGCTCGGCTA
>JBCCVL010000065.1:0-29006 GCA_039195375.1 Actinomycetota bacterium
GCCACCCTGGTCGTCAACAAGATCCGGGGCACCTTCGCCTCGGCTGCGGTCAAGGCTCCTGGCTTCGGCGAGCGCCGCAAGGCGATGCTGCAGGACATGGCGATCCTCACCGGTGGTCAGGTCATCTCCGAAGAGGTCGGCCTCAAGCTCGACCAGGTCGGGATGGACATGCTTGGCACCGCCCGC
This sequence comes from Actinomycetota bacterium, assembly GCA_039195375.1. Lineage (GTDB taxonomy): Bacteria > Actinomycetota > Acidimicrobiia > Acidimicrobiales > SZUA-35 > JAHELU01. The sequence continues at coordinate 187 of JBCCVL010000065.1, forward strand.
AAGGTGATCATCACCAAGGACAACACCACCATCGTCGAGGGCGCTGGCGAGAAGGCCGATGTCGAGGGCCGGGTCGCGCAGATCAAGGCCGAGATCGACAACACCGACTCCGACTGGGACCGCGAGAAGCTGCAGGAGCGGTTGGCCAAGCTGGCCGGCGGCGTCGCCGTGGTCAAGGTCGGGGCCGCCACCGAGGTGGAGCTCAAGGAGAAGAAGCACCGCATCGAGGATGCGCTGTCGGCCACCCGGGCTGCGCTGGAGGAAGGGGTCGTCGCCGGTGGCGGCACCGCCCTGCTCCGGTCCCGCCCCGCGGTCGATGCCGCCGTCGACGGCATGTCGGGTGACGAGCAGACCGGTGGTCGCTCGGTGTCGCGGGCCCTCGAGGCCCCGGCTCGCCTGATCGCCGACAACGCCGGTCTCGAGGGTGCCATCTGGGTCAAGCGGGTCGAGGAGGCCTCCGGGTCGACCGGCCTGAACGCCGCCACCGGCGAGCTGGTCGACCTGATGGACGCCGGTGTCACCGACCCGGCCAAGGTGACCCGGGCCGCCATCCAGAATGCGGCCTCGATCGCCGCCCTGGTGCTGACCACCGAGTCACTCGTTGCCGACAAGCCCGAGGAAGAGCCAGCCATGCCGGGTGGGATGCCGGACATGGGCGGCATGGGCGGGATGATGTGATCCAGCCTTCGGGCTGACCACACGTCACCGTCGTCTGAACGGTGCGAGAGCCGGGGCCGTCTGGCCCCGGCTCTCGTCGTTTTGTTGCCGGCCCGGGGTTCGAACGGATGGTCAGGCGGCGGCCAGCGCCTTGCCGGTCCGGAGGCGGTTCACGCCGTCACAGCTCCGACAGACCCAGTCGATCTCGATCACGCCCTTGGCCTGGTTCTCCAGGCGGATCACCCGCCGGAGACCGAAGAACTGGGCCTGCTGGCAGTGCTGGCAACGTTGGTGCCACATGACGGATCCTCCTGGTGTCGTCTCGCCGTCGTGGTGTGTTGCCTTTACACTGCGCCACAGCCGGTCCATTGGGAAGGTCCACTTCAGTGTCGAAAAACCGGACCACTTCGGACCTCCTCCTCGAGCTCGACGGGCGCCACGAGCGGTCGCGACGCGAGCGCCTGCTCGGCGCACTCCGTGATGGCATTCGTTCCGGTCGTCTCGACGCCGGTGCCGCCCTGCCATCGACCCGATCGCTCGCCGCCGATCTCGGTCTGTCGAGGGGCCTGGTGGTCGATGCCTACGACCAGTTGGTGGCCGAGGGCTACCTCGTCAGCCGGCAGGGCTCGGGCACCCGGGTGGCCGACGGCATCGGCGGGCGGGTCAGCCGGCCGCCGCCACCATCGCCGCCGTCCTCGCCGTCTGGCCGTGGCTGGCGGGTCGACTTCGAGCCGGGCAACCCCGACCTGGCGGCATTCCCCCGGTCGAGGTGGGCCAGCGCCATCCGGGCTGCGGCCGCCGAGTTGACCGACGCCGAGCTGGCCTATCGGGACGCCGAGGGCGACGAGGCGCTCCGGATCGAGCTGGCCGACTACCTTGGCCGGGTGCGAGGGGCCGACTGCCGGGCCGAGGACGTCCGCATCGTCGGTGGTTTCACCAACGGGCTCGGGCTGCTCGGTCGGGCGCTGTGGGCCGACGGCAACACGACGGTCGCCGTCGAGGATCCCGGACCGTACGTGCAGCGTGACAACCTGCGGGCGGCCGGGGCCGGCATCACGCCGGTCCGGGTCGACACCGAGGGCGTTCTGGTCGACCGGCTGTCCGGCTCCGGGGCCGACGTGGTGATCGTGACCCCGGCCCACCAGTATCCGACCGGCGCCGTCCTCTCACCCGCACGACGGGCCGAGCTCATCGACTGGGCCGTCGCCTCGCCCGGGCGCCTGATCGTCGAGGACGACTACGACGCCGAGTTCCGCTACGACCGCTCGCCGATCGGGTCGGTCCAGGGCCTGGCCCCCGACCGGGTCGTGATGGGCGGATCGGTCAGCAAGTCGCTGCTGCCGAGCCTCGGCATCGGTTGGCTCGTCGTCCCGCCTGGCCTGGCCGAACCGGTGACCGATCGCATCCGGACCGAGCACCTCCGGCCGTCGATCTTCGACCAGCGGGCCCTTGCCCGTCTGCTGTCGACCGGCCGCTACGACCGCCACATCCGCACGATGCGCGCCGCCTACCAGGCCAAGCGGGACCTGCTGCTCGAGGCGTTGGCGGCGATCGACGGTATCGAGGTGGCCGGCGTCTCGGCTGGGCTCCAGGTGTTGGTCTGGCTCCCCGATGGCGTCGACGTCGGCGCCGTCGTGGCCCGAGCGGCGGCGGACGGGGTCCGCATCCCCGACCTCGCCCGCTACCGGGTGGCCACCGACGATCCGTCGCATCCGGCCCGCCCGGGTGTGGTGATCGGCTACGCCCACCTGACCTCCGCACAGATCGCCGACGGTGTCGACGTCATCGGGGCCGTCCTGGCCACGGACGTCACGGGCTGAATCCCGATGGCCGCCACCGCCGGGCCGACATACTGGTGCCGTGAACGAGGCCTCCGACCGCACGACCGACGCTGATCCCCTCCCGATGGCCGACGGGTCGGCCGGTACGGCACCGCTGTCGTCTCGGGCCCTGGTCGGGCTGCTTGCCGACCGCGACCGGCGCCTCGTCGTCGCCGGCCTCCTGCTGGGGGCGTCCGAGCCCGGTGAGATCGCAGCCCAGGTCGGTCTCGGGATCCGGGAGGTCGTCGCCGCACTCGATCGACTCGAGTCCAGTGGCCTGGTCGAGCAGCTCGAGCCGCAGCGGTTCCACCTGCTGGAGGAGGCCTTCCAGCTGGCCGCTCGCCGGGAGGCCCAACGGGAGCCGCCGTCCGAGCACGGCGACGAGACCGAGGACCGGCGTCGGATCCTCGATCGGGCCCTCCGGGACGGTCGGTTGGTCGCGATGCCGGCGAAGCACAGCCGCCGACTCGTCGTCCTCGACCACATCGCCCAGCGGTTCGAGCCGGGCCTCCGCTACAGCGAGCGCCAGGTCAACGCCGTCCTGTCGTCGGTCGACACCGACACCGCAGCCCTTCGCCGCTACCTGGTCGACGAGCGGCTGCTCGACCGGGCAGGGGGCGAGTACTGGCGCATCGGCGGCACCTTCGAGCCGAGCTGAGCCTGGCGGCTCGTCGAGGCGGCGCGGAACAGCGGTTCCAGGCTCGTGGAGGTGAAGCGGCCAGGGGACGCACCACGGTCGGCGCCGGGGAGGCGCCGCGCTCAGCCTCGGCCGATGGCGTCGGGGTCGAACGGTGTGGTCTGGTAGATCTCGTTGATCCAGTTGCCGTAGAGGAGGTGGGCCGACGACTTCCACCGGTTCTGGGGCGTGCTCGTCGGGTCGTCGTCGGGGTAGTAGGCGACCGGGAGCTCGATCGGCTCCCCCTTCGACCGGTCCCGCTCGTACTCGGCCGCCAACGTGCCGGCGTCGTACTCGAAGTGGTTCAGGTTCACGAGCAACCGTCGGCTCGGGTCCTCGACCAGGCATGGCCCGGACCAGGCGGAGTCGATCAGCAGGTCGAGCTCCGGAACCCGCAGGATGGCCTCGCGGGGCATCTCCGTCCAGCGGCTGACCGGCACCACGAGCTCGTCGGACACGCCCCGCAGGTACGGCGACGTCGGCTGCAGGTTCTGCTGGGGGAAGCAGCCGAACAGCTTGTGGTCGAGCACCTCCTTCGGCACCCCGTGGAAGTGGTACAGCGCCGCCATGCCACCCCAGCAGACCGCCATCGTCGAGTGCACGTGGCTGGCGCTCCAGTCGAGGATCTCGACCATCTCGTCCCAGTAGCTGACCTGCTCGTAGGGAAGGGTCTCGATCGGGGCGCCGGTGATGATCAGCCCGTCGAAGGTCTCGCCCGACACCTGTTCGAACGTCCGGTAGAACTGGTCGAGGTGGCTGACCGGGGTGTTCTTCGGCTCGTGATCCGTGAGGCGTATGAGCGACAGCTGGATCTGGAGCGGCGTCGCCCCGATGAGGCGCGAGAACTGGGTCTCGGTCTCGATCTTCTTCGGCATCAGGTTGAGCAGGGCGATGCGGAGCGGGCGGATGTCCTGTCGTTCCGCCATCGCGTCGCTCATCACGTAGACCCCCTCGTCGCGGAGGGTGTCGAAGGCCGGCAGCTCCTCGGGGAGTCGGATCGGCATAGGGGTCCGAGGCTAATCGGCCCGCCGACAGGGCGGCGGACGGGGCCGGCAGCCCGGCCTCGGGACGGCCGGTCCGGCGTCAGGCCCGCCGGGTCGGGAGCACGAGACGGGTGCCGGACGGGTTGGTCCGCGCCGTCGCCGTCCGCTGCAGGAAGCCGGCTGTTCCGCTCGAGGTGTCGACCGTGGTGTCGGTGTTGGCGCAGCCGCCGTCGCCGTTGGTCTGGTAGTTGAGCCGGACCGCCTCGATGCCGATCCGCTCACCGTCGGCGGTGGTGACCACCGGATCCGTCCAGCGGACGGCGGTCGAGGGCTCGTCGCAGTCGGCGAACACCTCGCTCCAGACCATCGGCCCGGTCAGGTGGTCGGCCTCGATCCACAGATCCCGGATCACGGTCTCGTCACCGGTGGCCAGGTCGACGATCGACCCCCGCCAACCGCGCTCGGGCGACCGGGACACCCGGTAGCGGTAGCGGCGCCCCGGTTCCCATCGGTAGGTCCTGGTGTTGATGTTGTCGAGCGCGGAGGGCAGCGCCGAGACCGACCCGTCGAGCTCCCCGCCGGCATCCGCGTAGCCGCCCCAGTTGACCGCCCCCGCATCGGGGTAGGCCGGGTGGTACTGGAGGCCGACGTGGGCGCCGCCGACCCGACCGACTCCCCGCTCGAAGTTCACCTGCATCGCCCAGAAGTACAGCTTCGGCACCGACGGCGGCTCCACCACCTCGATCGTGACCTCGGCTGCGGTCAACGGCACCGGCGGCGCATCCCAGACGAGGTGGAACGACGAGGCGCCGTTGCCGGACGGCGGCGGCCCGGTGACCCGAGGTCCTCCCCCCGGCGCCGTCGCCGTCCCGATCAGCCGCTCGACGAAGTCCCGCAGTCCCACCCGGCCACTGTGTCATATCCGGCCGGTAGTCTGCGGGCATGGACCGACCCCCACCCGACCCGAACAAGCTGCTGGCCTCCTGGATGGAGTGGGAGCGGGGCGAGACCACGCCGGGCGAGGTACTGAAGAACCTCAAGCACGGCGGCCTTCGCGACATCCTCGAGTCGATGGTCGGCGACTCGGCGGGCGGCGCCGCCGACGAGTCCGAGACCGCCGAGGCCTGATCGGGCGGTCGCCACCGTGGCTCGCCTCTCGATCGCCCAGGCCCGCCGCATCGCCCTGGCCGCCCAGGGCTTCACCGACCGCAAACCGGCCGGCCAGGCCGACGTGCGCCACCTCCGCCGGGTGATGGATCGAATGACGATCCTGCAGCTCGACTCGGTCAACGTCGTGTGCCGCAGCCACTTCCTCCCCGTCCTGGCCAGGCTCGGTCCCTATGACCGGGAGCGCCTCGACCGCTACCTGTACCACGGCGACGAGCACTTCGAGTTCATCAGCCACGAGGCCTCGATCACCTCCCAGGAGCTGCAACCGCTGCTCCGGCACCGCATGGGCAAGCGCCGACGCTGGCTCGACAAGCTGAACGCCGAGCACCCGGGCTACGCCGAGGCGGTCCACGAGGAGGTGGCGTCGACCGGCCCGCTGTCGGTCAAGGAGTTGAGCGACCCCGGCGGCCGGACCGGGCCCTGGTGGGGGTTGTCGAAAGGCAAGATCGCGCTGGAGGCGCTCTACGTGACGGGCCGACTGGCCATCCGCGACCGGGACAGGGCCTTCGTCACCTCCTATGACCTCCCCGAGCGGGTCCTGCGCCCCGACGTGCTTGACCGCCCGACCCCGACCGATGACGAGGCGATCACCGAGCTCACGATGCTCGCCGCCCGCAGCCACGGCATCGGTACCGATGCCGATCTGGCCGACTACTTCCGGGTCAACGTCACGACCATCCGCCCGATCCTCGCCCGCCTGGTCGACGAAGGCCGACTGGACCAGGTCGAGGTGCGTGGGTGGAGCGAGCCCGCCTACGTCCACCCGGAGGCCAAGCGGCCGCGAGCGGTGCCAGGCCGGGCCCTGCTCAGCCCGTTCGACCCCGTCGTCTGGTATCGACCGAGGGGCGAGCGACTCTGGGACTTCTACTACCGGATCGAGATCTACGTGCCCGAGCCCAAGCGGATCTACGGCTACTACGTGCTCCCGTTCCTGCTCGACGAGGAACTCGTCGGCCGGGTCGACCTCAAGGCCGACCGGAAGTCCGGCGTGCTCCGGGTCCGTGGCTCCTACACCCAGGACGGCGCCGACCGGGTCCGGGTGGCTCGGGAGCTGGCCGGCTCGCTGACCGAGATGGCCGGCTGGCTCGGCCTCGCCGACGTGGCCGTCGAGGACCGGGGCGACCTGGCCCCTGCACTGAGCCGGGCGGTCGGCTGAGCAACGGTCCGTCGCCGGTCGACGGCGCCGGCGCCCGACCGGCCGGGAGCAAGCGGACGCCAACGGTGGCCCGGCGGGATCCAAGGGCGCGGAGGGGGCCCTCGTAGACTGATGCGGTGAGCAGCCCCATCGTGCAGACCGTCCCGCTCGGAACCCAGTGGCCGACCCTCGACCCGTTCCTCTTCAGCGCCCACCACCTCGACCGGTACCCGGCCGGCGACGGCGCCCTCGCTCCGGCCGCCTCCCTCGCCGGCCGGGACATCGGGATGGACTTCGCCGGGGTCGACGGCTGGAACATGTACCACGGGTCGACCGTGCCCGGCTTCCCCCAACACCCCCATCGCGGCTTCGAGACCGTGACCTACGTGCGGCGCGGCTGGTGTGACCACTCCGACTCGCTCGGGGCCAAGGCCCGGTTCGGGCAGGGCGACGTGCAGTGGGTGACGGCCGGCGCCGGGATCGTGCACGCCGAGATGTTCCCGCTGTTCGCCACCGATGGTCCCAACACCCTGCACCTCTTCCAGATGTGGCTGAACCTGCCGGCGGCCTCGAAGATGGTGGACCCCTACTTCTCGATGCTGTGGCACCACCAGCTCCCCGTTGTCACCGGCGACGGGGCCGAGGTGACCGTCATCGCCGGCAGTCTCGCCGGCCGTGATGCCCCTGCGCCGCCGCCCGACTCGTGGGCCGCGACGGCCGCGCACGACGTCGCCATCTGGCACCTCCGGCTCGACGCCGACGGTCGCCTCAGGCTGCCCCCCGCCGGGGCCGGGGCGTCACGGGTGCTGTATCTGTTCGCGGGATCGACCACGGTCGCCGATCAGGTGATCGGCGCCGACACCGGCGTCGTGCTGGAGGCCACCGCGGAGATCGAACTCGTCGGTGGGGCAAGCGGTTCCGAGGGCCTGGTCCTGCAGGGCCGCCCGATCGGTGAACCGGTGGCTCGGTACGGGCCGTTCGTGCTCAACGACGAGGCCGGGATCCGTCAGGCGATGGCCGACTATCAGGCCACGGGCTTCGGTGGCTGGCCCTGGCCGTCCGACGACCCGGTTCACGGTCCCGACCCGGAGCGGTTCGCCCGGTACGCCGACGGTCGGGTCGAGGAGCCGGCCTAGCGCCCGCCCCGGCGCTGCGTCCGATGGCTGGCGCTGCGTTCGATGGCTGGCGCTGCGTCCGATGGCTGGCGCCGGACGCCCGGTTCGGGAATGATGGCTGGCCGGAGCCGACCAGAGGAGAGCCGATGCGGGCCGTGCAGATCACCGAGACCGGTGGACCGGAGGTCATGGCCGTTGTCGACGTGGCGACGCCAGAGCCGGGACCGGGCCAGGTGCGGATCGCCGTGGCCGCCGCCGGGCTGAACTTCATCGACACCTACTTCCGCAGCGGCGTCTATCCGGGGTCGCTGCCGATGGGCCTCGGTCGGGAGTGTGCCGGCACGATCTCCGCCGTCGGCGACGGGGTGACCACCCTCTCGGTCGGCGATCGCGTGGTCACCGCCGGGACCACCGCATCGTACGCCGAGGAGTGCCTGGCCCCGGCCGCCCAGGTGTTCACCCTGCCGGATGGGATCGACCTCGAGGTGGCGGCGGCCTCGGCCCTCCAGGGCCTGACCGCCCACTACCTCGTCCGGTCGACGTTCCGGCTCGGCGAGGGCCATCGGTGCCTGATCCACGCCGGCGCCGGCGGCGTCGGCGGGCTGCTCATCCAGCTGGCCAAGATGCTCGGGGCCGAGGTCTTCACCACCGTCGGAACGCCCGAGAAGGCCGAGATCGCGGCGGCCCACGGGGCCGATCACGTCATCAACTACCGCGAGACCGACTTCGCCGACGCGGTCAGGGCCGAGCTCGGCGATGCCCCCGGGCTCGACGTCGTCTACGACGGGGTCGGCGCCGACACGTTCGACGGCAGCCTCTCGGTGCTACGACCCCGGGGCATGATGGCCCTGTTCGGCGGATCGAGTGGGCAGGTCCCGCCGTTCGACCTGCAGCGGCTCAACGCCGGGGGGTCGCTGTTCGTGACCCGCCCGAGCCTGTTCCACTACATGGACCCGCCCGAGGGTCAGCAGCGGGTCGACGAGCTCTACGGCTGGATCGTCGACGGCAAGCTCGACGTGCCGATCGGGGGTCGCTACCCGATCGCCGAGGCCGCCGACGCCCACCGGGCACTCGAGGGTCGCCTGACGACCGGCAAGATCCTGATCCTGCCCTAGGCAGATACCCCTCCCCGGCCCCGTCGGCCGTTAACCTTGGACCTTTCCAGGAGGTCTGCGGTGGCTGAGATCGACATCGGGATGGGCAAGTCGGGGCGTCGAGCCTACGACCTCGACGACCTGGTGCTCCTCCCGGGCCGTCGGACCCGTGACGCCGATCTGGTCGACCTGTCGTGGCAGATCGACGCCTACCGGCTCCAGCTGCCGTTCCTGGCCTCGGCCATGGATTCGGTGACCAGCCCGGCCACCGCGATCGACATCGGTCGCCTCGGTGGGCTCGCCGTCCTCGACCTCGAGGGACTGTGGACCCGCCACGCCGACGCCGATGCGCTGCTGGCTGACCTCGCCACCCTCGACGGCGAGGCCGCGCTCGCTCGCATGCGGGAGTTGTACGGGGCGCCGCTCGACCCCGACCTGATCAAGCAGCGGGTGGCGGAGATCCATGAGGGTGGCGTCATCGCCGCCGGCGCCGTCTCCCCGAAGCACGTGGCCTCGTTGGCCGACATCCTGCTGTCGGCCGAGCTCGACCTGTTGCTGATCCGCGGCTCCGTCATCTCGGCCGAGCACGTGACCGACGGCGAGAGCCTCAACCTCAAGGAGTTCGTGCGGGAGCTGGAGACCCCGGTGATCGTCGGTGGCTGCGCCAGCTATCACGCGGCGCTGCACCTGATGCGGACCGGGGCCGCCGGCGTCCTCGTCGGTGTCGACGGCGGCTCGACCGCTGCCGCCGGCCGGGTCATCGGCGTCGGGTCGGGGATGGCCACCGCCATCGCCGACGTCCGGGCCGCCCGCATGCGACACCTCGACGAAACCGGTGTCTACGTGCACGTGATCGCCGACGGCGGGTTCTCCAACGGCGGCCAGATCGCCAAGGCCATCGCCTGCGGGGCCGACGGGATCATGCTCGGCTCGGCCCTGGCCGCTGCCGCCGAGGCCCCCGGCCGAGGCTGGCACTGGGGCAACTCGGTCGTGCACCCGAACCTGCCGCAGAGCAATCGGGTGGCGGTCGAACCGGTCGGCAGCCTCGAGCAGCTCCTGTTGGGCCCGGCCACGCAGGCCGACGGTCGGCTCAACGTGTTCGGCGCTCTCCGCCAGGCTCTCTCGGCCCTCGGCTACGAGAACCTCAAGGACCTCCAGAAGGCCGAGGTCCTGGTCCGATCGGCCGGCTCATGAGTTCACCGAACGCCGTGAACGCCGGCTCCAACACGGTGGCCGCACCGGCCCAGGTCGTCCTGGTCGTCGACTTCGGCGCCCAGTACGCCCAGCTGATCGCCCGGCGGGTGCGGGAGCTGCAGGTCTACTCCGAGATCGTGCCCCACACGATCACCGCCGACGAGCTGGCCGCCCGCCAGCCGGCGGCCATCATCCTGTCCGGCGGCCCGGCCAGCGTGCATGTCGACGGCGCCCCCCGGCTCGATCCGGCGATCTTCGACCTCGACATCCCGACGTTCGGCATCTGCTACGGCGCCCAGCTGATCGCCCACCAGCTCGGCGGGACCGTCGGCCGCAACGCCCAGGGCGAGTACGGGCGGACCACGCTGACCCGCGACGCCAAGACGCCGGGGGCTCTGCTGGCCGACGCCGAGGCGACCCAGACGGTGTGGATGAGCCACTTCGACGCCATCACCGTCGTACCGGACGGGTTCGAGGCCTGCGGCTCGACACCGAACGCGCCGGTCGCCGTGCTCGAGAGCGAGCGGCGGCGCATCTGGGGGGTCCAGTACCACCCCGAGGTCGGTCACACCCCGGCCGGTATGGAGTTGCTGCGCCGGTTCCTGCACGACCTCGCCGGCTGTGCCCCGACGTGGACCATGGACTCCATCATCGACACCTCGGTCGACGCCATCCGGGCCCAGATCGGCCCCGGCCGGGCGATCTGCGGGCTCTCCGGCGGGGTCGACTCGGCCGTCGCCGCCGCCCTCGTCCACCGGGCGATCGGGCCTCGGCTGACCTGCGTGTACGTCGACACCGGGCTGATGCGGCTCGGCGAGTCCGACCAGGTGGTCGAGACGTTCCAGAAGCACCAGGGGATCGAGCTGATCCACGTGCGGGCCGGCGAGCGGTTCCTCGAACGGCTGGCCGGGGTCACCGACCCCGAGGACAAGCGCAAGACGATCGGCGAGGTCTTCATCCGGGTCTTCGAGGAGGCCTCGGGTGGCATCGAAGACGCCGATTTCCTCGTCCAGGGCACGCTCTACCCCGACGTGATCGAGTCGGGCACCGCCGATGCGGCCAAGATCAAGAGCCACCACAACGTCGGCGGCCTCCCGGACGACCTGCAGTTCAAGCTGGTGGAGCCGCTGCGCAACCTGTTCAAGGACGAGGTCCGCAAGGTCGGCTCCGAGCTCGGCCTGCCGGACGAGATCGTGTGGCGCCAACCGTTCCCCGGCCCCGGGCTCGGGGTCCGGATCATCGGTGAGGTCACCGCCGACAAGGTCGCGGTCCTGCAGCGGGCCGACGCCATCGTGCGGGAGGAGATCGCCACCGCCGGGCTCGAGCGGGAGATCTGGCAGGCCTTCGCCGTGCTGGCCGACATCCGCACCGTCGGGGTGATGGGCGACGAGCGGACCTACGCCCACCCGATCATCATCCGGGCGGTCACCAGCGACGACGCCATGACGGCCGACTGGGCCCGTCTGCCCTACGAACTGCTCGAGACGATGTCGAACCGGATCATCAACGAGGTCGACGGCATCAACCGGGTGGCCTACGACGTCACCAGCAAGCCGCCCGGCACCATCGAGTGGGAGTAGCCGGATCCGGCTAGCCCCCGGCCGGGGGTTGGTCCCCGGCGTCGGTCGCCGGGTCGCCGTCCGCTCCCGTGGCCGGATCGGCTGCGGGGTCGTCGGCTGCCGGCTCGGCTGGCTCGGTCGTCGGCGGGTCGACGACGTCGTCCCGGTCGGCGCCAACATCCCCGTCACCCTGGTCGGCATCGCTGCTGTCACCACCGCCCCCTCCGTCGCCGTCGCCGCCGGGACCGGCGCCGCCGCCCGGTTGGGGCCCGGTCGGTGTGAAGGCACCGTTGAGACAGCGGGGCAGGAACGGGAAGCCGTCCGTCACCACGTAGAGGTACTCGTCGTCGATCGTCGTGCCGTTGCAGCGGTCCAGGTCGCCGACGGTCGAGTCGAACTCCCAGTCGGAGGTGTAGGTGCCGTCCGGAGCTGTGCCCTCGATCTCGACGGCCTGGTCGCGGTACGTGCAGTCGACGCCCTGTCTCAGCGCCTCGGTCAGGCGGTAGCTGGGGGCGTAGCGACCCGACCGGGAGGCGTAGATCAGGTGGCCGTCCGCGGCGAAGCCGATGTGGACCAGGTCGGTGTCACCGCCGTCGTCGAGTGACTCGATCAGGACCTGGGAGCGCCCGTGGTAGTGGTAGGTGCCGTCCGGTTGCACGTGGGCGTTGTTGAGGTCGAGCCCGAGGTCGAAGCGGTTCTGGATGGCCTCGACGACGAAGATCGGTCCGCTCGCGCAGGTCACCCGTTCGGCGGTGGCCGGGTCGAAGGGAACGCCGTTCACGGCCACGCCGATCAGCCGCGTCTGGGTCGACGAGCCGGTGAACTCGGGGGTCGTCGGGAAGTCGAAGGCGAGGTTCTGGGCGGCGATGGCGTTGGGGTTGCCGTCGTTCGGGAACGGCCCGGTCTCGTGGTTCGGTAGCGCGTTGGTCTCGATCAGGCGCCGCTCGCCGGCGATGGTGACGACGACCTCGCCGGCGAAGTCGTCGGTGGTCAGCGCGTACCCGTCGAGGTAGGCCGACGTGGCGACCTCCGAGACGGTCGAGTCGCCCTCGACGATGCCCGGCTGGCCATCGACGGCCTCGGAGCCGAGTCGATCGGGGGTGGCATCGTCGCCGGCGTCGTCGGAGGTGCAGCCGGCGAGCAGCGCGGCCACACCGAGCCCGAGCGCCGCGAGCCGGCCCACCAAGGTGGCCCGCCCGGCAGCGACGCGCCCTCGTTGGGCGCGCCCGGGGGCGACGCGCCCTCGTTGGGCGCGCCCGGGGGCAATGCGCGTTCGTCTGGCGGGGGCGGGGTCGCGACGCGTCCGTCCGGCCTGTCGCGGGGGGTGGGTGGCCATGGGGCGGCGGGTCCTGTGGCTCGTTGGCGGCGGTCGGGCGAGCCTAGCGCGACCGTCGGTTGCTCCCGGGGCGCTGGGCAGTTCTGACGGCGCCTGGCGCCGTCGTCACGACGAGGGGAGCGGGAGCAGGTTGTCGCCTTCGTAGATCTCGAGCGGGTTCAGACCGGCGAGCTGGCGGGACGTCCCAGTCTGCCCGTAGGAGCAGTTGCGGGAGGCCTGCATGCACCCCTCGATCCACAGGTCCATCGTCTCGTCGTTCCACGCCCCCCACCAGTCGGCGTGCAGGGTGCCACCGGGCGGGGCGTTGAACCCGCCGGTCTGGTCAGACGACAGGTGCCAGCCATCGACCGAGTCGACGCCGGGCCAGTAGATCAGGATCGAGATCTTCGGCAGCCGCCGGGGGTGGGACGACGGGCATGCCGTGTTGTCGTCGACGTAGGTGAGGTGGGAGACGAAGTCGGGCGAGGTCAGGTTCACCCCGTCCCAACAGTTGGGGAACACGATCGAGGCGTTGATCACGTCGCCGCCGCAGTCGGGGATCCGGTTGGTCTGGTCATAGCCGTTGCCGTTGTCACCGCACGACCAGTGCAGCAGCTGATCGGCCTGGAACGACTCGGCGTCGAGGTTGCCGGCCAGCATCTGCAGACCCTGGGGCATGGCGGTGACCGACTCGGGGAACTTCGTCTTGTAGTAGAGGATGATCTGATCGGGGACCACGGCATTCCCCCGCCCGTCGAGCAGGGCCGGGACCCAGTAGGCCGACCGGTTGAGCTCGAAGCCGCTGCAGGTGCCACCGCCGGAGTTGATCAGCTCCTCCTCGGTGGTGAAGGCGTTGGTCTCGGTGTTGCCGAAGAACATGTGGAGGTGTGACGCGCCGGGTTGGCCGGGGAAGATGATCGGATCGTCGGCGCCGAAGTGGGAGTACTCACACGCCACCCGGAACTGGCCTTCGGGGGAGGCCCCGTTGTCGTTGACGGGCGCGGGCTCGGTCAACGACGGGAGGTCGAGGTCGATCGACGGCACGTCGGCGAAGCGGGTGAACTTGTCCTGTCGGTTGCGGATGGCCTCGTAGGCTTCGGTGTCCCCCCGGGGACCGGCGGCGGCGCCGGTGACCGAGGCGGCCTGGCCGACACCGCTCTCACTCTCGGTGGCGGACGCGTCACCAGACGAGGTGGAGCCGATCGTGGTTCCGGTGACCGCCAGGGCCTCGGGCCGGTCGTCGAGCTCGGTCGAGGCCGACGCCGGCTCGGTGTCGTCCGCCCGGATCCCGGTGATGCGACCTCCGGCCAGGGAGTCGCCGACGACGAGGGCGAGCGTCGCCAGGGCGACCGCGCTCGCGGCGCCGATGGCTCGGGTCCTCCACACCGGATCCATGATCGGTCAGGGTACTGGCCGGGTCGGCACCCCATGGCACATCGGCGGGCACATCGGCGTGGGTCGTCGTCGGCCGGTCGGCGCGGTCACTGGGTCGGACGACCCAGGGCCGCCGCCGAACCGATCCTGGTCTGGCCGGTTCGGCCAGCCGATCGTCAGTGCCGGCGGGCCGGGGTCGGTGTGGTCGGCGTCGACCGGTCACCGCCACTCGACGGGGTCAGGCGGGTGGTGGCGACCACGACGGCGAAGGCGACGAGGGCCAGGACGAGCGGGAGCCACAGCCGATCGGCGGTCGGCCAGTCGAGACCGGTGCCGGCGACCGATTCCCCTTCGACGTCGCTGATGATGCCAACCCCGTTCGGCCAGGGCCAGAGCACGCGGAACGAGCCGATCATCAGGCCGATGAGCACGGCCAGGACCCGGTTGTGGTAGCGGTCGAGCAGCCAGCCGAGGCCGGTCGAGAACAGGGCGAGGCCGACGGTGGCGCCGAGGAAGAAGATGCCGAGCGAGAGCAGGTCGGACGCCTCCCGGTCATGCACCGCTCCGAGCACCGCGGCGTACATGCCCATCATCAGCAACAGGAACGAGCCGCTGATGCCCGGCAGGATCATGGCGCAGATGGCGATCGCGCCGGCGCCGAAGAAGGCGAGCGGTGACGGGTCGCTCACCGGGCCGGATTGGAAGCCGAGCAGGACGAACGTCACGGCCCCGACGGCGGCGATGACGAGCAGGTCGCTGCTGGTGCGATCACGGAGGAGCAGCCAGGCCACCACGATCGAGCCGGCGACGAGGCCGAAGAACAGCCCGGCCATCTCCTCGGGTCGGGTCTCGAGCAGGCCCTCGATGAGTGAGGCGAGCACGGCGAGTGCAGCGACGACCCCCACCGCGAGCGGCAGCAGGAAGCCCCACTCGACGGTGCCGAGGTGGCGGATGGCGCCCCGCACGTCGCCCTTGACCACCGAGCCGATCGCTCGGGCGCCGCGGCGCACATTGTCGAGCAGCTGTTCGTAGATGCCGAACACGAGGGCGATCGTGCCCCCGGACACCCCGGGCACGATGTCGGCGGCGCCCATGCAGAAGCCGCGAAGGAAGGTGATCAGTGTCGCTGTGGGGTTCAAGGGGCCCAGGGTAGTGGCGCTCGTGGTTGAACCTGCCGGGTCGCCGGGGCGCCGTGGCCGGTGAGCCGCCGAACGGGGTGGCGGCCGGCCCATCGCCCGACCGCCGGTCCCGACCTCCGGGTCAGCCCGGGGTCAGGGCCGTGCGGCCGGGCGGCTCGGGCGGCGGCTCGAGTCGCTTCACACGGCGTCGCCACACATCGGCGGCGAGCGTCCGGAGCGGGACCTGGAGGTAGTGGTAGCTGGCGGCCCCGGCAGCGAGGGCGAAGACGAGCCGGGTCGTGAACAGACTCGAGCCGGGCCAGGGGGCGCCGAACAGGTCGATCTCGGCGCCGTCGGTGAGGGCCATGCCGAACAGCTGGTGCCAGACGTAGATGCTGAGCGCCCTCGTGCCGAGCCACCGCAGCGTGAGGTTGCCAAGGGTGCGACCAAGGGCGTCGGACGGGTTGCCGGCGATGCGGGTGGCGATGATGACGCCGGTGCCGACGGCGACGGTCGGGGCCAGCAGTCCGAGGGTCACGACCGGGAGGTCGGTGGCGTCGGGGGCGAGCGCGAAGATCGCCAGGAGCCCGATGAACGCCGGTGCGGCGAGCACGACCGGGACCCGGGCGAGGCTCGACCGGGGGGCGATGGCGAGGCCGAGGCCGAGCAGCAGACCGTCGATGCGGGTGCTGGTGGCGAGCGAGCGGATGGCCTGCTCGTCGAGACCGGTGGCCGCCACCGTCAGCCGGGTCGTCAGGGCGGCGGCGGCGAGCACGATGATCCACCGGATGGCCAGCCGGGTGCCGTTCTCCCGGCGGGTGAGGAGCACGGCCAGCGGGGCAAGCAAGGCGAACTGCACGATGACGGCGACGAGCCACAGGTGGTCGGCGGCCGGGAACCCCGCGTCGGTGAACAGCGGAGCGACGTTGGCGACCATGGTCAGCGAGGCCAGCGCACCGTTGACCTCGACGGCCGTGAGCCGGTCGAACGACCACCAGTAGGTCGTGGCCAGGGCGACGGCGACGACCGTCGGCACCACGATCGGTGCCAGCACCCGAAGCCAGAACCGCGGGACCCAGCGCCGGGGCCGCTTGGCGGCGCGGCTCATCGCCATCCCGAGTTGGAAGCCGATGACCACGAGCACGGCGTCGACCGCCAGGTGGCCGCCGGGGAGTGGCAGGCCGAGGCCGGCCACGACGAGGACGAGCATGCAGAGACCGGCCAGCCCGCTGATCCTGGCCTCGGCCGGGGCCACGGGTGGCGGTGGGGCCGCTGGGGCCCGCAGCTCCGACGGTGGGGGAGGGATCGCCTCGGGTCGGGTCAGGTCGACCGTCGTGGCGGGGTCGAACGAGAAGCTGCGGCGGGATGGCATGACGGGGTCCTGTCGTGCGGCCCCGCGATCGAGGGATCGATCCGGGGCACGGCCGCCGACGCCGTTCCGGCGACGGTAGCGGAGCCCAGGACGTCGGGGCACGGCCATGGACCAACATGTATGGGTGGCCCCTTTGTATCTCTGTGAGAGATAGCAACAAGGGTGTCGAACGTTGTGGGCGATCGACCGGTCCAGGGCGGCCGATCGATGCCGATCCTCGACCGCCGATCGTCACGGTAGGCGATGGGTGAATGGCCGAGGACCACCCCTGGCCCCGGTCCGAGGCTCTACGGTGGGAGGGTGTCCGCCCCCTCGTCGCCAAACGGGATCACCGACGGCCTGAACCCGTCCCAGCTCGATGCCGTCACCCATCCCGGCGGCCCGCTGCTGGTGGTTGCCGGCGCCGGTTCCGGCAAGACCCGGGTGCTGACCCGACGGATCGCCTGGCTGATCGACGAGGGCTTCTCGCCGTTCGAGATCCTGGCCATCACCTTCACCAACAAGGCCGCGGACGAGATGAAGCAGCGGGTCGCCGCCCTCGTCGGGCCCGTTGCCCAGAAGATGTGGGTCAGCACGTTCCACTCGGCGTGTGTGCGGATCCTGCGCCGGGAGGCCGCGGTCCTCGACTTCCCGTCGAGCTTCACGATCTACGACCAGGCCGACGCCGTTCGCCTCGCCGGCTACGTGATCCGCGACCTCGGGCTCGATCCGAAGCGGTTCCAGCCCCGGTCGATCCACGGCGTCATCAGCTCGGCCAAGAACGAGGGCCTCAACGCCGCCCAGTACGCCGAGCGGGCCAACGTCATCATCGAGCGCAAGGCGGCCGAGGTCTACGAGGAGTACCAGCGGCGGCTCCAGCAGGCCGGGGCGATGGACTTCGACGACCTCCTGCTCAACGCGGTCAAGCTGTTCCGCTCCTCGCCCGAGACACTCGCCGCCTACCAGCAGCGGTTCCAGCACCTGCTCGTCGACGAGTACCAGGACACCAACGGCGTCCAGAACGAACTGGTCCTGCAGCTCTCGGCCGCCAACCGCAACGTCACCGTCGTCGGCGACAGCGACCAGTCGGTGTACCGGTTCCGCGGCGCCGACATCCGCAACATCATCCAGTTCGAGGACGCCTACCCCGACACCACCGTCGTCCTGCTGGAACAGAACTACCGGTCGACCCAGACGATCCTCGATGCGGCCAACGCCGTCATCACCAACAACTTCGGTCGCAAGCCGAAGTCGCTGTGGACCGACGAGGGTCGGGGCGACCGCATCCTCCGGTTCCACGCCGACGACGAGCTCGACGAGAGCCAGTTCGTCGCCTCCGAGCTGGCCCAGCTCCACGAGAGCGGCAGCTACCGCTGGGGCGACATGGCCGTCTTCTACCGGACCAACGCCCAGTCGCGGGTGCTGGAGGAGTACTTCGGTCGGGTCGGCATCCCCTACAAGGTCGTCGGCGGCACCCGCTTCTACGACAGACGGGAGATCAAGGACGCCCTGGCCTACCTGAAGGCGCTGGCCAACCCGGCAGACGAGGTGTCGGTGAAGCGGGTCGTCAACACGCCGAAGCGGGGGATCGGCGACACCTCCGTCGGCAAGGTCGACGCCTTCGCCCAGATGCACGGGCTCACCTTCACCGACGGGCTGCGCCGTGCCGACGAGGCCGGCGTGTCCGGCAAGGCGGCCAAGGGCATCGCCTCCTACCTGGCGCTGATGGACTCGTTCACCGAACTGCTCGACAAGGGCCCGGCCGCATCGATGGAGGCCATGCTGCGCGACACCGGCTACCTGGCCGAGCTGGAGGACGACCGCTCCCACGAGGCCGAGGGTCGGATCGAGAACCTGCACGAACTCATCGGCACCGCAGCCCAATTCGACACCGTCGACGAGTTCCTCGAGCAGATCAGCCTCGTGACCGACGCCGAGGAGGTCGACGGCGACGAGTCACACGTGACGCTGATGACCCTGCACGGGGCCAAGGGCCTCGAGTTCCCCGTCGTGGTGATGCTCGGCATGGAGGACGGCATCTTCCCCCACCTCCGCTCGATGACCGACCCGGACGAGATGGAGGAGGAGCGCCGCCTGGCCTACGTCGGGATCACCCGGGCCATGGAGCGGCTGTACCTCACCCATGCCTGGGCCCGGATGCTGTTCGGCCAGACGCAGTACAACCCGCCGAGCCGGTTCCTCGACGAGATCCCGGAGGAGCTGATCGAGGAGGCCGCCGGCAGCCGGGGCACCAGCCGAGGCCGTCAGGCCGGCACGTTCGGCGGCAGCGGCACCTCGTCGACCGCCAGGGGAACGACCTCGGTGTTCGGCGGGCGTCAGCGGGCCATCGACTCGGCCCTCAAGCCGCGCGGACCGGTCGAGTCGGGCGCCGACGCCCTCGGGTTGAAGGTCGGCGACGACGTGTTCCACAAGAAGTTCGGCGAGGGCGTCATCATCGACATCGACGGCGTCGGTGACAAGGCCGAGGCTCGGGTCAACTTCCCGTCCGTCGGCGAGAAGACGCTGCTCCTCGCCTGGGCCCCGCTCGAGAAGGTGTGACCGGGGGCTCCGGCTCCGACCAGCCAACGCCGGCGGACCAGTTCAGCGCCACCGACCGCCGAGCCCTGGCCTCGGTCGCCACCCAGTTCTTCGTCAACGGCGCCCTGTTCGCGTCGGTCTACCCCCGACTGCCCGAGATTCGCGACCAGGTCGGGATCGGCATCGAGCAGGTCGGCCTGCTGCTGTCGGTTGCGGGGTTGGCCGGGCTGCTCGGCAGCGCCGCCGTCGGCCCCGCCGTGTCCCGTCTCGGGTCGCGGCGGGTCATGATCATCTTCGGTGCGCTCATGGCGCTGTCCCTGCCCGTCATCGGCTTCGCCACCGCCCCGCTCGTGCTGGTCATCGGCCTGATCGGCCTGCAGGTATTCGACCCCCTGGTCGACTCGGCGATGAACCTGCAGGGGTCGTGGCTGAGCGGCCGTCGTCACACGCCGGTGATGAGCCGCCTCCACGGCCTGTGGAGCCTCGGCACCGTCATCGGTGGGTTGGCCGCCTCCCGGTTGGCCGCCGCCGGCGTCTCGCTCCAGGTCCACCTGGCCGGTGCCGCCGCCCTCCTCGGCCTCGGGCTGATCTACGTCGGTCGGGGCCTGCTCCGGGTCGACGAGCACCAGACGAGCCCGCCGGACGCCGCCCCGGACGCCGGCCCGATAGACGATGGTGGCGCCGGGCCCGGCGACGGGGGAGCGGCCGCCGATCGAGGATCGGTCGTCCTGGCACTGCTGGCCGCCTCGGGGCTGTTCGCCGTCGCCGTCGAGACCGTGTCGAGCGACTGGGCCGCGTTCCGCTTCACCGACGACTTCGACACCCCGGCGGGCCGGGCGGCGCTGGCCTACGTGGCCGTGACGACCGGCATGACCATCGGTCGGTTCGCCGGCGACTGGGCCGGTCAACGGCTCGGCCCCGGTCGCCTCCGGGGCGTCACCAACACCTTGACGTTCGCCGGCCTCGCCCTGGCCACGCTCGTCGACTCGCCCCCGCTCAGCCTCCTCGGGCTGTTCGTTTCCGGGATCGGCGCGGCGTCGATGTTGCCGACGATCTACGACCGGGCGGCCCGCCATCCCGGCCGGCCGGGTGCCGGCCTCGGTGCGCTGACCGCCGGGCTGCGGGTGTCCGGCCTGGCCATGCCGGTACTGGTCGGTGGGCTGGCCGCCACGTCGCTGTCGGTCGGGTCGGCCATGGCCATCGTGACCCTGCCGGCCGTGATCGGCTTTGCCATCGCCGGCCGGGCCCTGGCCCGTCGGTGACCGATCCCCGCACGGGTCTCAGCGGTTGAGCCGGTCGGCGTCGGACGTGCCCCGGTGGTCGAGGGCGGCCCGCCGTGCCTCGATGCCGTCGGTGGCCTCGATCGCCTCGACCAACCCCGCGGCGCCGGCCAGGTAGGTCCAGGCGACGTCGATCTCGGTGATCAGCAACTACGCCCGGTCCGCCGGCCACCAGACGGTGGGGGACTACCGCTGCCGCGCATCGGCGATGGCCCCGACAGGATGTGGGGCGGGGCCAGGCCGGCCTCCCGGGGCCGCGGCTCGTGGCCCCGCCAGCTGCGATGCCCGTGGGTCATCCGGCTGACCGCCCGTCCGCCGTGCAGGCGGCCGTGCCCGTCCCAGATCCCGAACCAGCAGTCGTGTCGCGTCGTGGTCCACCCGGCCGGCGACCGCGGTTCGTACCCGGTCAGGCCGGCACGCAGCGCAGAGCCACCGGCCCCTCCGCACGCTCGGCGACCGTGACCGGCGACAGCTCGACGACACGGACCGCCGACAGGTCGACGATGCGTACCGCTGGCTCGATCGGCCAGGGCTGATCGCCGACGGCAACCACGGTGGCGCCGGCAGCCAGGGCGGCGCGGCCACCGGACGGCGAGTCCTCGAAGACGACACAGCGGCTCGGATCGGCACCGAGTCGTTCGGCGCCGACGAGGAACGGCTCGGGATCCGGCTTGCCGCGGGACACGTCCTCGGCCGACACCGCGGTCGGCGACAGCGGCAGCGCCGCGCCCCGCCAGCGGGCGACGGCCAGGCGTCGGGTGGCCGACGTGACCACCGTCCATCGATCGTCCGGCAGTCGGGCCAGGAGGTCGGCCGCACCGCCGCCGGCCTCGGTGAGGGGAGCCAGCTCGACCTCGAGATCCTCCAGCCGGTCGACGGCGGCGGTCAGGCGGTCGCCGTCCAGGTACCGGCCGAGCGTGTCCGCCGCCCGGACCCCGACCAGCTCGACGAGGAGCGTCTCGACGTCGAGGTCGAATTCGGCGGCCAGCCGGCGCCACGCCAACTCGGTCTGGGCGTGTGAATCGACCAGCACGCCGTCGTTGTCGAACAGGACGGCGTCGGCCACGATCTCCACCCCGCCGGAGCGGGCGGGTTCGGCGATGTCACGGCTCGGCACCCGACAACCCTACGGCCGAGGAGGTACCGTTCGGTGATGCTCGGTCCGCCGCTGCAGCCGCTCCCGGCGCCCGAGCCGACCACCGGGCGGCTGGTCGAGGGCTGGTGGTCGGCCGTCGTGTCCGGGCGGGGCATGGTGGTGCCGGACGGGGCCGTCGACCTGCTCTGGTCGCCCCGTGCCGGCCCGTTCGTCGCCGGACCAGACGTCGAGCCCCGTCCGGTGGAGCTGACCCCAGGCGACCGCCTCGTCGGCGTCCGCCTGCGCGCCGGCGTCGCCGCCCAGCTCCTCGGGATCGGGCTCGACCGGGTCACCGGTCAGGCCATCGCGCTCGACGCCGTCCTCGCCCCCGGTGAGCTCGACCGTCTCGGCGATCGGCTGGCCACGGCCGAGCCGCCGGCGGCACAGGCCTGGGCGCTGACCGAGGCGCTCGATCGGTGGATCCCCGACGACTGGGAACCCGATCGGGAGGTGACGGCGGCGCTGGTGGCGCTCCGGTCGGACCGCCCGATCGAGCCGGGCGGGATCGGCGATCGGCAGCTCCGACGTCGGTTCACCGCCTCGCTCGGTTTCGGTCCCGCCTTCTATCGGCGGCTGGTCCGGCTCGATCGCTTCACCGAGCTCCTCGACCGCTGGCCCGAGCGCTCGCTCGGGGAGCTGGCGGCCAGCGCCGGCTACGCCGATCAGGCCCACCTCGGGCGCGACTGCCGTCGCCTGCTCGACACCACGCCTGGTCGGCTCCGCCACGCGGCCTGAGTCGCCGGGCGAGGTCGCGCCGGATGACCGTTTCGTCCAAGACGGCGCCACGGTGGTCGGACACACTGGGCCGATGGACATCCGCTTCGTGGCCGGTTTCGGCCCCATCGTCTCCGACCCGGCCGTCTCGTCGGCCTTCTACCGCGACACCCTCGGGCTCCCTCTCGAGACCGTGGCGGGCGAGTACGTCGCCATGGAGGGTTTCGACGGCGTCAAGCACCTCGGTGTGTGGCCGCTGGCCGCCGCCGCCGAGTCGTGCTTCGGGCGACCGAGCTGGCCGGAGGACGTGCCGACCCCGAACGCAACGATCGAGTTCGAACTGGCCGACGCCGATGCCGTGGCCGCTGCGGCTGCGGAGCTGACGGAGGCGGGGCACCAGCTCATCCACCAACCCCGGACCGAGCCATGGGGGCAGACGATCGCCCGCCTGCTCGACCCGGACGGCCTGCTCGTCGGGCTCTGCCACACGCCGGGTCTCGAACCCGGGGCGTGAGCCGGGACCGTGGCCGCGGCGGCCGGGCGGCCGACACCAAGGGCGGCCGCCGGTAGGTCGTCAGCCGGCCAGGACCGCGTCGACCTCGGAGCGGTCGTCGGCCGTCAGGTCCCAGCCGGCGGCGGCGACGTTGGCCTCGATCTGCGACGGCTTCGTCGCGCCGGCGATCACCGAGGCGACCAGCGGGTGGGAGGTGTGCCAGCTGATCGCCAGCTCGAGCAGGCTCCGGTCCCGCTCGTCGCACCAGGCGATGAGCCGCTCGACGACGGCGAGCTTGTCGTCGTCGATGAAGGCGTCGGCCCGGTCACCCCACTTCGAGAGCCGGGAGTCCTCGGGCCGGCCCTCGCCGAGGCGGAACTTGCCGGTCAGTAGGCCCGACTCGAGCGGGAAGTAGGGCACGAAGGCGACGCCGAGTCGCTCGCAGGTCTCGAATACCCCGTCGGTCTCGGGATCGCGGGTGAGCAGTGAATAGTGGTTCTGGACCGACGGGTACGGGTCCAGTTCGTGCTCGGCTGCGGCGTCGGCCGACTGCTGCAGCTGATCGGCGTTGAAGTGGGTGCAGCCGATCTCGCGGATCTTGCCCTCGTCCCGCAGCTCCGCCAGGCACCCGAGCGTCTCCTCGACCGGGGTCTCCGGGTCCGGCCGATGGAGCTGGTAGTGGTCGATGTAGTCGGTGCCGAGCCGCTCGAGGCTGGCCTCCAGCCGGCGGCGGATCTGGGCCGGGTCGCCGCCCCGCTCGCCATCGGCAAGCGAGACCGTGTGGCCCCACTTGCTGGCCACGATGACGTCGCTCCGGCGTGACCCGAGCGCCCGTCCGAGGAACTCCTCGGACTGGCCACGGCCGTAGGACTCGGCGGTGTCGAAGTAGGTGATGCCGGCGTCGATCGCGGCGTCGACCACCTGCTGGGTGGCCTCGGCGTCGATGGTCATGCCGAAGTTGTTGCAGCCGAGCCCGACGACGGAGACCGACAGCTGCCCGAGAGATCGTTGCTCCATGCCGGCACCGTAGTGCACGGCTGCGGAGCCCACCGGAACGCAGCCGTTCGCCCGTGGTCGACGGGTTCAGGCCAGCCGCACGTCGACGGGGATGGCCCGCGCCAGCGTGTGACCGACCGTCGACGTGCCGATCACCCGCTCGTGGAGCGCGGCGCCCCGCCGTCGACGGCGGCCCGCCAGACGGTCTCGCCTGCGGCCGGCTCGCGGCGGATCGACTCGGCCAGGTCGGCGACGGCGGCGAGGTCGACCTCGTTGAGGTCGGCGGTGTGGGTGGCCGTACGGCGGCCGGATTGTCCGGTTGTCAAGGGCGTCGATGATGTGACGTTTGTCGGCCGGCGGAGCGGCGGCCTACGGTCGCTCCTGGCCGGACACCACGGGACGGCTGGACAGGGGGCTTCGGAATGCAGGTGACCGATCGGGTGTGTGTGGTGACCGGTGGGGGGAGCGGGATCGGCGAGGCCCTGTGTCGTCGGTTCGCCGCCGACGGGGCCAGGGCCGTTGTCGTGGTCGACCGCGACGCCGAGGGGGCCGAGCGGGTGGCGACGGCGATCGGCGGGAGGGCCGAGGTCGTCGACGTCGGCGTCGAGCCAGAGATCACCTCCATGCTGAACCGGGTCGAGGACGAGCTCGGCCCGATCGACGTGG
This sequence comes from Actinomycetota bacterium, assembly GCA_039195375.1. Taxonomy (GTDB): domain Bacteria; phylum Actinomycetota; class Acidimicrobiia; order Acidimicrobiales; family SZUA-35; genus JAHELU01. The sequence goes on from JBCCVL010000065.1 coordinate 24,570, forward strand.
TGTGCAACAACGCCGGCATCGCCTCCGGCGGCGACCCGCTGACGACGCCGCTCGACGAATGGCAGCGGCAATGGGACATCAACCTGATGGCCCACGTCCATGCCGTCCGGGCGGTCCTGCCGGGCATGCTGGCCCGAGGCGAGGGCCACCTCCAGTTCACGGCATCGATGGCCGGCATCCTGACCACCCACGGCAACGCCCCGTATGCGGTGTCGAAGCACGCGGTCGTCGGCCTGGCCGAGTGGCTGTCGATCACCTACCACGACAGGGGCATCCGCTCCTACCTGCTCGCCCCGCTCGGGGTCCGCACGCCGATGCTCGGCGACCAGGCCGACTCCGAATGGGCCAGGCAGGCCGCCGGACCGATCGCCGAGCCGGAGGACGTGGCCCAACAGGTCGTCGACGCCTTCGCCGAGGAGCGATTCCTCATCCTGACCAACCCGGTCGCCCAGGAGTGGATGGACTTCAAGACCGCCGACCTGGAGAAGTGGCTGAAGGGGATGCGCCGCCTCCAGGCCCGCATCGAGGCCGCCGACGAGGACGGCGCCCCGAGCAGCTGACCTCGAGTTCGCCAGCCACCCCGCCGGGCGGCAGGCGATCAACCCCGGCTCGACCGGGGTGTGCCGGAGATCGGTTCGGGCGCTCGACCGCCGCCGGCCCGGCTTAATCGGCCCAGGACGGGCGCACGACCTCGGCCCCGGTCTCGATGTAGCGGGTGTGGCTCACCCAGCGCCCGTCGTGCAGATGGTGCAACTGGTAGCCGCCGGGGTCACAGATGATCCCGACCGGTGCCCCGGGGGCCAGGTCGAGCTCGATGTGCTGGGCGGTGGCGATGCCGGTCGTGGTCGTGACCCCGCCGATCGTCGTGGTCATCGGTCGGTGCAGGTGCCCGCACAGGATCCGGTCGACATGCGGTCGGTCGGCCACGACCTCGGCGAACGCCTCGCGGCCATCGAGCGACATCTCGTCCATCCAACCGATGCCAGACAGGAACGGCGGATGGTGCATGGCCAGCACGGTCCGGCGGCCGGCGGCGTCGTCGAGCGCAGCGTCGAGCCACTCACGACGCTCGTCGTCGAAGCGGCCACCGTGGCTCTCGGGGACGAGGGTGTCGAGCCCGATCACCCGGACCTCGCCGACGTCGAGCGACCAGCTCAGGTTCGTCGGTGAGGCCCACGGCAGGTCGAAGCAGTCGGTGAACGTCTCCCGCACGTCGTGGTTGCCGGGGATGGCCAGCACCGGGGCCTGCAGCGGCTCCAGCAGGTCGGCCAGGATCTTCATCTCCGCCTCGGTGCCGTGGTCGGTCAGGTCACCCGTTGCGACGATGGCGTCGGGGGCCAGGGTCTCGCCGTTCAGCCCCTCGACCGCAGCCTCCAGTCGCTTGATGTTGTCGAGCAGGTGATCGTGGTCGACCCCCGGTTCGATGATGTGGGTGTCGGTCAACTGGGCCAGCAACATGGGGTCGTCGCCTCTCGAGCGGATTGGGGTCGGTCAGGGGTACCAACAGGACGGTTCAGCGAAGCGGCGTGAGACCGAGAACCACGTTGCCGCCGGCGTCGATCGTCACCGGATACTGGATGAGACCCTCGCCGTCGGACGGGTAGACGGTGCCGTCGCACGTGTCGACGAACGTGTCGTCGGCCGCCTGCCACTCGGTCACGCAGTCGAGGCTGGCGCCGGTGGCGAAGGCCGAGAAGGCGACCCAGCCGTCGGCGTCGCCCGGTCCGAGGTGCTGGAGCCAGATGTCCCGCCCGGCGCCCTCGGGACCGGGGAACAGCAGTGGACCGGTGTCGGCCACTTCCGCGGCCAGATCGCTCGCGGCCAGGAGCGGCAGCTCCTCACCGCCGAGTTCGACCTGGGTCTGGCCGCCGCCCAGATCGTCGAAGCGGGTCACGAGGAACACGATGGCCAGCAGGCCGAGCAGCGCGGCGACGCCGACGGTCAGCGCCTGGCGGGCCGGCGCCGGGCCTCCTTGGGCAACGGGCATGGCTTTCGTGGGTCTCCTCCGCCGCCGGGGCACCGGTGGCGCATGGTCGAAACGGGGCTTCCTTGGCCGGTCGGCGGCAAGCAGAGCAATCCACCGACGCCCCACTAGTATCGCAGCGGCGGGTTCCGGCAACACGATCACGCACGCCACGTCGACCGACGATCACCTCAAGGGGCAGCAGTGGACCTACTGGAGTATCAGGGCAAGCAGTTCTTCGCCAGCTACGGCATACCCGTGTCCGACGGCGAGGCAACGAGCTCGGTCGACGAGGCCGTCGCCATCGCCGACCGCATCGGCTATCCGGTCGTGGTCAAGGCCCAGGTCCACACCGGCGGCCGTGGCAAGGCCGGCGGCGTCAAGCTCGCAGCCGACGCCGACGAGTGCCGCACCCACGCCTCCAACATCCTGGGGCTCGACATCAAGGGCCACATCGTCGAGATCATCTGGGTCGAGCGGGCGTCCGACATCGCCGAGGAGTACTACGCCAGCTTCACCCTCGACCGCTCGGCCAAGCAGTACCTCGGCATGTTGTCGGCCGAGGGCGGGGTCGAGATCGAGGCCGTGGCCGAGGAGAACCCCGACGCCATCGCCAAGATCCACGTCGACCCCGTCGAGGGTCTGTCGGAGGAGGCCTGCCGGGCCTGGGTCGCCGCCGCCAACCTGAACCCCGAGGCCACCGATGGTGCCGTCGACATCCTCATGAAGCTCTATACGGCCTATGTCGAGGGTGACGCCGACCTCGTCGAGATCAATCCGCTGATCCTCAAGCCGACCGGCGAGGTCCACGCCCTCGACGCCAAGGTCAGCCTCGACTCGAACGCCACCTACGAGCACCCCGACTACGAGCAGTACGACGCCACCCAGCCCCGCGACGAGCGGGAGGAGGCGGCGCACGAGAAGGGATTGCAGTACGTCGGTCTTGAGGGCTCGGTCGGCGTGATCGCCAACGGGGCCGGCCTGGCCATGAGCACGGTCGACGTCGTCAACCAGGTCGGCGGCAAGCCGGCCAACTTCCTCGACATCGGCGGCGGGGCCAACGCCGACGTGATGGCCGGCGCCCTCGAGGTGATCAACAACGACCCCGAGGTCAAGGCCATCTTCATCAACATCTTCGGTGGCATCACCCGGGGTGAAGAGGTGGCCAACGGCATCCTCGAGGCGATGAAGCGGGTGACGATCGACGCTCCGATCGTGATCCGGCTCGACGGCACCAACGCCGAAGAGGGCCGGGCCATCCTCGAGCCCGAGCTGAACGACAAGCTGATGATGGAACCGACCATGCTCGACGCGGCCCGCCGGGCCGTCGAGTTGGCGCAGGGCTGAGGCCGAGGGTCAAAGGAGACGTACACGACATGAGCATCTTCGTCGACGAGAACACCAAGGTCGTCTACCAGGGCCTGACCGGCTCCCAGGGCCGGTACTACGGCCTCCTCAACCGCGAGTACGGCACCCAGGTGGTGGCCGGTACGAATCCGAAGAAGGCCGGCACCGACGTCGAGGGCGTCCCGGTCTACGCCAACGTGGCCGAGGCCCGCGAGGCCACCGGCGCCAATGCCAGCTGCATCTTCATCCCCGCCCCCGGGGTCAAGAGCGCCGTGCTGGAGGCGGCCGAGGCCGGCATCGAGTTCATCGTGGCCATCACCGAGGGCGTCCCCGCCCACGACGAGGCCTTCTTCTACAACAAGCTGAAGGCCGACTTCCCGAGCACCCGACTGCTGGGCCCCAACTGCCCCGGCATCATCAGCCCGGGCAAGGCCAACATCGGCATCACCGCCGGCCACATCGCCAAGGAGGGCGGCCCGGTCGGGATCGTCAGCCGCTCCGGCACCCTGACCTACCAGGCGCTGTATGAGCTGAAGCAGAAGGACATCGGCGTCACCACCTGCGTCGGCATCGGCGGCGACCCCGTGCCAGGCACGAGCTTCATCGACTGCCTCCGGGCCTTCGAGGACGACCCCGCGACCAAGGCCGTCATGATGATCGGCGAGATCGGTGGCTCGGCCGAAGAGGAGGCCGCCGAGTTCATCAAGAGCTCGATGAGCAAGCCGGTGGCCAGCTACGTCGCCGGCGTGACCGCCCCGCCGGGGAAGAAGATGGGCCACGCCGGCGCCATCGTCTCCGGCGGCAAGGGCACCGCCCAGGCCAAGATGGAGGCGCTGACCGACGCCGGGGTCCGGGTCGGCCAGAACCCGACCGAGGCCGGCGAGCTGATGGCGGAGATCGTCGCCGGGCTCTAGGTCCGGTTCCGCTCCGCTCGTCGAGCCAGACACGATGGCCACCCCGCCCTCCGCCAAACCGACCGCCGGTCGGTGGCGGGTGGCGGGGTTCATCGCGTTCGTGGCGATGGCGCTGGTCGCCGCCGGTTGCTCGGGGGCCGAACGGCCGACACTGATCGACCAGGGGGCCGCGGTCGGCACCGCCGGCGCCGACTCCGCCGACCGCGACGTCGA
>JBCCVL010000066.1:0-28825 GCA_039195375.1 Actinomycetota bacterium
CCCGGCGATCACAACCGAGGACACCAACCGGCGCTCAGACATGGCCATCGGACAGCTCACCATCAATCTCGTCTCGACGATCGAGCGACCCGGCGATCACAACCGAGGACACCAACCGGCGCTCAGACATGGCCATCGGACAGCTCCCCGTTCTCGACGAGGGTCATGACCGCCGTGTAGGCGGATCGGGCCGCTACCTGCTCGGCCCGTTTCTTCGAGGTGCCGGCGCCGTGGCCCCTGGCCACGCCGTCGACGATGGTCACGGCGGTGAACCGCTTGTCGTGATCGGGCCCGGAGCCGCTGATCTCGTACACCGGGGTACCGAGCGACAGGCGGGCCGTCAGCTCCTGCAGTTGCGTCTTGTAGTCCTTGCGACCGGGTTGCTCGGCCGCCTCGACGATGGCGTCGTGGGTCAGGTCGAGGATGACCTGGCGGGCAGCGATCCAACCGCCGTCGACGTAGACGGCGCCGAACAGGGCCTCCAGGGCGTCGGCCAGGATCGACTCCTTCTCCCGGCCACCTGACTGGTCCTCGCCTTTGCCGAGGCGCAGCAGCTCGCCGACCCCGAGCCCGGCGCCGAGCTCGGCCAGCGTGATCGTGTTGACCACCGAGGCCCGCAGCTTGGCCAGCTGCCCCTCGGGCAACGACGTATAGGAGGTGTAGATGTAGTCGGTGACGACGAGCCCGAGCACCGAGTCGCCGAGGAACTCCAGCCGCTCGTTCGAAGCCGTGGCCGGATTCTCGGCGCAGTAACTCCGGTGGGTCAGGGCGAGCGTCAGCAACCCCTGGTCGCTGAAACGGTGGCCCAACCGTTCGCAGAACGCCTCGAGCTGACGACCACTGCTCAGGATTCGTCTCCGACTTTCCCGTGGACGTAGTCGACCGCATCCCGGACGCTCTTCAGGTCCTGCAGGTCCTCGTCTTCGATGCGAAAGCCGACCGTCCGCTCGCCCAGCTCCTCCTCGAGCGCCTCGACCAGCTCGATCAGGGCGAGCGAATCGGCCTCCAGATCGTCGGCGAACGAGTCGCCTTCGCGAATCTGATCCGGCTCGATCTCGAGAATGTCGGACAGCCGATCGCGGATCAGCTCGAACACCTCGTTGCGCGTCATCGGTGACTGCTCCATGTGGGTTTCAGCCGGCATACTCGGACTCCTCGAACCAGGCCCAGACGGGGCGAGGCCACACGACATCGGGGCACTACTCGCCTCTGCCGGTGGGAACCAGAGGCCGGTCCCCGGGCTCGACGAATGGCAGAAGGCACGCCCAACGTCGGGGCAGTCTACCAAACAACCGTTGTTCTTTGGGTGTTTGACCAGGTCGGGAGCCTGTAGAGCGCTCCACCGGCCGGATCGAGCCCGTTCAGGCGGCTGGAGCCCCCACCGCCTGACGGATCGCGTGGAGAATCCCGGCCCGAGCCATCTCATCCGCTGTTCGAATCGCGTTCGAGATCGTCGATTCCGATGACGAGCCATGGGCGATCAGGGTGACCCCCCGGGTCCCGAGGAGCATGGCGGCTCCGGTCCGGCTGGCGTTGAAGACGCCGTCATAGAGCGGATCCAATGCGTCCGCCACCGCGTCGTCGAGTCCGGCCAGCTCCGGTCGCTCGGCCAGCGCCCGCCTGGTGGACGACTTGAAGATGTCGAAGCCGCCCTCGAGCGACTTCAGGGTGACGTTGCCGGTGAACCCGTCACAGACCACCACGTCGGCCAGGCCGGCCATCAGGTCGCCGCCCTCGAGGTTGCCGACGTAGCTGGCGCCGCACTCGTCGGCCCAGGCCGGTTCCTCCAGGAGCTCGCAGGCCTCCTTGACCATGCTGTTCCCCTTCCCCGCCTCCTCACCGATGGTGAGGATCGCCACTCTCGGTCGCTCCAGATCGAAGCGGTGGCGGGCGTACGCCGTGCCGAGACGGGCGAACTGCACCAGCCACTCGGGCTGGCAGTCGGCGTTGGCGCCGCAGTCGAGCAGCGTGGTCGGCGTCGACCCGAGCACGGGGAAGGGCACGGCGATCGCCGGCCTGGCCACCCCCTTCATCCGACCCATCCGCAGCAACGAAGCGGCCATCGCCGCCCCGGTGTTGCCGGCGCTGAGCAGAGCCGAGGCCCGACCGTCCCGGACGGCCTCAGCGGCGCGCACGATCGACGAGTCCTTCAGCCGGCGGACGGCCTTGGCCGGGTCGGCGCCCATCTCGACGACCTCGGTCGCCGGTTCGACCGGCAGGCCGTTGGTGTCACCGAGCCGGTCGGGGTCGCCGACGAGCAGGACCGGCGTGCCGTGGTTCTCGGCGGCGTCGACGGCACCACGAACAATCGTCTCGGGCGCCTCGTCACCCCCCATGGCATCGACGGCGACGGGCAGGTGATCGCCGTCGGCACGGCCGCCGGATCCGTTGGCGCTCATCGCCGAGCGATGCTCCGGCGCGAGCTAGAGGACTTCGATGGCCTGACGGCCCTTGTACCAGCCACAGGTGGGGCACACCCGGTGCGGCAGCTGCGCAGAGCCACAGCGCTCGCAGATGCTCCTCGGCGGGGCGTCGAGCTTCCAGGCCGAGGCTCGCCGGCTGCGGGTCTTCGACTTCGACTTCTTCTTCTTGGGGACAGCCATGATGGAAACCTGGACAAGCGCTCGTCAGAGGCCCAGCGCCTTGATGGGCCAGCACCACAGACTACCCAGCGCAGCGCGGTCCTCCACCGGGCGGGCGACGATCGCCGAGCCCGACCGATCCGGCTCAGTTCTCGCCCAGCTGCAACTGGTCGAGGGCGGCCCAGCGGGGATCGCGGGGCGGGCCGTCACCGTCGGCGGCCGACGCCGCCTCCTCGGCCAGGTCGAACTCGGTCCTGGCCGGGTACCGGTCGGGATCGGGGCCGGGGCAGTCCTCCCGGCACAGGGGGGCGAGCGGCAAGGAGAGCACCACGGCCTCGCGGACGAGGGGAACGAGATCGATCTGGTCGCCGTCGAGCGGGAGCAGATCGGAGTCGTCCGGGGCACCGACCTGGAAGATCTCGTCGATCTCGACCTCGAGGTCACCGCCGGTCAGTTCAAGGCAGCGACGGCACTCGCCCTCCCACCCGAAGCGCACGTGGCCGTGGACCGAGACGCCTCGCTCGATCGACTCGACCGTCACCTCGCCGACGACCGGCCCGTCGGTGGTCGACGACGCCACCACCGTCTGGCGGGGCAGGACGACCTCGATCGGCTCGACCCGGCGCTGGCCGAGCCGGCGCCGCAGGTCGGCGACGTTGATCAGCAGCTTGGCCGGGCGCGCCGCGGCCTCGCCATCCCGCCTGGTGGTCTCGTTGCCGCCGACGGACACGTCAGCCGTCCCGGTCGACGGGGTCGCGGCGGCGTGATCCGTTCCCGCTCCCGTTTCGCCGTCCGCTCTCACCGTCGGTGAGGTCGATCTCGTTGTCCACCCGGACGGAACCAGCGGCGGCCATGATCTCTTCCGTGTTGGCCTTTGCGGTGGCCATCAGCCGCTCCCGCCCCTTCTGGACGGTGGCAACGGTCCGGGTCAGCGCCTGCTCGAAGCTGGCCAGCCGCTGGTCGCAGTAGTCCTCGACCTGACGCTTGAGGGTGTTGGCCTCCTCTTTGGCATCGCCGACGATCTGGCGGGCCCGCAGCTCGGCCGCCTTCACGATCTCCTGGCGCTCGACCATGCGACCGACCTGGGCACGACCCTCGTCGATCAGGTCCTGGTGCTCCTGACGGGCCCTGGCGACGAAGTCGTCGCGCTCCTTGAGCAGCCAGCGAGCGGCCCGGAGCTCTTCCGGCAGTTGCTCCTGGGCCCGCTCCAGGAGGTGCAGGAGTTCGTCACGGTTGACCTTGACCGTTGTCGACATCGGCAGCGGTCGGGCCTCGGCCAGGATCTCGATCGCCTCCTCGAGCAGCTCCTCGACCTCGGGCACGGCGTACGGGTTCGGTAGCCCGGTGGTGTCGGGGTCGCGGATGTCGTCGTGGTCGTGGCGGCCGGACCCGTTGCGGACCTCGTCGAGGTCATCGCCGTCGTCGTAGTCGTCGTAGCGGTCGTCCACGGCTCAGCTCCCCTCCTGCACCACGATCGCCAGTCGTTCGGCCACCACCGGCGGCACCACCCGGCCGACGTCGCCCCCTCGGGCCGCGATCTCCCGCACGTACCGGGACGAGATCAGGGCGTGATCGCCGATCCCCGGGAGGAACACGGTCGGGAGGTCAGCCCCGGTCTTGGCGTTCATGTTGGCCTGCAGCATCTCGGCGTCGAGGTCGGTGGCGCTGCGGATGCCCTTGACCAGGCAGTCGGCCCCGAGGTCGGCGGCGGCGGTGGTCACGAGCCCGGTGAAGCCCTCGACGCGGACGTTGCCGACGTGGGCCAACGACTCCCGGATCAACCGCATGCGCTCCTCGGGGTCGAGCAGGCCGGACGGCTTGGCCGGGTTGTGGCCGACGCCGACGATGAGGTCGTCGAACAGCGACGCCGCCACCTCGGCAACGGCAACGTGCCCGTTATGGACGGGATCGAACGATCCCGGGTACAGCGCCACGACCATCTCGTCTCATTCACCTCGAAGCGGATCCGCACCTGCAACGGTAGTCGCCAGACGGCCAGGAGCGAGGTTTGCCCTGCTCAGCGGCTCCGGCCGATGCGACCGGACCGTCGGCACCGGTCGATCTACGCTGGTCCCGTGACCACGGAGGGGCTCGACGACGACGAGGATCGGACCGGGCCCCGCACCTGGTATCTCGGCTCCGACCGAGACGTTCCCTGGTCCGGCGACGACGACTTCGTGACCTGGCAGCGCCGCCAGAAATCGGTCAACCGGTGGGACGTGCTGTCGTTGGCGGTCCTGCTCGTCTCGGTCCCGGCCGGCTGGGGCCTCTTCCGGCTGACCGGCACCCCGGCGATCGCCATCGCCGGCTTCGTCGCCTGTCTCGTGGTGTCGACCGCCTTCACCATCCGCAAACGTTGGTGGGCCGCCGCCGGGAGCTGAGGGCCACGGCCGACGACGTCGGATCAGCTTGGCGCCCGCTCCGCGATCACGATCCTGGCCCGGCCGTAGTCGCGCCGCCGCAGCTCGTCCCAACCGACCGGCAGCGGAACCGGACGTTCGGCGTGACCGACGACCAGGTCGGCCCGGACCACCCCGAACAGTTCCGTCCACGGATCGTCGGCGTAGGGCGGGTCGCAGAACGCCAGGTCGACGTGATCGAGCGTCGGCGCCGCGGTCAGCACCGAGCCGGGGACCACCGTGGCCCGATCGTCGAAGCCGAGCGTGGCCAGGTTGTCCCGGAGACAGGCGAGCGCCTCCCGCCCACGCTCGACGAAGATCGCCCGCTCGGCGCCCCGGCTGAGCGCCTCGATGCCAAACGAACCCGAGCCGGCCCACAGATCGGCCACCACCATCCCGTCGACCCCACCGAGGGAGCCGAGCATGTTGAAGATGCCCTCCTTGGCCCGGTCGGTGATCGGTCGGGTGGCTCGCCCGTCCGGACCCCGGAGCCTGCGACCGCGGGCGCTGCCGGCGATGACCCGCATCAGGTCCGCCGCGGGGATCGGTCGTCGCGGTGCAGTCGGGCCATCCGGTCACGGTATCGAGCGGAGATAGGGTGAGCGCCATGGCCATCCCCGACGCTGAGATCACGTGCGTCGACTGCGGCGGGACCTGCTACCCGCTCGGCTGGTGGCCCGAGGACGGCGAGGTCGACGACGGCACCGTCATCCCCTACCGCTGCCGCGACTGCAACGACCGCTGGGATGTCGTCGTCGGCGACGAGAGCGACTTCCTGTCGTGAGCGGACCGGTGGCCGAGTGCATCTTCTGTGCCATCGTGGCCGGCCAGGCGCCGGCCCGGGTGGTCAACGAGGACGAGCACACGATGGCGTTCCTCGACATCAACCCGATAACCGAAGGCCACACGCTGGTGATCCCGAAGGCACACGCCGTCGACCTGCACGACATCACGCCGGACGACCTGGCGGCGACGGCCCGATCGGCCAAGACGGTCGCCGGGCTCCTGACCGAGCGGCTCGGCTCCGACGGGGTCAACCTGCTGCACGCCACCGGCGTCGCCGCATGGCAGACCGTGTTCCACCTCCACATCCACGTGCTGCCCCGGGTCGACGGCGACCTGCCGTTCCCGTTCCCGATCCGCGGTTCGACGGCGGACGACCTCGACGAGCTGCACCGGCGCATCATCGGACCGAGCTGATCCGGCGTCTGGCACCAAGCCAGGGGTGGGTGCTGGTTGACTGGAGGCCGGCCCTCCCCCACCGCCGCCGACCGGGGCCGCCGAAGGACCGACCATGCGCGCCGAGCTGGTGCTCGACCCCGACACGATCATCTCCCAGGCCATCCAGTTCGCGGTGATCAACGAGATGCCGCCGACGCTGTTCGAGTTCGGCGTCTGGTGGGGCGGCACCCTGATCCGCTCGTACCACACGTGGGTGGCGGCCTACGACGCCGCCATCAGCGCGTGGTCGGCCGAGATGGACCCGGACCAGCTGGAACGGGCCAGGACCGGGCCGAAACGGCTCCACCTCCACGGCTTCGACTCCTTCGAGGGCCTGCCACCACTCGAGCGGTCCGACGAGGGCGGCTTCTTCCGTCCGGCGCAGTTCTCGGCCGACCTCCATGGCGTGCGCCGGCACCTGGAGGCCAACGGGGTGCCGGCCGACGCCGTCACGCTGGTGCCGGGTTGGTATGACGGGCTCGATGGCACCGAGGTCGACCGAAGCGCCACGCCGACGGCCTCGATCGTCCACATCGACTGCGACCTCTACTCCTCCACCCGCGACGCCCTGGCCTACGCCACCGACTTCCTCGACGACGGCACGATCCTGATCTTCGACGACTGGAACCACTACCGGGGTCACCCCACCGGGGTGAGCGGCGGGCGTTCCGGGAGTGGTCGGAGACCATGGAGGGCTGGTGCTTCCACCCGTTCCGGTCCGAGGGTCCGTTCCGGGAGTCGTTCATCGCCAGCCGGCTCGACGAACCGGCGACGACCGGCTCGGGTGTGCGGCGCTAACCCTTCAGCAGGAACTCGGCGTCGTCCGGTTCGAGGAAGAGCGACAGTTCGGCCGCGAGGGCCGGGTGGACCTCCAGTCCCGGATCGGCGTCGACCAGATCGATCGCGGCTCGCCTCGCCGCGCCGACCGTCTCGCGGTCCCGTCGAAGCGAGGCCAGCTTGAGGTCGTTGCGGCCCTTCTGCCGCTCGCCGAGGATCGTGCCCTCACCCCGCAGGTCGAGGTCGACCTCGGCCAGCTCGAATCCGTCGGTCGAATCGACGAGAGCCTGCAGGCGAGCGGCACCGTCGACCGTCGTCACCTCGCCGACCAGCCAACAACTCGACTGGTGGGCACCACGCCCGACCCGCCCACGGAGCTGGTGGAGCTGAGCGATCCCGAACCGACCGGCGTCGAGGATGATCATCACCGTTGCGTTCGGGACGTCGACGCCGACCTCGATCACCGTCGTTGCCACCAGCACGTCGAGGTGGGCGGTCCGGAACAGCTCCATCGTCTGGTCCTTCTCGGCCGGGCTGAGGCGACCGTGGAGGAGGCCGAGGCGGTAGCCGTCGAGCTCGACGGCCGAGAGCCGCTCGAACACCGACTCGGCCGAGGCCGCCTCCAGCTTCTCGGACTCGTCGATCAGCGGGCAGACCACATAGACCTGGCGGCCCTCGTCGAGCTGGCCCCGCACCTCGTCCCACATCGTCTCCAGCCGGCTCTCGATCTCGGCCACCTCGAGTCCCGCGAACAGGTCGGGGTCGGCGTCGGGGTCGACGACCTCCCCTGGCGCCTGGTCGAGGTTGCCAGGCGCCGGCACCCACGAGGTCACGATCGGGGTCCGACCCGGTGGCAGCTCGTCGAGCACGGAGACGTCGAGGTCGCCGTAGACGGTCATCGCCGCCGTCCTCGGGATCGGCGTCGCCGTCATGACCAGCAGATCGGGTACCGCGTCGCCATAGCTCCGTTCCCGCAGAGCGGCCCGCTGCTCGACGCCGAACCGGTGCTGCTCGTCGATCACGACGACGCCGAGCGACCCGAACAGCACGTTGTCCTGGATGAGGGCATGGGTGCCGATGGCGATGTCGACCTCGCCGGTGAGCAGGCCGCTGAGGATGCGCTTGCGGTCGGCGGCACCGACCCGGTTGCTCAACAGCTCGACCCGGAGGGGCCGCTCCGCCAGCAACGAGCCGCGGTCCTCGACCGTCAGGCCGTCGAGCAGACGACTGATCCCGGCATGGTGCTGCTCAGCCAGCACCTCGGTCGGCGCCATGAGTGCCGCCTGGTGACCACCGTCGACCGCGGCCAGCATCGTGGCCACCGCGACCAGGGTCTTGCCGGCGCCGACGTCGCCCTGGAGCAGGCGATGCATCGGGATCGGTCTGGCGAGGTCGACGCCGATCTCGTCGATCGCCCGCCGCTGGGCTCCGGTCAGGTCGAAGGGCAGGGTGGCGGTGAACGCGTCGAGCAACGGACCATCGATGACGTGGGCGAGGCCGATGGCGGTCCGTTCGATGGCCCGCTTGCGCAACACGAGCGCCAACTGGAGGCGGAACAACTCGTCGAACACGAGCCGACGCCTGGCCTCGACCACCTCCTCCATCGAGTCGGGTTGGTGGATCCCGGAGAAGGCCGCCTCGCGGGTGATGAAGTCGTGCTCGTCGAGCAGGTGGGGCGGCAGCGGGTCGGCCAGGCCGCGGCCACGGGGCGGGAGCGTGCGGCGGAGGATCTCGGCCACCCACTCGGACACGTCCCAGGTGTGGAGGCCGGCCTTCTCCGACTGGGGGTAGACCGGGATGATCCGGCCGGTCTTGTCACCGACCAGGTCGACCACCGGGTTGGTCATCTGCCGGCGACCTCGGTACGTCTCGATCTTGCCGTAGATCACGGCGTGCCGTCCCGGGCTGAGCTGACGCTCCCGCCAGGCCTGGTTGAAGAAGGTCACGCGCATGGTGCCCGAGTCGTCGCCGACGACGACCGTCACCATCACCTTGCCGCCCCGGACCCGGCGGCTGCTCGACTCGATCACGTTGACGAGGACGCTGGCCTCCTCACCCTCGATCAACTCGGCGATCCTGGCCTCGCGCGTCCGGTCGAGGTAGCGGCGGGGGTAGTGGGTCAGCAGATCGAGGAGGTTCTCGATCTCCCCCGTGGCCAGGGCCGCGGCCTTCTTCTCGCCGACCCCCCGCAGCTCCGTCACCGACAGCTGCGACAGTCGGCCCAGATCGACGGATTGGGTCGCCTGGCCACTCATGTCGGCCCCAACCTTAACCAACGACCTCGACGGCCCGGTCCACCGTCGTCGTCGCTCCCGGACCGCGGGCGACCGACCCCGCCCGACATGCCGTTCCCCATCCGCACGACCTCCCCCTGTGCACGACGTACCGATGTGCACGCCGTCCCCTCTGCACGACGCCCCGATGTGCACGACCGATGTGATCGATGTCACCAAGCGATAGTTGGCCGATCGAACTTCCAGAGCCGGGACCCCGAGCGGTACTGTCGTTGGCCAATCGGATAGTGGCATGGCCAGAGACATAGCGAGCTGTTTCAGCAATGGTCGTGCGGCGGCACCGCACGCCCACGGCGCCAGACGGCGAGCGTTGTCCATTGGTCGGCCGAAGTTTGGGGCATACTTTCACACACCAATCCGCCCGGGTGTCAGTGGCAGCAGCCGTTGGTCGCCCGGGTGGTCATCCAGTTGGAGGACCACATCTCGTGCAGGGCGTCGTCAAGGCCTATGACCCGGTAACCCGCGACGGCATCGTCATCACCGACGATGGCCGCATGGCGGAGTACGAGTTGGCCGTCGGCGCACTCGAGGGGTCGGTCTTCCGGATGCTGCGACCCGGTCAACGGGTCGTGTTCGACCTCGACGGCGACGACCGGGCCATCGGCCTGCGGCTCGGCTCCGAGGTCGACATGGGAACCCCCGAGCTATCGATGTCCGACGAGGACGGGTAGCACAGGCGAGGCCCGACCGGGGTCCACGTCGGCTACCACGACAACGGAGTCGAGGTAGATGACAACTCACGAGACCGGGTTCACGCCCAGCGACCGCCAGCCGATGGAGGTCGCATCATGAGCGCAATCGATGCAGTGGCAGCCGAGCTCCGGCAGCAGTTCGGGTTGACCGAGGTCACCCTGAGGTCCGAGCTCTCGCAGGACGAGTTGTTCGACGAGGCGATCGCCAACGACCGGGGCTTCGTGACCCCAGACGGCGACGGCGGCGAGCAGAAGGCGTTCGCCACCGCGCTCGGCATCGATGGGCCGCTGGTCTACTACACCGACCCGACCTGCACCGGCCGACCGACGAAGGACACCTTCGCCGTCGCCCGTGACAGCGTCAAGGACGAGGTGTGGTGGAAGCCCGACTTCCAGCAGTTCGACCCGGACGCCTTCGACGCGCTCCTCCCCCGGGTCATCGCCCACCTCAACGAGAGACAGGCCACGCTCTACACCACCGACGTGTTCTGCGGCTGGGACACCGAGTTCGCCGAGCCGTACCGGTTCGTCGGCGAGTATGCGACCCACGCCTACTTCTGCAACATCATGTTCCCGAAGGGCGTCCGCCAGCCCGGCGACGTCGACCGGCTCAACGACGGCTGGACCCTGATCAACGTCCCGTCGTTCCACTGCGACCCCGAGCGCGACGGCACCCTGACCAACCGGGCCGTCATCGTCGACATCGAGAAGCGGGTCGCCCTCGTGCTCGGACGGGCCGACTACTGCGGCGTCAACAAGAAGACGATGTTCACGATCATGAACTTCGTGCTGCCGTCGAAGGGGCAGCTGTCGATGCACTGCTCGGCCAACGTCGGTGCCGACGGCGACTCGGCCATCCTCTTCGGCCTGTCCGGCACCGGCAAGACGACCCTGTCGGCCGATCCCGACCGGGAGCTGATCGGCGACGACGAGCACGTCTGGACCGACCGTGGCATCGCCAACTTCGAGAACGGCTGCTACGCCAAGCTGATCGACCTCGACAAGGAGGCCGAGCCGGTCATCGCCGCCGCCATGTCGATGAAGGGCACGCTGATCGAGAACGTGCCCGCCCTGGCCGGCAAGGACCTGGGCGACACCGATCCCCAGGAGTTCGATCTCACCGACGACTCGATCACCGAGAACACCCGGTTCGCCTACCCGCTCGACTGCAACCCGAACGTGGCCGAGGGTGCGGCCGGGCCCCACCCGGAGACGATCGTGCTCCTCACCGCCGATGCGTTCGGGGTGCTTCCGCCGCTGTCGATCCTCACCGAGGACGACGTCATGTACCACTTCGTCACCGGTTTCACCTCGAAGCTGGCCGGCACCGAGGTCGGCGTCACCGAACCGGAAGCGACCTTCTCGCCGTGCTTCGGGGCGCCGTTCATGAGCCACAAGCCGTCGGTCTACGCCAAGCTGCTGGCCCAGAAGATGAAGGACCACAAGACCCGCTGTGTGCTGCTGAACACCGGCTGGTCCGGCGGGCCACACGGCGTCGGGTCGCGGATGTCGATCAAGCACACCCGGGCGCTGCTCGACGCCGCGCTGGCCGGCGACCTCGACGACGTCGAGACCGAGATCCACCCGGTGTTCAACCTGCCGATGCCCCGGAGCTGCCCCGGCGTCCCGAGCGAGGTCCTCAACCCTCGCAACACCTGGGACGATCCCGACGCCTACGACGCCGCCGCCATCAAGCTGCGGGACATGTTCCGGGCCAACTACCAGGCCAAGAACTACGCCGAGCTCGGTATCAACGACGTGATGTGAGGCCGAGGGGTCCGGGGCTCGGCCGCCGGTCGACCCCGGTACCCACCGGGCAACCGGCGGTCCGGCCGTCAGCCGCGGTTGCCGGGCGGGAGGGCCCGATCGGCCCCCGGGTCCGGCGGTGGCAGGTGCGGCGGCGGCAGTGCGGGACCGGTCGGCGGCGGCGGCCCGGTCCGGGGACCGTTGGCGAAGAAGCGCTCGGCGTTCTTGCCGACCCCGCGGATAAGGCCCCACGTCGACGCGCCGCCCCAGACGGCGCCGATCCCGAACGGCAGGAGCTTGCCGAGCGTGACCGCCCCCCGGCGCGAGCCGTAGCGGACGGTGACCTGCGTGGCGAGGCTGGCGTTGACCCGGCGCAGGGTGTCGACGGTGAGGGCGTCGCCGCTGGCCAGTCCGGCCGCCTTGCCGAGACCCTCCCGCAGACGATCGCCGTCTGGGAGGATCTCGATGTCGACCGCCGAGATCAGGTTCTCGAACTCCTCGGGGGCCGACTCGCCGAAGGCCAAGACGGCCAGCACCCAGGCCCGCCGCTCCTCGACCGACGCCTCCGTGTGGCCCCTCGCGGCGCCGATGGCCATGATCAGATCCGCGGCCCGGATGGCCAGCCAACCGACGTCGGCGGCGAGGGCCGAGGCCGCGGTGGCCGTACCGAGACCGGGGGTGGCCGCCACCGCACCGGTGGCGGCGCCGACCGCGGTCAGCTCACGACGGAAGCGCCGGGTGATCGAGCGGCTGCGCTCCTCGGCGGTGTCGCCGTCGGCGGCGGCCGCCGCCGCGAGCGCCCGAGGCCAGCGGTGCTCGACGGCGGTGTCGACCGCCTTGAGGATCGCCGGTCCGATCAGGTCGAGCACCGGCCCCGGGAGCCGCTCGATCGCCTTGCGTCCCAGGTACCGCCTCGTTCTCGACACGTGTCACGTCCTCATTCGCCCGCGCCGCTCGATCGACGGCGTCGACCACCAGTCTACCGAGGTGGGCCGACCCCCTCGGCGGCGGCTCACGGTCCGAGCGGGGGGATGGTGATCGTGCGCAGCCCCATCCCCATCAGGAAAAGCCCGCCGAACCCGTACAGCAGGTAGGTCCAGCGCTCGACCTGCTGGCGGTAGCTGTAGATCAACCCGACCGAGAAGGCGGCCACGAACCCGTAGAAGAGGTGCTCACCGTTCATCTCCCGACCCTCGATCGACTGCAGGGCGATCACGCCGAGCACGACCTGCAGCATGATCAGCACCTGGGCGGCACCGGTGGCCCACCACAGCGACCGATGGCGGAGACCGTCGAACCGGTGGGCGGCCAGCGCCCAGACGCCGACGAGCCCGTTGGCCACGGTCATGACCCAGGCCAGGACCACGTGGGCGTCGCGCAACGTCATCGACCGGCGCCGTCGGTGATCGACCGCGGGATCTGTCGGGGCGGCCCGAGCTGTGCCACAGTGTCGGCGTGCGCCACCGTCGCTACTTCATCGAGTCGCTGTGGACCTCCGGCCGGGCCGTCCCGTCGACCGGTGGTGACCTCCTCGTCGCCGCCCCCGAACAGACCGAGGACCTCGACTGGGAGCTGATCCACCGCTCGTCCGAGCAGTGGCCGCTCCGCAAGGAGCCCTACGACCTCGACATGGTCGGTCCCGAGGGTCACTTCACCGGACCGGCCATCCTCGTGCGCTCCGACGGACGCTCGCACGTGTTCCGCGGGGTCGGCACCCTCCAGGGCTTCGACCCCGATCAACTGGGCTGACCGCCGCTCTCCCGACCGCACGCTCCGCGCTTCCCGCTTGCGGTCGTGGTCAGCGGTCCAACCCGGGCAGCAGATCGACCGGCTCGGGCCCGCCGGTCGCGGTCCGGCCGGGCACGGCGTACCACTCGGTGGAGAACATCGTGGCGAAACGATCCTCCGGCATGGTCAGGAAGAAGCTCTGGTCGGAGATCTGGCTGCGGTGGACCGCCATCGCCTTGCGCTTGGCCCCGAGGTGGTCGCCGATGTCGACCGAGAACGCGAGGTCGTCGTGGGGAACGCCGAACTCGCCGAAGTCCTCGGGATTCGGTCGTTCCTCCTCCGGCACGTCGTCCGGCATCTGGTCGAACGACTCGAGCATGCGATCGCGGCTGACGGTGGCCTCGTAGACGTTGGCGACGCCGGCCCGCTCGGCCGCCAGCAGTCCAACCCGGTGGACCTGGATGTGGTCGGGGTGGCCGTAGAGCCCGTGATCGTCGTAGATCGTGAGCACGTCGGCCGACACCTCGGTCAGGATCACCGCCAGCCGGTCGGCGGCCTCGTCGAGGTCGGCCTGCCAGAAGCAGGCCGGGTTGTCGTTGGTCGGCTCCCCCATCATCCCCGAGTCCTCGTAGTCGAGGAACCGTGGCTCCTCGGCCCCGAGCACCTCGGCCGACTCGGCGGTCTCGATGACCCGCCGCTGCCACAGCTCCTCACCGTCGGCCAGGACGCCGGGCTGGGGCTCGCCCTGCTCCCCCCGGGTGGCGGTGACGAGGACGACCCGATGCCCGGCGGCCGCGGCCTTGGCCATCAGACCACCGGTGGAGAGGGCCTCGTCGTCCGGATGGGCGTGGAAGCAGACCAGCGTTGCCATCCCGTCAGGCTACTGACCGGCACCCGCCACCTGGCCACCCCGCCGGCGGTGAAACGCAGCCCGGAAGTAGGCTTGTCGTCGTGCTGTCACGGCCGCAGGCGGACCTCGGCGTCCGACCGAGCCCGATCTTCTTCGCCATCGTCGTCTTCACCGCCGTGGCCGCCTGGCTGACCACCGGTGACCTGCTGTCGGGGACCAGCAGCCGGGTGGCGGTGTTCGCGTTCATCATCGGCGCCTGGACGCTCTCGCTGATCTTCCACGAGTTCGCCCACGCCTTCCTGGCCTGGCGGGGCGGCGATCGCTCGGTGGCCCAGCGGGGCTACCTGACGCTCGACCCCCGCACCTACACCCACCCGGTCCTGTCGTTCGCCCTGCCGCTCGTGTTCATCATCATGGGCGGGATCGGCCTGCCTGGCGGCGCCGTGCTCCTCAACCGCGGGGTGCTGAGCGACGCCAGGGCGTCGATCGTTGCGTTGGCCGGGCCGCTCACCAACCTGGTCCTCGGGTGTCTGAGCCTCGCCCTCCTCGGCTTCGATGTCATCGACTCGACCACCCAGCCGACGCTGGCCGGGGCCGTCGGCTTCTTCGGCTTCCTGCAGATCGCGGTGTTCGTGCTCAACATGCTCCCGGTCCCCGGCTTCGACGGGTACGCGGTGATCGAGTCGACGCTGCCGGACGACACCCGGCAGCTGCTGCGCCCGGTCGCCACCTACGGGCCGCTGATCGCCATCCTCGTCATCTGGCGCTACGAGCCCATCGGCGACGCGTTCTGGGGCGCCGTCACCCTCATCACCGAGATCTTCGGGGTCGAGCTCGACCAGTGGCGGTGCGGCTACTTCCAGTTCCGCTTCTGGTCGTCCGACATCCCCGCCGCCTGCCGCTGAGCGGTGACACCGAGCGCCGGCCGGGCTACGAAACGGCCCCCGTGTCGTGGAGCTTGGCGATGTGGTCGTCGTCGAGCCCGAACTGGGTGAGGATCTCGTCGGTGTGCTGCCCGGGGTGCGGCGCCGGGCGGTTGACCTCCGGAGCGGTGCGGCTGAACCTCGGCGCCGGGCCGGCCTGGGTGAGACCGCCGACCTGCACGAACGTGCCCCTGGCGACGTTGTGGGGGTGCTCGGCCGCCTCCTCGGGGCTCAGCACCGGGGCGAAGCACACGTCGGTGTGCTCCATGATCTCGCACCACTCGGCCCGGGTCTTCGACCGGAAGATCTCCGCCAGCCGATCCGACAGCGCCGGCCACTGATCGCGGTCCATCTGCGCCGGCAGCTCCTCGTCGGCCCCGAGACCGGACAGGTCGAGCAGCTCCGCGTAGAACTGCGGCTCGATCGAGCCGATCGACACGTAGGCACCGTCGGCGCACTCGTACACGTCGTAGAAGTGCGAGCCGGTGTCGAGCAGGTTGGTGCCTCGCTCGGGACCCCAGAACCCGCTGGCCTTCATGCCCCAGATGAAGTTGATGAGCGAGGCCGCGCCGTCGACCATCGCCGCGTCGACCACCTGACCCTGGCCGCTCCGCCTGGCTTCGAGGATGCCGCAGACCATGCCGAAGGCGAGGTACATGCCCCCGCCCCCGAAGTCGCCGACCAGGTTGAGCGGCGGGTGGGGCGGGCCGCCGGCCCGGCCGATCGGTTCGAGGGCTCCGGCCAGGGCGATGTAGTTGATGTCGTGACCGGCGGCGGTGGCATAGGGGCCTTCCTGGCCCCAGCCGGTCATGCGACCGTAGACGAGGGCGGGATTGCGAGCCGCACAGTCGTCCGGGCCGATCCCGAGGCGCTCGGTCACGCCGGGACGGAACCCCTCGATGAGCCCGTCGGCCGACTCGACCATCTTCAGCACGGCCTCGACGCCGTCCGGGTTCTTGAGATCGATGCCGATCGAGCGCCGGTTGCGCAGGAGGGTGTCCTTCGGCGGGTCGTCCGGGTCGCCGCCACGGACGGCGCCGGCCCGGTCGACGCGGATGACGTCTGCGCCCATGTCGGCCAGCATCATGGCGCAGAACGGCCCCGGCCCGATGCCGGCGAGTTCGATGATCGTGATTCCCTCGAGCGGTCCCATGGGGCGAGGCTAGATGGTGGCCGTCGTCTCGATCCAGGTCGGCGTCACCGCGACCAGCCACACCCGGGGTAGGGTTGCGTCGACGTGATCCTCCGCCGTCGGATTCGCGTCACCGCCGCATCGATCACCAGACCGGGCGCCAGTCGCCGATGGCGTCGGCGACCCGGCGCGAAAGGACCTCCTGGTGCCGACCGTTCCCCGCCTGGACTCGCCCGAGCGCGGTCCCGCCACCGACCATGCGGGCCGCCGGTCCGATCCCTGGGAGCACGATCGGTACGGCCGCTACCGCCCGCCGGTTCCGCTGGCCGGCTCGGAGAACCGGACCGCCCCCCTCGACATCTGCTTCCTGATCGGCTCGCTCGACATCGGCGGCGGCACCTACGTCATCCTGCAGCACGCGCTCGAGGCCCACCTGCGGGGCGACCGGGTGACGCTGGTCCCGCTCTTCCCACCGACCGATGCGACCACGGACTGGCACCCGGCCCTGCGGGAGATGACCGTCGCCACGATGGACGAGGTCGGCGACCGCACGTTTGATCTGGTCGTCGCCACCTGGTGGCGGACCGTCTATGAGCTCCACCGCGTCCGGGCCACCCGCTACGTGTACTTCGTGCAGTCGATCGAGAGTCGGTTCTACGCGCCGACCGAGCCCCGTTTCGCCGACCTGGCCGCCGCCACCTACGACCTGCCGCTCAGCTTCATCACCATCTCCCCGTGGATGCAGGCGTACCTGGCCATCGAGCACCGGCAGCCGTCGGTGCTGGTGCCAAACGGGATCGACAAGGGTCGCTTCAACCCGTTCGGTCCCCGATTCGCCGATCGCCCGGTCGACGGCCTCCGGGTCCTCGTCGAGGGACCGGTCGACGTGGCCATGAAGCAGGTACCCGAGACCATCGAGGCCGTCCGGGACACCAAGGCGAGCGAGCTGTGGCTCCTGACCTCGAGCGAGCTCGACCGCTACCCCGGCGTCGACCGGGTCTTCAGCCGGGTCCCGACCGACGTGACCCCCGGGATCTACCGCAGCTGCGACGTGCTGGTGAAGCTCAGCCGGGTCGAGGGGATGTTCGGCCCGCCGCTCGAGATGATGCACTGCGGAGGCACGGCGGTGGTGTGGGACGTCACCGGCCACGAGGACTACCTCGTCAACGACCACAACTCGATCATCACCCCGACCGGCGACTTCGACTCGGTGGTGGCCGCCGTGAACGCCATGGCCGTCGACCGGCAGCTGACGAGGCGGCTAC
Organism: Actinomycetota bacterium; assembly: GCA_039195375.1. GTDB lineage: Bacteria > Actinomycetota > Acidimicrobiia > Acidimicrobiales > SZUA-35 > JAHELU01. Next base: position 17,610 of record JBCCVL010000066.1, read on the forward strand.
AGGACGAGGCGCTGCGGACGGCGGCGGGCTGGCCCGGATGGGAGACCAGCTCCGGCACCTTCCACCGGTGGCTGTCGACGCTGGCTCGCCACCGTCAGCCCGGGGCCGAGATCGATGACCTCCTCGACATCTGCGCCCGGCGGGGACAGGAGCTGCAATGACCGATCGACCGTGGATCCCGAACGAGGTGGAGTTCGTCGCCGACTTCGATCGGCCCGAGCTGGCCACGTCGCCCTGGGCCGGACACCGCTGGTTCGGCTACGACCTCGTTCGCTGGATGCAGCCGATGAAGATCGTCGAGCTCGGCACCCACTACGCCTGCTCGTTCTTCGCCTTCTGCCAGGCGCTCCAGGACGACCGGAGCAACGCCGAGGTGATGGCCGTCGACACCTGGGAGGGAGAGGAACACAGCGGCCGCTACGGCGAGGAGGTCTACGACTTCGTGGCCCGCACCCTGGAGCACCGCTTCGCCACCGTCAACGCCCGGCTGCAACGGTCCCTCTTCGACGACGCCCTCGACCTGGTCGAGGACGGCTCGGTCGACATCCTCCACATCGACGGCCTCCACACCTACGAGGCGGTCAGCCACGACTACACCACCTGGGTCGGCAAGCTGGCGCCAAACGGCGTCGTGCTGTTCCACGACGTTGCCCCGTCGTCTGGCTACGAGTCGGCACAGTTCTGGCAGGAGATCCAGGGCACGGCACCCGGCTTCGCCTTCCTGCACAGCTTCGGGCTCGGGGTGCTGCTCCCGAACGGCACCGACGGGCGAGAGGAACTGCTGCGGCTCGGGTCGACCTCGTGGCGCTCCTACTACCAGCACCGGGCCGGCCACGACCTGCGGGGCCGTCAGGTGATCGACATGACGGCGATGATCGACGCCAGGGACGAGGCGTTGGCGGCGACCACCCGGCTGGTCGACGAGCGCACCGAGGCCCTCCAGTCGCTCAACGTCACGCTGGGTGAGCTGACCTCGTCGCTCGAGTCCGACCGCCATGCGCTCACCGTGGCCCGCCAGGAGCTCGGTTCGGCCAAGGCGATGGTCGACGACCTGTCGGGCGAGCTCTCGCGGGCTCGGGAGGTGGTCGTCGAGGCCGAGCAGCTGCGGAGCCGCCTCGCCGAGCTCGACGCCGAGCATCGTCGGAAGGGCGATGAGCTCGAGCTCCAGCGCCACCGGGCCGACCGGGCCGATGGCACCGCGGCCGAGCTGCAGGCCAGGCTGGCCGAGCTGGCCGACGAGGCCGAGCGCACGGCGGCGGAGCTGCGGGCCGAGGTCGAGCACAAGCACCATCACCTCGCGGCCCTGACCGACGAGCGTGACGCCCTGGCCGCCAACCTCGACCTGTACCGCCGGACCTTCAAGCCGATCCGCTGGGCGAGCCAGCCGCCTCGGCGGGTCCTCAGACGGATCCGGGGCAGGGCCCTGCCGGCCATCGGCCCAGGGGAGCCGGCGACCGAGGCCGATCCCGGCGCGGCGACGAGCGAGGCCGAGCGGACGCCCGTACCCGCCCTGTTCGACCCCGACTGGTACCTGGCCCGCTACCCCGACATCGCCAGGGCCGGCGTCGACCCGGGTGACCACTGGACGACCTACGGCTGGCGGGAGGGTCGTCAACCGTGCCCACTCTTCGACGCCGGCGAGTACCTGCAGGCCAACGCCGATGTCGGCGCGGCCGGCCTCGACCCGCTGGCCCACTGGGCCGAGGACGGCTGGCGCGAGGACCGCGACCCGTCGTCGCTGTTCGACACCGGGTTCTATCGGTCCGAGCAGGACGAGCCGCTGGCGCCGACCGACGATCCGCTGTCGCACTACCTCCGCGACGGCATCGCCGCCGGCGCCTTCGTCTCGCCGGCGCATCGCGAGGCCGTCCTGTCGGCGACGACCCGGATCGGCGCGCCGGACCAGCTGCTCGCCGACGTCGTCGCCGACCTCGGCGACGGCAACCCCCGTTCGGTGCCGCTGTCGTTCGTGGCCGACCTCGACGCCGACCTGGTGACCTTCGACCTGTGGGACACGCTGCTCAGCCGGACCCGGCCCGCCGATGCGTCGAAGCTGGCCACCGCCAGGCGGACCCGCCTCGCCCTCGGTCTCGGCCCCGACCAGGAGCCGTCGACGTGGGACGTGTTCCGGCATCGGGTCGAGATCGAAGCCAGGATCGCCGGTCCGGACAACGGCGAGTACCTCCTCGACGACGTCCTGACCACGCAGCTGACCGAGCTGGTGGAGCGCGTCCGGTCGTCCCGGCCCGAACCGGTCGAGGTCGACGAGCTGGCCGCCCGGCTCCACCGGGCCGAGCTCGAGGACGAGATGCGGTGGACCAGACCGATCGACGAGGCCGTCGCCGTGCTGGAGAAGCTGCGCCACCGTGGCGACGGCGTCGAGGTCGCCGTCGTGTCCGACTTCTACCTCGGTGCGGACGACCTGCGGGAGCTGCTCGACCACCACGGACTGGCCCGCGATCACCTGGCCGTCGTGTCGTCGGCCGACCTCGGGCTGTCGAAGCACGCCGACGGTGCGCTGCTCGACTGGATCCGGGAGCGCCACGGGGTCAGCCAGGACCGCCACGTCCACATCGGTGACAACCCACACGCCGATGTGGCCATGCAGATCGCCGGCGGCGGTACCGCCGTCCACCTCGTCCACGGTGTCCGCCGACACCCGGGACCGGGCCAGCTCGACGAGTCGGCCATGTCGGCTGCGGTCGACGGATTGACCGCCGACCTCGATGCGTCGGCTGAGCTCCGGTGCCGTCAGGCGGGACTGCGGGCCCGGCCGAGCGAGCGCACCGTCCGAGCCGCCTGGCGGACGGCGCTGCTGCCGGTCTCGCTGGTGGCCGCGGCGATCGAGGACGCCGGCGCCCGCGGCCTCGACCGGGTGCACTACCTCAGCCGGGAGGGATCGTTCCTGGCCAGGGTCCACGAGGAGGTGGCGCCGATCCTGGCCCCCGCCCGGACCCCCCGCGCCGTGCACCTCGCCGTCTCGCGCCGTTCGACGTTCGGCCCGTCGATGGATGACCTGTCACCGGAGTCGCTGCTCGACCTCTGGCGGATGTACCCCCATCAGACCCCGCGGGGGCTGTTGACCTCACTCGGCGCCGACCCCGCCGACCTCGCAGCCGACCTCGACCGCCACGGCCTGGCGCTCGACGAGATGATCGAGGGCATCCACCTCGATGGGCGGGTCAGCGCCTTCCTGGGCGACGGGCGGGCGACGGACCGCCTCCGCTCGATCAACGACGAGCGGCGGCGCTCGCTGCTCGCCTATCTCGCCAGCCGGACCGACCTCGACCTCGATCAGCTGCTGCTGGTCGACGTCGGCTGGCGGGGGACGATCCAGGACAACCTGGCCAGGATGCTGCCCGAGACCCGGCTGGTCGGCTGGTACCTGGCGCTGTTCCCGTTCCTGAACCCGCAACCGGTCAACGGCGAGAAGCACGCCGTCGGCCCGGACGGCAACCGGGGTCAGGACTTCGCCCACATGGAGCCGCCCGCTGCGGTCGAACGGCCGTGGACCCCGGCGCTCCCGTCGGTGGTCGACTATCGACTCGGCAGCACCGGCCCGGAGCCGGTGCTCGACGAGGAGGCGCTCGACGACCGTGGCCGGGAGGGCATCGCCCGCTACCAGGACGCGGTCGTCGAGGCGGCGACCGATGCGGCCGAGTGGATCGTGGCGACGGGGGCATCGACCGACGTGCTGCGACCGGTGATCGAAGAACGGCTCCGCTCGTACTACGCCACGCCCGAGCCCGGCATCGCCGACCTGTGGTTCGACAACGCCCACGACGACACCTTCGGGGTGCTCAACGTCACCTCGTTCGGCAAGGACCGGCCGTCGGGTGAGTGGCTGCGGTCCGGGCTCGGCCCGGGCTTCCTCGGGCACCTGGAGGCCGCCGCCGATGCGTCGCTCTGGCCCGCCGGGTACCGGCGATGGCGACCGGTGGCGGCGGCGACCGCCGTCGAGCGGGCGCTGCGGTCCAACGAGTTCGGAGGCCGGCGATGACTGCGCCGACGAGCGACGGGTGGCAGCCGGCATCGACCGGCGTCCACCTGCAGACCCCCTGCCCGCTGTGCGGGGCGCTGGTCCCCCTGCCCGATCCCCCGGCCGGCGGAGGCCAGGAGCCGGTCGGCGGTGGCCACGCCCGCTGCTCGACGTGTCATGCGATCGTGCCGGTGACCGTTGCGTCCGAGACGGACGGCGACGTCGAGGACCGGGACGAGTCGGCGAGACGAGTGGCCGACGAGGCCGTCGCCGCCGGCTCGACGGTGGCCTGGTCGCTGGCCGAGCACCTGCCGGCGCCCGGCGCCGGGGTCACCGTCGTCGACCTCGGCATGGGGCGGGGCGGGATCGCCAACGCGCTGAGACGACTCGGCTACACCGTCACCGGCTGTGAGCCGTCGGCCTACCTCTGCCAACTGGCCAGGGCCTCGTACCTGCTCGGACCGGAGACCCTGACCAATACCGACCCGCTGACGTTCATCGGCGAGGTCGAGGCTCGGCACGGCACCGTGGCCGGGGTGGTGCTCTGGCACGTCCTCGACCGGCACGAGCGGCCGATCGACGTGCTGCGCGGCGCCGTCGGCATCGCCAGGGGCGGCATGCTGCTCGTCCAGTTCGAGGTCGCCGGCACCGTTCCCCGAGGTGCCGCTCGGGTCCACCCGACCCCGGCAACGCTGTTGCACCTCGCCGAGGAGTTCGAGCTGATCCCGGTCCGGGCCTCGGTCGAGGGCCGACGAACCCTCCGCGCCCTCTTCGAGGTACCCGTGGACGGCATCGTCGATCTCGACCACGACAACCGGCTCGACCTCGACGCCCTCGATGCGGCCTACCGCCTCGCGTCGCCGGTGTTCGCCCAGCTGGCCCCGGACCCCAACGCACCGGTTCCGTCGGCCCCGGACCCCGGCGCCGACGAGGCCCGCGAACCGGCCAACAGCCGCTCGAGCGACGGCGCCTGAACATCGTCGTCCACCGCGCCCGGCTCCTGAGCGGGCGGCCGACGGTTCAGGGTGCAGCCTCGACCTGGTCGACGAAGTCGGCGATCCGGCCCGCGATCTCGTCCCACAGCCCGGGCGGGAGGTCGTGACCGAGGCCGACGATCTCGTGGTAGCCGGCACCGGGAATGACATCGGCCAGGTGGCGCCCGCCGTCCGGCGTGATCAACGTGTCGGCGGACCCGTGCAGCACGAGCGTCGGCACCGTCAGCCGAGCCAGGGCGACGTCGCGACGACCGGCGGCCCGGATGGCCCGGAACTGGCGGAACGTGCCCCGATGGTCGATCCCGTGGTCCCACAGCGCCTCGGCCTTGGCCAGGACCAACGCCTCGGACCAGTGGGCCGGTGAGGCCCAGACCCGCTCGGTGGCCACCCGGTGGTCGAGCCAGGCTTGCCGCTCGGGCGGCGCCGGTTGCAGCAGGGCCTCGGCCGCGGCCTCGGTCGAGCGACCGACGCCGGGCTCCCCGCTCGAGGTCATGAACGGGACGAGGCTGCGGACCCGGTCCGGATGGTCGATGGCCAGCTGCTGGGCGATCATGCCCCCCATCGACTGGCCGACCACGTTGGCCCCGGTCCAGCCAACCGCATCGAGCACGGCGACGGCGTCGGCGGCCATGTCTGCGATCGTGTAGGGCGTCGACTGGCCGTCCGGGCCCCGCTCGACCCGGTCGGACCGACCGGTGTCGCGGTTGTCGAAGCGGGCGACCGACAGGCCCCGATCGACCAGCAGAGCGACGAAACCGGGCTCGAACGCCACCAGCGGCGACCCGAGGCCGTTGATCAACAGGAGGGGCCGCTCGGAGCCAGGCCGCAGGTCGCTCGGGCGGTCGAGCACCCAGTGGATCCCGACCCCGTCGTTGTCGGCCGTGCCGCTGGTCGATGCCGTCGTCACCACGATCGGGGACGGTAGCACCGGGCCAGCTGCGGCGACTAGGTTCGGGACGGTGAGCGAACCGGCGATCCGGACCCTCGGCCTGACCAAGTTCTACGGACGTCACCGGGGGATCGAGAACGTCGATCTCGTGGTCGAGCGAGGTGAGGTCTTCGGATTCCTCGGCCCGAACGGCGCCGGCAAGAGCACCACGATCCGGCTCCTGCTCGACCTCCTGCGGCCGACCGCCGGTGCCGCCTCGGTCCTCGGACTCGACCCCAGACGCGATGCGGTGGCCGTTCGCAGCCGGGTCGGCTACCTGCCCGGCGACCTGTCGATGTACGGCGACATGACCGGGCGCCAGCTCTGCACCTATTTCGCCGCCCTCCGTGGCCTCGACACCCCGCTCGAGGTCGAGATCCTGGCCCGCCGCTTCGACCTCGACCTGGACCGCCGGATCGGCGACTACTCGACCGGCAACCGGCAGAAGGTCGGCCTGGTCCAGGCGCTCATGCACGAACCCGAGCTGCTGATCCTCGACGAGCCGACCTCGGGGCTCGATCCGCTGATGCAACAGGAGTTCTACGCCGTCGTCGACGAGATCCGCAACGCCGGTCGCACCGTGTTCCTCTCGTCACACCTGCTGCCCGAGGTCGAGAAGGTGGCCGACCGGGTGGCGATCATCCGCAACGGTCGGCTCGTCGTGGTCGACGAGGTGGCGACGCTGAAGGCACGGGCGGTCCGTCGGATGGAGATCCACTTCGGTCGCCAACCCGACCCGGAGCCGTTCGCCCAGCTCGACGCGGTCCGCCGCCTCGACCGCTCCGACGACGGACTGACGCTGATCCTGGTCGTCGAGGGCTCGATCGACGCCGTCATCCGCTGCGCCGCCCGATACCCGGTGCACAACATCGTCTCCCACGACGGCGACCTCGAGGACGTGTTCCTCGACTACTACCGGGGCGGCTCCGGCCAGGCCAGGGTGGCCGCCCCCCAGGCGGGGCGGACGACCGAGGAGCGCCCGCCCGCCGACGAGCCGGCGGCGCAGCTCCGGCCGGTCGAGGAGGACCGGGACGACGTGACAGGGGATCGGGAGACGGCCGTGAGCGACGTCGAGGTGCGGCGGTCGTGATGCTCGGGAGCATCTTCGCCAAGTCGATCTGGGAGCGGCGGCGGTCGACCGTGTGGTGGGTGGCCGGCATGGTCGCCCTGGCCGGGGTCACGGTGGCGTTCTACCCGTCGGTCCGCGACGACGCCGAGGCCTTCGAGGACCTGTTCGAGGCGTTCCCGTCCGAGCTGCTGAGCGTGTTCGGCATCGAGGACGCAGCCTCGCTGGTCACGGCGACCGGACTGGTCAACAGCCGCCTCTACGCCGGGATCGGACCGGTGATCCTGGCCGTGCTCGGGATCACGCTCGGCACGGCGGCCATCGCAGGCGAGGAGGACCGGGGCACCCTCGATCTGCTGCTGTCGCAACCGGTGACCCGGACCCAGATCGTGGTCGAGAAATTCGCCGCCGCCGCGGTGTTGATCGGGCTGGTCGTCGTCGCCCTCTTCGTCACCCTGCTGGTCCTCGACCCCGTCGTCGACCTCGGGTTCAGCCTCTCCGGGGTGTTCGCAGCCAACATCACCCTCGGCCTGTTCGCCCTGCTGTTCTGCGCCCTCGCCCTGGCCCTCGGGTCGGCAACCGGCAACCGGGGGCTGACGATCGGGGTGTCGGCCGGCGCCACCGCGGCCCTGTTCTTCATCCATGGCCTTGCCCCACTGGTCGACGACCTCGCCTGGTTGGCCGAGCTGACACCCTTCCACTGGCTCCAGGACCCGAACCCGCTGGCCAACGGACTCGACGTGGTGGCCGTGCTGCTGTTCGTGATGGTGACCGGAGGGCTGGTTGCGGTGGCGATCTGGGGTCTGAACCGGCGAGACATCGCGACCTGAGCCGGTCGCCGGGCCAGGGCCTTGGCGTCACCAACCGGTTGGTGGTGGCCCCTACGATCGGGGCATGTCGCCGTGGCAGCTGTTGGCCGAGGGATTCGAGTCGGCCGTGTTGCCGTGCTCGCTGATCCTCCTGGTCCCCGGGGCCGCGGTCGGGCTGACCGCCAGGGCCGCCGCCGTTCCCGCCATCGCCGCCTACACCACCGGAGTGCTGGCCATGTCGTGGCTGCGGTTCAGCGAGCGCGGGGGCGACCACCCGGCGCTGCTCGTCGCCGGAGCACTGATGCTGGCCACGATCCTGCTGCTCGTCCCGCTGATCAGCCGCCTCGATCTGGCTGCGCTCCCGGCGGGGTTGCTCGCCGGCGGGGCGACCGCCGAGCTGTGGCGGCCCTGCATCGGACCCGAGCTCGGGCGGCTCCTCGACACGTTGCCGGCAGAGGGTTTCGGCGGCCTCGGTTGGCTCGCACTGCACCTCGTCGGCGTCCTGGCCCCGCTCGGGCTGCTCGCCGCGCTGCACCACCTGACCCCAGACGGGATCCTCGAACGGCTGGAACCGGTCTGGGCCGTGGCCGGCGGGCTGCTCCTGGCCGTGCTGTCGGTCGCAACCGCCGTCGGGCTCCAGGACGACCTGACCGGCCGCCTCCTCGAGTGGAGCGGACAGGCCTGACGGCGCCCGACCGCAGGGACGCGGCCGGGTTCAACGGCTCGACGTGCCGTTGCTGCCCGGTCGGTCGAGGGCATCGACGAGACGGAGCGCACCGGCGAGGTCGAGCCGACCGCCGCGGCGACCGAGGGCAGCGAAGCGATCGTCGCCCAGCTCGCCGGCGATGGTGTCGAGCACGTCGTCGTAGCCCGGGCTGAAGTGGCCGCCGGCACCGACGCCGCGTATGCCGGCGACGTAGCCGGCCAGCGTCGCCGCGGCCTCGATGTGTCCGACCCCGGCCAGGGCGATGACGACCCCACGGGTGATCGCCGGGAGCTGGACGTGGTCGTCGGCGTCCTGGAGCGACCGGAGCGAGCGCACGGCCAGGTCGAGGTCGGACTGGGGATCGGCCTGGTCGCTCGACGGGTCGGCCAGGCCGGTGGCGATGTAGGCGAAGTACGGCGCCGCCCCCTCGGCGCAGGCCCGCTCGAGCTCGGACCGGAAGCGGGGCATGTGCTCGACCTCGCCGGTCCTGACGCAGCGGAGGAGGTGGCTGCCGAGGGTCATGGCCCGACCGGTCGGCCACTGCCCGAGCTCGACCAGGTCGTCGACCTCCTCGATGAGCTCGTCGACCTGTCGGCTCGCCGGGTCGGCCAGGAGCACGGCCGCCAGCTCGTAGTTGGAGGCGGTCAGGAGCCGGGAGCTCTGGCCGGCCTCGCCGACCGCATGCTCGATGTCCCGAGCCGCCTCGGCGGCGGCGGCGAAGTCGTCTCGGGCCAGCGCCAGCCCGAAGCGGGCGACCGAGAGCGACGCCGGTGGCTTGTCGCCGGCGAGACGGCCCGACCGCTCCTCGGCCTCATCCAGGTCGCCCCGGCTCCAGGCGGCGAGGGTCAGCAGCGCCTCGGCCCGAGCGCCTAGGTGATCGAACACCGACGCGGCCTCGACCAGCCAGCCGAACCCCTCCATCCGCAGCTGCCACAGCAGGTGCACGTCGAGGGCGACGAGCGGGTCGACGGCGACGTCGGCCCGCCGCTGGTCCCGCCCCCACCGCAACGCTCGGCCGAGATCCTGCCACTCGTCGGTCAGCGCCGCGGCCGCCGCCGGCTCGGACGAGGACCACAGATCGGCGCCGAGCTGCCCGGCCCGGGCGGCGAAGTACTCGGCGTGGGCGTGGCGGAGCTCCGGCTCGATCTCGGGTTCGAGCTGACGCTCGGCGAACTGCCGGATCGGTTCGAGGAGTCGGAACCGGGACCCGAATCGGCTCTCGACCCGGGTCACCATCGACCGCTCGACCAGCCGATGGACGACGAGGTACGGCGAGTCGATCGTGCTGACCGCACTGGCCGCTTCGAGGGTGAAGGGTCCGGCGAACACCGTCAGCTCGGTCACCAGCCGCCGCTCCTCGTCGTCGAGCAGGCCGAACGACCAGGCGATCGTGTCCTCCATCGCCGACTGCCGGCCGTCGCCGGTCCGCGAGGTCAAGATGGCCAGCTGGTCGTCGAGCGAGGCGAGCAACTCGGTCAGCGTCAGCGACGCAACCCGGGGCGCAGCCAGCTCGATGGCCAGCGGCAACCCGTCGAGTCGCTCGACGATCCGTCGCATGGTCGAGCGTGCGTCCGGACTGCGGTCGAGCGGGGCGACGTCGGCCAGGCGTCGGGCGAACAGCTCGACCGCGCCGCCGTCGACGGCGTCGTGGGCCAGCCCGTCGATCCTGACCGTCTGCTCCGGTCGGACGTCGAGGGGCTCCCGGCTGGTGGCCAGGACGGTCACGGTCGACGAGGCCGCCAGCAGGTCGGGGACGAGGACGGCGACCTCGTCGATGACGTGCTCGCAGTTGTCCAGGACCAGGAGGGTCGGCGCCGAGCCCAGGCGCTCGACGATGCCGTCGATCGTCGCCTGCCCGCTCCCGGCGTTCTGGTCGATCGCGTCGAGGAGCGCCGAGGCCACCGAACCGGTGGGCACGCTGGCCAGCTCACACAGCCAGACCCCACCGGTGAAGCGTCTCGTCGAGCGCCTGGCGACCTCGACGGCGAGGGTGGTCTTGCCGGCCCCACCGGGACCGACGATCGTGACCAGGTCGGTCGAGCCGAGTCGGTCGACGACCTCGTCGAGCTCGCGTTCGCGCCCGACCAGCCATGTCCGCTGGGGTGGGACGTTCGTCGACGTGCCCCGTTCGGCCCGGAGGGGCTGAGGCTCGGCCATCGTCGCATGCCCGTCGGCGGCCACCACCCGGGCGAGCGGCACGTTCGGCCCGACCCCCGGCAGGGCGAACGCACCGGCGATCTGGGCGTCGACACCCTCGGGCATCGCCGCACCGCAGGCGTCGACGACCTCGACGGTTGCCACGATCTGGCCGGGGTTGGTGGCGGCCAGCACCGCTTCGGCGACACACAGGGCCGAGCTGGTCGGTAGGTCGTCGTCGGCTGGGAGCCGGTCGTGGTGCAGCGCAACTCGGAGGCCCGACCGTCGGCCGGCGCCGACGTCATCGTCGCCGAGCTCTCGGTCCGCCCCGTCGACGCCGTCGATGGACTCATCGCCGACGGCGACGGCGGTCCGTACCGCTGCGGCCGGATCGTCGAACGCGGCGAGCACCACGTCCTCCCGCCCGGGCAGCGTCCGACCGCCTGCGGCGGCGACCAGCCCGTCGAGCATCGATCGACGACCGTCGACGGTGCCACGGCCGGCGGCATCGGCGATCAGCAGGGTGGCCGCGGTCTGGCCGCCCGCCGGATCGGCGGACTCGTCGAGGGTGGCGACGAACTGGAAGCCGCGGCCGTA
>JBCCVL010000067.1:0-28579 GCA_039195375.1 Actinomycetota bacterium
CGCGTCGCCGATCCGTCGCTGACCGATGACGACGCCGCCGAGCTGCTCGATCGCGTCGGGCTCTCGCTCCGCCCCGGCCAGGACGCGACCACACTGTCCGGCGGTGAGGCCCAGCGCCTCTGTATGGCCAGGACACTGGCCACCGGCCCCGAGGTCATCCTGGCCGACGAGCCGACGGCGTCGCTCGACACCGAGGCGACGATCCAGGTCGAGGATCTGGCCAGGCGCCTGGCCACCACGGCGGGGGTCGGCTGGGTGTGGGTCTCCCACGACCCGGGGCAGACCCACCGGCTGGCCGACACCGTCGTCGTGTTGGAGCGGGGACGGGTGCTCGCCTCCGGTCCGATCGACCGGCTGCGTGACCACCACCTCCCCGAGGTCCGCCACGCCGTCGAGGACCGCTGATGGAGGGCCCGATCACCCCGCTCGGCCTGGCGCTCTCGGGCATCCTGGTCGGTTCGACCTTGCTCGTCTCGGCCTGGTGGCGCCTCGGCCTCGGTCGGGACATCGTGGTCGCCTGCCTCCGGGCCGCCGGCCAGCTGGCCCTCGTCGGCGCCGCTCTCCATCTCGTGGTCGACGACGACGATCCGCTGATCCTGTCGTGGGTGTGGATCGTCATCATGATCGGCTTCGCAGCAACGACGACCCAACGCCGAGTCGGGAGCGAGTTCCGGGTGACCGGGCTCGCAGCGATCGCCTTCGCGGTGGCGACGGCGGCCAGCATCGCCGTGCTGTTCGGGCTGCAGGTGTTCGAGCTCGAGGGGCGGGCGCTGGTCCCGCTCGCTGGCATGATGGTCGGCAACTCGCTCGGCGCGACGGTGCTGGTCTGCAAGCGGATCCTGGCCGAGGTCGACGAGCACCACGACGAGATCGAGGCCCGCCTTGCCCTCGGGTTGCCCGGCTCGGCCGCCTTCGCCCCCCACGTCCGCCGCAGCCTCACCCAGGCGCTCATTCCCCGGATCGAGACGACGAAGTCCGTCGGCATCATCTTCCTCCCGGGGGCCATGGTCGGCCTGATCCTGGCCGGGGTCGACGCGTCGGATGCCGTGCTCGTCCAGGCCGCCGTCATGTTCCTCGTGATGGGTTCGGTCACGATCACGACCACCGTGATGGCCCTCGGGCTCGCCGCCCGACTGTTCACCGCCGATCATCGGCTCCTCCGACCGACGAGGGCCGACGGATGACGGGCCGGCCTCGACCGACCAGGCCGATATGAGCACGACCCCCGGCGCCGACAACGACACCGGGCGCCACCCACCCGCCGTCCGGCGGGTCCTTGAGGTGCTGGACGAGCTCGGACCCCGGGTCGCGGTGATGTCGGCCCTCGATGTCGCCGCACGGGCGCAGGTCAGCGATGCCACGGTCATCCGGGCGGCCCGGTTGCTCGGCCACCGCGGCTTCGACGAGCTCAAGCAAGTCACGGTCGGTGGCGACTGGGCGGCGAGGACCGACGCCACGATCGCCGAGGCCTCGGGCGACGGCGGTGGCGGTGCCTCGGACCCGTCACCGGCGGCCAGGCGGATCGCCGAGGTCGCCCGAGCGGTTGAGCGCAGCGGTCCCCGGGCAGTGCCCCACCTGGCGGCTGCGGTGGAGGCCCTCGACGATGCGATGCACGTCATCATCGGTGGCATCGGCCCAGCGGAAGGGGTGGCGATGACGGGGGCCACCCTGCTCGGCCGCTGTGGCATCGCGGCGACGGCCACCGGTGCCACCGGGAGACCGCTCGCCGACCGGCTCGTCGCCGTCGGCCGCGACGATGCGCTTGTCCTGTTCTCGTTCGCCGACAGCCACCCTCAGCTCGGGGCGTTCCAGCGCTGTGCCGCCCACGTCGGGTGCCCGCTGATCGTGATCGGCAGCGAGCCCCCGTCGACCGAGGGCCAGCCGATCGTGGTGCCCGTCGGACGAGGGGCGGCCACCACCCTGGCCTCGCTGGCCCCGGCCATCGCCGTGGTCGAGGCGATGGTGGTCGAGCTGATGGTGGCCGATCCCGACCGGGTGCGCCGTGCGGCCAGCCGGCTCGACCACCTGCGCCGCAGCTGACCGCGCCCCCGGGTCGACGATGAACGGGTGCCCCCGATGCGACGTCGCCGCCGACCAGCGCAGCGGAGAACGCCGCCACCGACGATGGTCACGGGCAACGGATCGAGACCCTCCTCGCCCTCGTGCCGACCGACGCCCGTCGTGTTGGCGCCGTCAACGCCGAGGTGTTGGCGGTCGGTCGTCCGGTCGCCGACCCGACCCTGCGCGAGGTGCTCGACGTGATCGGATCGCTGATGTCGGAGACCGACGAGCCGACTACAGCTACCGCGGCGACGCCCACCTGGAGGGAGATGCGTCGACGGGTTGACACCGGATCGATGGGCCGACGTCGGGTCGTCACGCCCGTTGCGCCGGCATGGTCGGCCCGTGACCCGGCCTACACCGACCCGAGGAAGTCGAACAGCGCCGGGTTGACGATGTCGGGGTCGGTCATGTTCGGGGCGTGGGCGGCGCCGGGGACGACGACGAGGCCGCGAGGGTCGGGCACCGCCTTCTGCAGCGCTTCGGCCCGGTCGACCGTGATGGCCTGGTCGTCGCCGCCGTGGATGCTCAGAACCGGACATGCGATCTCACCGAGGCGGTCGGTCACGTCGTCGCGATCGAGCAGCGCACCGGCTGCGAACTCGATCTGGGGATCACGTCGGGTCTCCCAGATCTCGATCCATTGCGACGACAGCTCGGGCTCGCCGATGATCAGACTGGCCACGTACTGGCCGACGTCGCCGAGCGGCTCATCGGACAGCCAGTGGGAGATCATGCCCCGATATCCCTCGAGCGTTTCGGCATCGTCGACACCGGCCTGGCTGTCGATCAGCGCAAGGGCCCGCACCCGGTCCGGGTGGGCGAGCGCCGCCCGGAGCGACAGGAAGCCGCCCTGACTCATGCCGACGAACACGGCTCGATCGACGCCGAGGTGGTCGAGCAGGGCGACGGCGTCGTCGGCCGAGTCCCAGTAGCTGAACGGTCCCGTCGCCGGCGTGGCCCCGAACCCCCGTTCGTCCCAGGCGACGCACCGGTAGTCGTCGGCCAAGGCCTCGACCTGCTGGTCGAACATCGTGTGGTCCATCAGGAACCCGTGGCTGAACAGGACCGCCGGTCCGGTCCCCCCGGAGTCGGCGTAGTTGATGGACTGTCCGTTGACGTTTGCGATTGGCACGCCAGGAGCGTAGCCACCGCCCGCAGCCGAGTGGAGACCGGCCGATCGACGCGGTCCGCCGCCGAGGATCCGAGCGGATGGACGGTCGATCACGGGACTCACTCGGATGGGATGATGTCCTTTTTGGCGAACACGGCGTCGAGCACGTCGGCCAGGCCTTCGGCGGTCACGTCGTCTTCACCCTGGAGGGCGGCGAGGACGTCGTCGAAGGCGTACTCGTCCTGGATCCGGTCGACGACCTCGGCACAGGCGGTCTCGAGCGCAGCCTGGTCGGTGCCGTCGGCGGCGCTGGCCAGGCACACGAAGAACAGCAGTTCGGCCAGCTCGTCTTCGGTCGTCGGGAGGTCCTCGGTCTCGCCGTCGAGCGGCGAGGCCGGGCAGACGGTGCTCGTCGCGTCGGGGAACTCGACGTCGATGAGGGCGGCGTCGACCAGTGCGTTCACGCACTCGTTCGAGGGATAGACGACGTGGGCCGGGTGGTCGGCCTCGACCAGGTAGCCGTTGCTCAGCGTCAGAACTGCATGCGCGGACCCTACCCCAGGCCGGGGAGCGGCTCTCGCAGGTGGAGCTCGGCGCGCTCAGATGGCGCAGGGCCCGGTCGTCGACGATGTTGGCGACGGTCCGGCGGAACATCGGCCTGGCCAGGCCGCTGAGGGAGCCGAGCCTCGCCAGCTGCTACGTCCCGCCGACCCGGGCCTCGGTCGTCACCGACCGGGCGAGCTGCGCCCGACCTCCTCGGCCGGGGCTCGGGCGATGTGCCACCCGGCCGACCGCTGCCGTTCGGCCCAGAATCCGGCGTAGGTGCCACCGGCGGCGAGCAGCTCCTCGTGGGTCCCGAGCTGCTCGATGGCGCCGTCGACGATGACCGCGATCTGGTCGGCGTCGACGATGGTGGAGAGTCGGTGTGCGATCACAAAGATCGTGGAGCGGCCGGCGAGCGCCTCGATGGCATCGGTCATCGCCGCCTCGTTGATCGTGTCGATGGCGGCGGTCGCCTCGTCGAGCAGCAGGATCGGCGCATCCTTCAGCAGCGCCCGAGCGATGCCGACCCGGGCCCGCTCGCCCGAGGAGAGCAGCGAGCCGCCCTCCCCGACCCGCGTGTCCCAGCCGTTCGGCAGCCGACTGATGACGTCGGCCAGCCTCGCCATGCCGGCCGCCCGGTCCAGCTCCGCCTGCGATGCGTCGGGGCGGGCGAGCCGCACGTTGTCGGCGATGGTGGCGTCGAACAGGTACACGTCCTGCAACACCATCGACAGGTGGGCCATGAGCTCCTCTGGTGCGATGCGTCGGATGTCCGCCCCGCCGACCGTGATGGTGCCGCGATCGGTGTCGTAGAAGCGTGCGGCGAGGCGCGTCAGTGTCGTCTTGCCCGACCCGGACGGTCCGACGATTGCGGTCACCGAGCCCGTCGGGACCACGAGCGACAGATCCCGGATCACCGGCTCCTCGCCGTAGGCGAAGTGGACGCCGTCGAAGCGCAACGCCTCCGGATGGTCCCGGTCCGGTCGTTGCCGCGGCTCAGCGACCGGCAGCGGCGACACGTCCAGCACCTCGGCGATCTCGGTTGCCGCCAGGTCGCCGAGTCCGACCCCGCTGGCGTAGCCGGCGAGGATCATCAGCGGCTCGACCGAGCGGACCGTCAGGATCCCGAGCGCGATCGCATCGGCGGCGGCCAGACCGTCCTGGGAGCGAGTGGCCAGGAGGAGGATGGCAGCGACGAAGGCCAGACTGGCCACGCCGAAGAAGACGCTCTGGGGACGCTGCTCGCGGTCGAGTCGCTCGACGAACTCGCGGCTGTCGTCCTCCAGCACGTCCATCAGCGGGTCCCAGCCCGCATCGGTCCGCTGCGATGCCCGCAGGACGCGTTGGGCATTGGCGTATTCCAACAGGCGGGCCGTGACTTCCTGGCCCCCCTCGGTGTGCTGGGCCGTCGCCCGGCGGATCCGGCCGAAGAGGAACGCCGCCACGGGCACGATGGCGACGAAGACGAGCGCGATCAGGGGCTCGACGAACGCGATGACCACGAGCACCGTCACCAGCGTCGAGACCGAGACGACGACCTGCTGGATGACCAGCGATGCCAGGTTCCCGACATCGACCATCGCCTTCTTGATGAGGACAGACACGTCGGCGGTGCGGCGCCCGTGGAACCACCCGAGGGGCAGGGCGACGACCTGTTCGCCGATGCGACGGATCAGGCCGCCGGTCACCTGTCCGCTGGTCATCTCGAATGCCCGGCCGGTGGTGATCCAGATGGCCACGCCGTGCCCGAGGACCGCGAGGGCCCCCGCGCCGAGCCACCACCACGCCCGGCCGAGGTCGTCGTCGACGACGGCCCGCAGGATCGGCACGATGGCGGCGTACGCGGCCCCCTGGAGGATGCCGGCGATGGCGTAGCCGAGTACCTGCAGCCGCAGGCCACTCGAACC
Organism: Actinomycetota bacterium; assembly: GCA_039195375.1. Taxonomy (GTDB): domain Bacteria; phylum Actinomycetota; class Acidimicrobiia; order Acidimicrobiales; family SZUA-35; genus JAHELU01. The sequence goes on from JBCCVL010000067.1 coordinate 5,626, forward strand.
GCCGAGCAGCCGGTCGACCCGGTCGATGAGCTGCCTCATCGCAGGCCCCGATCGGCCTGCCACAGGTCGGCGTAGAGCCCTCCGGCGTCGATCAGCTCGTCGTGGGTGCCGACGGCGACGAGTCGACCGGCATCGAGCACCGCGATCTGGTCGGCCCCTCTGACCGTGTGCAGGCGATGGGCGACGACGAGCACCGTCCGGTCGACGAGCAGCTCCGAGAGGGCGGCGCCGACATGGGCCTCGCTGTCCGGATCGGCGTGGGCGGTCGCCTCGTCGAGCAGCACGATCGGGGCATCGGACAGGATCGCCCGGGCGATCGTGATCCGCTGTCGTTGACCGTGTGACAGGTTGGCGCCGTCGACCCCGCCGATGACCGTCTCGTAACCGTTGGGGAGCGATGCGATCTCGTCGTGGATCGAGGCCGAGCGAGCGGCCGCCTCGACATCGGCGTCGTCGGCGTCCGGTACCGCCAGCCTGATGTTGTCGGCGATCGTGCCACGGACGAGCACCACGTCCTGGAACACGATCGACAGCTGCCCGAGCAGCACACTCGACTCGATGTTGCGAACGTCGACGCCACCGACGAGGACCCGGCCGTCATCGGTGTCGAAGAATCGGGCCACCAGCGCAGCCAGGGTCGACTTGCCCGAGCCGGACGGGCCGACGAGCGCCGTCACCGTCCCCGGTTCGAGCCGCAGCGAGACGTCGTTGACGACGGGTTGGCCCGGTTCGTAGCCGAACGTGACGGCGTCGAACTCGATGCTCGCATCGAGCGGGGTCTTGGGCTCCGGCGACACCGGCAGCGGCTCCTGGGCCAGGAGCGCCAGGATCCGGGTCGTCGCCTCGCGGGCCTCGGCCACGGGGTAGCTGAAGCGGGCCAACTTGGTGAACGAGACCGGCAGGCCGACCCCGACGGCGAGGAACGCGACCAGGTCCCCGACGTCGATCCAATTCCGTTCGAGCTGCGCCAGGCCCATGGCTGCGATGACCACCACCATCGTCCCGGGGGCGAGGGCGGACAACATGAAGTTCATCGGGCGCCCGAGGGCGCGGGTCCAGCGGGTGGTGGTGTCGGCCAGCTCGTCGATGGCATCGACGAACCGGTCGAAGGCGCGCCCCGTCCCGAAGGCCTTGACCACTGCGATCCCGTCGACCAGCTCGACCGTCGAGGCGGCGATCGTCTGCTGCGCGTCGTCGACCGCCGGCCCGTAGGTCTCCATCGCCCGCTGGGTCCGTGACATGCCGATCCCGGCCACCACGACGATGTAGCCGAGGAGCAACAGTGCGAATCGCCAGTCGACGACGACCAGATAGGCGATGGCGACCAGCGGGGCCAACGCCGTCGTCGTCAAATCGGGGACCACGTGGGCGACCAGGGTGTGCACCGACTTCACATCGTCGGAGACCGCCTTCTCGACACGTCCGGAGCCACCGGTGAGGAACCAGCCAATGGGGACGACGCCGATGTGACGAGCCACGTCTCGGCGGGTCGTGAAGCGGAAGTGGGCGTCGGCCCGGTGGCAGACGGCCACGGCGGTCCAACCGAGCAGAAAGCTGAGCAGGCCGCCGGCGATCGCAACGATGGCCCAGGCCAACACCGACCCGGGATCGTCGTCGAGCAACCGCCGACCGATCTCGACGACGGCGATGTACGGGACGAACTCGAGCAACGCCGAGACGACGGCGAGGGCGACCCCGATCCCAAGCGTCGTCCTGACCGGTGTCAGGAGTTCGCCGAGCGAACCAGTCGGCGGGGGCTCCGGGCCAGCGTCGACCCCGGGATCGTCAGCGAGGGTGGCCATCGGCACCAATCATACGCACGCCCGAGGTGCGTGTGGAAGGCTCTCCAGACACCTGAGATAAGCCTGACCTATGGCCCCGCCTGGCGACACGTCATGCCCGCGACCGCAGTCGAGCGACTCAGCCAATCATGGCGGTCTCCCGCCACCTCGGGGCCAGGACGGTCGTGAGCAGCACGAGCGCCGTCAGTGCCATCGCCGCGCTGAAGCTGAAGGCGGCGCGGTAGCCGGCGCCGGCCACGATCAACCCGAGGAGCGGTCCGACCAGCGCGTTGGCGATGTCGTAGAACCCGGTGAACGTGGCCATGGCCGCACCCCGCTCGTGATCCGCGACCCCGGCGACGGCGAGCGGGATGAACGACGGCGACTGCAGCGACAGGCCGAGCGCCAACAGGATGGCGCCGACGAACAGACCCGTCGGCGTGGCCCAGAACGCCACCACCAGCGCAGCGACGATCGTGACGACGAGCGCACCCGATCCGGCAACGATCGGACCGACCCGGTCGGGCGCACCGCCGGCCACGAGGCGAACGGCCACGATCGTTCCCGACAGCACCAGGAAGATGAATCCGATGTCGGTCACACCGACCTCCCGGCCGTACAGGGAGGCGAAGGTCATGAACCCGTTGAAGGCGAAGACGCCGAACAGCGTGACGACCCCGGGGAGCAGTGCGCCCCGACTGATCAACGCCGCCGGCGCACGGTCGACCGTCTGCGGCGTCGCTGTCAGGAGCAGGGCGACACCCGAGCTCACGAGCGACAGGATGCCGACGGTGGCCCAGACCTGCGGGAATCCGTAGCCATCGAGGATCCGCAGTCCGGCGACCGGCCCGAGGCCGAGGCCGACGTGGATGGAGACCAGGATGAGGCTCGTCGCCTGCGACTGTCGGCCGACGGGAGCCAATTCCAACGAGCGAACCGCCGAACCCGTGAACACGGCGGCCCCGCCCGTCCCGAGGAGGAGACGTGAGGCAACGGCGGCCGGCACCGATGGCGGGAGGACGAGCAGGAGCACCATCGACGAGGCCGAGATCAGCGCCCCGATGATCAGGATCCGCCGCGCTCCGTGGCGGTCGGCGAGCCGACCGAAGAACGGCCGGCTCACCAGCGCCGACAGGGCCAACACCCCCATCACGAACCCGGCCGTCGCTTCGGTCCCGCCGATGTCGTCGACGACGAAGATCGGCATGAGCGCGTTGAGCACACCGGTCCCGGCGAAGTACAGGCTCGACAGGGCCGTGAGGGCCAGGAATTCCGGGGTCAGCAGGTGCGACGGCCGTGCCAGGGCCGGGCCATGCTCACCGGCCGTCATGCGCAGTCGCCGCCGGGAGGCACCGGCGTCGGGGCGACGGTGGGCGACGACAGCGACATCGAGCGGTCATGGTACGCAGCGGGCGGGGCACTCGACCAGAGCGACCGCCGACGGTTCGATGTCGACCGGCAAGCGCAGAAGTTAACTGCACCGTAGAGTAAAGGTAGTGAAGGCCAAGGCGATCGCCCCGCTCACGTCGCCACGGGCCGGCCGCACCCGGGCCGCGATCCTCCGCGCTGCGAGCCGACGGTTCGGCGCCGACGGTTTCGCCGGAGTCTCGATGGACGAGCTGGCGGCCGAGGCCGGCGTCACGAAACCGACGATCTACGCCCACTTCGGCTCGAAGGAGGCCCTGTTCGAGACGCTGATCGGCGACGTGATCGCGACGTCGAACGGTGGCGTGATGGCCATGGTCGAGACCGTCGACGAGGTGGGCGAGGCCCTGTTCGCCCTGGCATCGGACCGACTCGACTGGCTCCTGTCGGACGACATCATCGGACTCATGCGAGCCGCCTCGGCCGAGGCCATCCGCAGGCCGGACTGGGCCAAGAACCTCCTGGCCGGGTTCGACGTCGGCGCCATGGAGCGATGGCTGACCGACCTCGACGCCGCCGGCGTCCTCTCCGTCGACTCACCGGCGACGGCCTCGGCAGTGTTCGCCGCCCTCACCAAGGGCGCCCTGTTCTACCCCGTGCTGGTGGCCGGGCAACCGATCACCCCGAAGCCCGAACGCGACGCGCTGACCCGAGAGGCCGTCCGCATCTTCCTCGCCGCCCACTCCCCCGTCCCCTGACCCATCCCGAACGACTGGAGACCTCCATGCCAACCACCGATCAGACGACCGTCGGCTTCATCGGACTCGGGGCGATGGGCGAGCCGATGGCCGCCAACCTGCTCGCCGCCGGTATCGACGTCGTCAGCTGCGCCAACCGGAACCGCGAACCGATCGAGCGCCTCGCCGCCGAGGGGCTGCGGGAGGTGGCCGACCCGACCGCCGTCGGCGCCGAGGCCGACGTGTTGATGACCGTCGTCTGGGACGAGGACCAGAACGACCGGGTCCTACGAGGGCCGGATGGCGCCATGGCCGCCATGTCCCCCGGAGGCGTCGTCCTCGTCATGAGCACCGTGTCGCCGACCTACTGCAAGGAGTTGGCGGCCGAGGCGACGACGTCGGGCATCACCGTCCTGGACTGCCCCGTCAGCGGCATGGTCAAGGGCGCCGTCGACGGCACCCTGACCCTGATGATCGGCGGTGACGAGGCCGACGTCGAACGATGCCGCCCCGTCCTCGAGCCGATGGGCACGGTCTCGCACTGCGGGCCGGTCGGCACCGGCCAGGTCATGAAGCTCGGCAACAACGCCATCTCGATCGGGACCTTCGGTCTCATCATGGAGGTCCGGGAGATGGTGGCCGCCCAGGGCATGTCGCTCGACACGTTCATGGAGTTCCTGAACCGGTCGACGGGCAGGAGCTTCGTGTCGGAGAACTGGCCGATGCCGCCGAAGCGGATCACCTTCTCCGGCATGCCGGTCAAGGACATGCGCCGTGGCCTCGCCGCCGGCGACGACGTCGGGGCGGCGATGCCGATGCTGGCTCGCCTGCTGGAGGCGGGTGCCGACGAGAACGAGGGCCCTGCGTCCTGACGTCGAGCCACCGGTCAGGAACTCACCGGTCGCATGGACGAGTCGATCGAGGTCGGGGGCGGCCTGAAGCCTCAGGGCTTCCGCCACACCGAGACGTGGGCATGCGACTCGCCGGTGAACGGCGAGCGATGCCAGTCGGCCCAGCGGGACTCGATCTCCATGCCGGCCAACTCGGCCATCAGGTCGAGCTCGGATGGCCAGACGTACCGGAAGGCGGGCGACGTCGTTCGCACCCGATCGCCGTCGATGTGGTAGTGGTGCGAGACCGATATCTGGTCGACCAGGTCGACGTACTCGTCGAAACCGAGGTGGTGCGGTGACACGTCGAACGGGGCGATCGTCTCGCCTGGCGGCAGCTGGCGCAGCCTCGGCACCTGGTTCTCGACGACGAACCGTCCACCCGGAGCGAGGTGTGCGGCTGCGTTGCGGAAACAGGCCACCTGTTCCCGCTGGGTCCGCAGGTTCGTGACGGTGTTGTAGATCAGATAGACCAGGGCGGCGTCGGAGCAGACCCGGGTCTGCGTCATGTCTCCGATCGTCACCGACACGAGGTCCGCACCAGGCTTGGCCATCAACTCGGCCACCATCGGCTCGGAGAAGTCGATGCCGAGGACCCCGACGCCGGCGGCCGCCAGCGGGAGGGCGATCCGGCCGGTGCCGATCGCGAACTCGACCGCAACCCCGCCCCCGGACAGGTCGGCCAGGACGTCGACCGTGGCACCGACCGCCTCGTGACCGAAGCGAGCGTCGGACGGATCGTCGTAGGCCGCAGCGACAACGGGGTCGAGGTGTGGATCCGGGCGGGCGAGGTACTCAGCAGCAGTCACGACCGCACAGTCTCGCGCAACGGCGTCGATCGCCCGGTCGAGTATCCGCTCTGGTCGTCGCCCTACGATCCCCTCATCGACGATCTCGAACGGGTGGAAGTGACCTCGGCGCGGATGCTGTGGGACTGGCTCGACGCCAACAACGGGCAGGCCGACAGCGTGCTGCTGGTGACATGGAAGGCGAAGCGACGCGACCGCTACGTCTCGCGAGACGAGGTCCTCGACGCGTTGATCGCCAACGGCTGGATCGACGGTCGTCGCTACACGCTCGACGACGATCGCACCATGCAACTCATCTCGCCCCGCAGGCAGCAGGCCTGGGCGGCGTCGTACCGGGAGCGGGCGACCCGTCTGGTCGACGACGGCCGCATGCGACCAGCGGGAACTGCGGCGATCGATCGGGCCAAGGAGCTGGGAACCTGGGACTCGCTCGCCTCGGTCGATCGCCTCGAGGAGCCCGAAGACCTCCTACTCGCGCTCGCACAGCGGGACGCCATGGCCTGGTGGTCGGCTGCGGCGCCGTCGTATCGGCGCAACGTCCTGCGGTGGATCGCAACGGCGAAGCGACCCCCGACCCGCGAGAAGCGCATCCGCACCGTCGCCGACCATGCCGCCCGAGACGAGAAGGTCCCCAACTACTGACCCCTGGAAGCTGGTCGCGGCGACGAAGCTGCTCGGCGGGTTCGGCTCGGTCGTTGCGCTGCAACGGGAGCTTGTTCCCGCAGGGCCGCTGGCGGTGGGCGACCCCTCGCCAGGAGATGCGACCGGTGGCGTCGACCCGGGCCGGGCGACGTGGGTTAGCCTCGGTCGCCATGGCCGACACCAACCGGTGGAGCGCCGGCGCGCTGATCACTCGCCGAGAGGTTCTCGGCCTCCAACCAGACGAGGTCACCGAGCCGTCGCCGGCGGCCGGAGCATGGCTGGACACGCCGGTCGTCGTCATCGACGACCAACCGCCGTGCCTCGTGACCCGCATCGCACCGGAGCTCGTGCGATGGATTCGGGGCGACGGCGACCAACTCGTGCGACGCCTCGAGCGGGAGGGCATCTGGTGGGATCGGCGTTGGGCCACGTGGACCCCCGCCAGCCCGGACGGCCCGCACGCATCGCATCGACCACGGTGACCGCACCGACCACACTGACCACAGACCCCGACCCGAAAGGCCCGAAACCGATGGCAACCACCCACCTGGCCGACAAGGTGCTGATCGTGACCGGCGCCGCCGGTGGCTTCGGCTCGCTCCTGTGCCGAGACGCCATAGCCGCCGGGGCCAAGGTCGCAGCGCTCGACGTCGACGGGCCCGCGCTCGACGAGCTGGCCGCCGACCTGTCAGCCGGCGACTCGCTGCTGACCGTGACCGCCGACGTCGTCGATCCGGCGGCGATGGGCGACGCCGTCGAACGGACCACCGGCGCCTTCGGCTCCGTCGACGTGCTCGTGAACAACGCCGGCACCATGCCTCTTGCGTTCCTCGCCGACCACGCCGACGCAGCAGCGGCCTGGTCGCGCTGCATCGACATCAACCTCAAGGGCGTGCTCAACGGCATGATCGCCGTCCACGACCAGATGATCGAGCAGGGTCAGGGCCACATCGTCAACCTCTCGTCGATCTACGGCAATGCGCCGGTGGTCGGGGCCGCGGTGTACGGCGCAACCAAGGCCGCCGTCAACACCATGTCCGAGGCCTTCCGGGTCGAGACGCAGGGTCGGATCAAGATCACGATCGTGAAGCCGACCGGCGTGCCCGCAACCGGACTCGGCTCGGGGGTCATCAACCCCGAGGCCGTCGTCGGCATCCTCGGCCAGAACGCGGGCGACTACGGCGCCGTGTTCGCCGCGCTGCGGGAGGGACGGGTCGACGAGGTCGATCTCGACCCCGAGTCGATCGGCTACGCCGTGCTCGACCCCCAGCACATCGTCGACCAGATCCTCCATGCGGTCGGTCAGCCGCTCGGCGTGTCGCTCGGCGACATCACCATTCGAGCCGCCGGCGATCGGTACATCCTCTGAACCAGCCAGGGCGACCGATCGACCGGGCTCAGTCGGGCGGAGGCGACGGCGTGCCGTCGCGGGCTTCGGGGCCACCGGGGCCATCGGCGATCGAGGCTGCGGTCTTCGCCAGGTAGGCGCTGGCGGCGTCGCGGTCGGTGGCGGCTTCGAGCCCGCGGCCGACCATGGCGCCGAGCCACCGGCGCGTGTCCATCCCGGTCGTCTCGGTCCCCGGCATCGTGTCGAGGGCGGGACCGACATGAGGACGAACGGGGACGTCGATCGCCAACCGCTCGGTCTGCGGGAGGCGACAGGCCTGGTCGTCGCACGCCTGGTACCGGACCTCCACCTCGATGGTGACCTGGTCCGGGGCGTCGCGGCGCACGAGGCTGGTGATCTCGTCGGTCGCCCAGACCGGCATCACGAAGTCGACGCGTCCGCTCCAGACCTGCAGCTCGCCGACGCCGGGGAGGTCGAGTGCCTTGGTCGGTGGGGCCTCGACGGGCAGCTGGCGCATCCCGTCCTGGCCGACCAGCGTGAACGTCGTCGCCACCATCCCGTCTGGAACGGGTTCGTCGTAGATGTGGAGCCCCTCCGGCAGGTCGACGCGGATCACGAGTTGGCGGAGCGCGCCGCTACGGATCACGCCCTCACCGCCGTGATAGGCGATCGAGAACTCGATACCGGAGTCGCCGGTGAGCGCTGCCGACGGCTCGTCGGCGCGAAGCAGGATCTCCCCGAGCGCAGCGTCGATCAGCCCGTCCGCACCGATGCGCTGGGGGACGGCGGCGTTGAAGGACTTGGCGATGACGATGCCATCGGCGTCGACCAGGTACGTGCCGGGGAACGGGATGCCGTGGAACGGGACCTGGTCGTCGGTGACGTGGTGGTTGAGGATCCCGAAGTCCCGGATCACCTGCGATCCGACGTCGGCCAACAGGTCGTAGGTGATGCCGTGGTTGGCCGCGAAGTCCTCGAGCGCGCCGAGTTCGTCATAGGAGATGGCGTACAGCGCGATACCGGCCTCGGCCAGCCGGGGTGCGGCCTCCTGCAGCTCGACCAGCTGCGACATGCAATGCGGTCACCACACCGCCGAGCGGAAGAACACGACGGCGGCGATCCGGTCGGCACGGTCCTCGTGGAACGAGACCGTCCGCCCGGTCGAGCTGGCCAGCGTGAAGTCGGGCAGCCGAGTCCCTATCTCGGGGCCCGTTGGCGTGTCCGGGTCGAGGTGCTGGCGCTGGCCGTCGCTCGCCGGGAGCGGACCCACGAGGCCGAACTCGTCGACCCAGTCCGGGTGGGAGTCACTGGTGCTCACGACACGACCGTAGCCGTCGCCCCGACGAGCCGACAGTGCCGACGACCTGGGTCAGCCGAGCCGGCCCGTGCAGGCGGCCTCGTAGATCGATGCGGCGAAGTCGGCGTCGACCGGGACGGGATTGGTCGCAGCGGTCGGGTCGAGCACCGCATCCTCGACGATGACGTCGATGGCAGCCGGGTCGGCGCCCAGGTCGACGAGCGTGTGGGGGACGTCGAGCGACGCCCGCAGCTCGACGATGTGATCGACGAACCCGTCGAACCCGCCGGCGATGCCGGCGTAGGCGGCGAGGCGCTCGATGATCGGCTCGATGGCCGGGCGGTTGGCCAGCAGCACGTACGGCATGAACGTTGCGTTTGTCATGCCGTGGTGGGTGTCGAAGTGGGCCCCGACCGGGTGCGAGAGGGCGTGGATCGCGCCGAGGCCCTTGTGGAAGGCCACGGCTCCCATCGACGCCGCCGTGAGCATGTGGCTCCGGGCGGTCAGGTCGGCCGGCGAATCGACGGCGGTCGGCAGGTGCTCGAGCACGAGTCGGCACCCTTCCATCCCGATCCCCTGCGACATCGGGTGGTGGTCGGGTGAGCAGATCGCCTCGAGTGAGTGAGCCAGTGCGTCGAGGCCCGTCCCGACGGTGAGCACCCGGGGCAACCCGACCGTGAGCTCGGGATCGGCGATCACGACGACCGGCAGCATCGCCGAGTGGGAGATGATCATCTTGCGGCGGTTGGCCTCGTCGATGACCACACCGGCCCGGCCGACCTCGCTGCCGGTTCCCGCAGTCGTCGGCACGGCGACCACCGGGGCCACGAGCGAGACGTCGACCTCGGCCGCCCCGTCGTCACCGCCGTAGGCGAAGTCCCAGACCGGCCGGGTCTGATGGGCCTGCAGCGCGATGACCTTGCCGATGTCGAGCGCCGAGCCGCCGCCGATGGCGATCACGCCATCGTGGCCTCCGGCCCGGAAGACCTCCGTTCCGGCATCGACGTCGCGGCCGACGGGGTTGGGGCGGAGGTCGCTGAAGAGCCCGCTCGGGATGCCCGCATCGTCGAGCAGACCGAGGAGCGATCGCACCGGCGGAAGATCCACCAACCCCGGGTCGGTCACGACCAACGGGCGGGTGGTCCCGGCAACGACACAGGCGTAGGCGATCTCGGCGATGCGCCCGGCACCACTCCGGATCTGGGTCGGGTAGCGCCAGGTTGCGTCCATCGTCACCTCAGCTCGTTGTGCTCGTCCGACCGGGCGGCCGGAGGCGACGGGCCGGCGTCGGCTGCGTCGCGACAGGGCGAGACTAGCCGTGGCGTTGGTCGTCGTTCCTGGCCACCGTCACGCCCCGCGGCTCGCGATGCACCGTTCGGTGATGCTTAACCAAACAATCGCTTGCCTAAGAGTGCCTGCTTCGACAAGACTGGCAGGACGGGGCCGACGAGTTGGAGGGAGCCTTCGTGAACGTGACCGACCTCATGCGGCGGACGGCGGTGTTCAACGCAGACGCCGAGTGCACCGTGTCTGGCTCCGTCCGCCTGACGTTCGCCGAGCAGTGGGCCCGTGGCTGTCGCATGGCCAACGCCCTCCTGGCGCTCGGCCTCGAACCCGGTGACCGGGTCGGCGTGCTCGAAGACAACAGCGTCGAGGCGGCCGACTTCTTCCTCGGCGCCGCCATCGCCAACCTCGTCCGGGTGCCGCTCTATCCCCGCAACAGCCGCCAGGCCCACGAGCACATGCTCACCCACACCGGATGCCGGGCCGTCATCGTCTCCGGGGGGCACGCCGTCGAGCTCGACCGGATCACCGATGACGTCGCCGGTCTCGAGACGGTCCTGACCAGGGACGCCGGCTACGAGGCCTGGCTGGCCGGCCACCCGGCCGACGACCCCGAGGTTCCGGTCGACGCAGACGACAACTACATCATCCGCCACACCGGCGGGACCACCGGCCTGTCGAAGGGCGTCGCCTACACCCACCGCAGCTGGCTCGCCGCCGGTCGTGACTGGACCTATGGCTTTCCGCCGATCGAGCCGGGTGATCGTTGCCTGCACGTCGGTCCGATCTCACACGGCTCGGGTTACTTGTACGTCCCGGTGTTCCTGTCTGGCGGCTGCAACGTCCTGCTCGACCACTTCGACCCGGCCGAGACACTCCAGGTGATGGCGTCCGAACGGATCGCCTACCTCTTCGCCGTGCCGACGATGCTCAACGCCCTGGTCCGGGAGCCGAGCGCCGCTGAGCACGAGTGGAGCGCCCTCAAGGTCATCCAGATCGCAGCGGCACCGATCGCCGACGAGACGGCGCTGCTCGGGCGGCAGGTCTTCGGGCCCGTGTTGCACCAGCTCTACGGCCAGACCGAGGCGCTCCCGATCGCCTGCATGGGCCCGAGCCAGTGGTTCGGGGCCGTCGACGGGTCGACCCCGCTGCGAGCGGCCGGACTCCCCCTCCCCTTCGCCGACCTGAAGATCCTCGACCCCGAGACCCAGGCCGAGCTCCCGATCGGGACCGATGGCGAGATCGCCGCCAGGTGCGACGGCCAGATGGACGGTTTCTGGAACGATCCCGCCGCCACGGCCGAGCGGATGCACGACGGTTTCGTGCTCACCGGCGACATCGGTCGCCTCGACGCCAACGGCTATCTGTACGTCGTCGACCGCAAGGACGACATGGTGATCTCCGGCGGCTACAACATCTGGCCGGCCGAGCTGGAGAACGTCCTCACCGACCACCCGGCGGTGATCGAGGCGGCCGTGTTCGGCATCCCGTCCGACCGTTGGGGGGAGACGCCGTGTGCCCACGTCACCGTCGACGGCACGACGCCGGTCACCGAGGACGAGCTCGTCCAGCTGTGCGCCGACCGCCTCGGTTCCTACAAGAAGCCGGGCGCTGTGGTCATCACCACCGAGCCGCTGCCGAAGTCACCGGTTGGCAAGATCCTCAGGCGGGCGATGCGAACGCCGTACTGGGAGGGTCACGATCGCCGGGTGGGGGGCACCTGATGCCGAAGACCCGCGTCAACAATCGGGCCGAGGCGCTGCTCGACGCGGCGGCGATCCTCTTCGCCTCACAGGGCTACCACCGCACGACGATCCGGGACGTCACGTCGGCCATCGGCATGCGGTCGGGGTCGTCGTACTACCACTTCTCGTCGAAAGCGGAGATGCTGCTCGCGGTCTACGACGAGGGGATCAGACGGGTCCAGCAGTCGATCGACGACTCGCTGATCGATGCCCCGGACGAGCCATGGGCCCGGCTCGAGGCTGCGCTGACCGGCCATATCGCAGCGGTGCTCGATCCGAGCGCCTACGCCCGCACGATCGTCGCCGTGCTCCCAGGCGACGTTCCCGAGCTCAGCGACGAGATCACGGCCCGCCGCGACGCCTACGAGACCCAGTGGCGCAGCTTCATCAGCGCCCTCGATGCCCCGGTCGACGCGACGCTGCTGCGGGTGTTCCTGTTGAGCGCCGCCAACAGCACGCAGGTCTGGTACCGCGACGGCGGTTCGCCGCCGGCCACCATCGCCCGCTTCATCGTCGATCTCCTCCGACGCCCCCTGGAGACCCAACCATGAACGAGACCTCCTCACCCCCGGGTTCCCCGATCGACCCGAACACCGCCGAGGTGCTACCGCTCCGGGTCCTCGTGACCAAGATCGGGCTCGACGGCCACGATCGCGGCTCCCGCCTCGTCGCCGCCTTCCTCCGCGACGCTGGCCACGAGGTGATCTACACGCCGCCATGGCAACAGATCACCGATGTCGTGACCCTCGCCATGCACGAGGACGTCGATGTGATCGGGATCTCGTCGCTGGCCACCGACCACCTGATCGTTCCTGACCTCATGACGGCGCTCGGCGAGGCCGGGCTCGGCCACGTCGCCGTCGTCGTGGGCGGCATCGTGCCAGAACAGGAGCTGCCACCGCTGTTCGACGCCGGCGTGAGAGAGGTGTTCGGGCCCGGTTCGTCCCGGGAGGAGATCGTCGACGCGGTCGCCGCCTGCGGCGCCGAGGCCCGAACCGCCAAGCTCGCCACCGGAGGCTTCGCCTGATGACCACGACCGAGAACACGCAGCTGACCCTGCCCGGCTTCGACGCCGCGAAGGACCGTTGGGAGCAGGCCTACACCAGCCAGCTCGCCGAGCCGACGACCATTCGCAACCGCTCCGGCATCGAGGTCAAGCCGCTGTACGGCCCGGACGACTGGGACGGGTCGAGCTACCTCGACCGGCTCGGGTTCCCCGGCGAGGCGCCCTACACCCGCGGCATCTACCCGACCATGTACCGGGGTCGGACCTGGTCGCAGCGCCAGCTCATCGGCCTCGGCACGCCGGCCGACTACAACGAGCGGATCCGGTTCCTGATCGACAACGGGTCGACGGCGATCTCGCTCCTGCCGTGCAACTCGGGCTTCCGCGGCGTCGACTGCGACGAGGTCCCGTTCCCGCTGCTCGGCACCTGCGGCACCGTGGTCAACAGCGTCGACCACATGGACATGGCCCTCGACGGGGTGTCGCTCCGGGACATCTCCACGGCGATGAACGATCCGACACCGTTCACCCTGCTGGCCTTCGTGCTCGGGGTGGCCAAGCGTCGCGGCGTGCCCTTCGATCGGGTCACCGGGACCTCCAACCAGTCCGACTACATCTCCCACTACGTCGCCAACCACATGTTCTACCGGTTGTCCCAGCCCGGCTCCCGGCGGCTCCTGGTCGACCACGTCGAGTACTGCCGCCAGGCCGTGCCCAACTGGAACCCGGTCTCCGTCGTCGGCCAGCACATGCAGCAGGCCGGGGCGACCCCGGCCGAGACGATGGGTTTCACGCTGTCGACGGCGATCCAATACGCCGAGGACTGCCTGGCTAGGGGCATGGACCCGGACGAGATCCTCCCGAGGTTCACGTTCTTCTTCGACATCTCGATCTCGCTGTTCGAGGAGGTGGCGAAGTTTCGCGCCGGTCGCCGGATCTGGGCCCGGGTGGCCAGGGAGCGGCTCGGGGCCAAGGATCCCCGGTCGCGGCGGTTCAAGTTCCATGGGCAGACGAGTGGCGTCGACCTCACCGCCCAGCAGCCACTCAACAACATCGCCCGTGTCGCCACCCAGGCCATCGCCGGCATCTTCGGCGGCCTCCAATCGATGCACACCGACGCCTACGACGAGGCGATCACCTGCCCGACCGAGGCATCCGCCCGGATCGCCGTCGCCACCCAGAACATCCTCCGGGAGGAGGCCCACCTCTGTGACGTGATCGACCCGCTCGGTGGTTCCTACTACGTCGAGACGCTGACCGATCAGATGGAGGCCGAGATCCTGACGGTGATGGAGACGATCGACGACGCCGGCGGCATGTACGAGGCGGTGGGGTCCGGTCTGGTCCAGACGATGATCGGCCGCTCCGCCCTGGCCGCCCAGAACCGGATCGACCGCGGCGAGGAGAAGATCGTCGGCGTCAACTGCTACCGGGACGAGGACGACGGCGCCCCGCCTCCGCCGATGCGCCCGGACCCCGACCGCATGCGCCGCCTCGTCGACGACTTCGCCGCGTTCAAGGCGGCCCGCAGCCGGGATGAGGTCGACCGCCAGATCGCCGAGCTCAGGCGGGCGGCCGAGCGAGACGACGAGAACGTCTACGCTCGGGTCGTCGAGGCCGCCGCCGCCGGCGTGACCCACGGCGAGATCGTCGCCGCCCTCCGGGACGAGCTCGGCTTCGGCGATCCGCTGATCGTCGCATGACCTCGCCGGCGCCGAGTACGGCCGGGACTCCGGGCACGGCGACGGCGCCGGGCGCCTTCGAGCGTCTCGAGGCCGGCGATCCGGCGGCGCTGGCCCGGGCCCTGACGGTGCTGGAGACGGGCGGACCGGAGGCCGACGCCCTTCGCCGGCGGCTGCACGCCCTGGTCGGCTCGGCCACCGTGGTCGGCTTCACCGGACCGCCCGGCGTCGGCAAGTCGACGCTGGTCAACGCCTACGTCGAGGCGCTCCGACGGCGTGAGCGGTCGGTTGCGGTGCTGGCCGTCGACCCGTCGAGCCCACTGAGCGGCGGCGCCGTCCTCGGCGACCGCACCCGCATGGGCCAGCACACCCCTGATCCTGGCGTGTTCGTCCGCTCGATCGCCTCGCGGGGCCACGTCGGTGGTCTCGCGCTGGCGGTCCCGGCCATGCTCGACGCAGTCGACGTGGCCGGCTTCGACGACATCGTGGTCGAGGCCGTCGGCGCCGGGCAGTCGGAGGTCGAGATCAGCCGCTTCGCCGACGTCACGGTCGTGGTCAACGCCCCGGGCCTCGGCGACGACGTGCAGGCCATCAAGGCCGGCATCCTCGAGGTGGCCGACGTCCTGGTGGTCAACAAGGGCGACCTGCCACACGCCGACCAGACGGCGGAACAGCTCCGGTCGATGCTGCGATTGCGCTCGACCGAGTGCCTCCCGCCGGTGCTGACGGTGAGCGCAACCGAGCGCCACGGCATCGACGAGCTGGTCGGCGCCGTCGACGCCGCCGTTGGCGCCCGGGGCGAGCCGGGAGCCGGACCGCAGCGCCGTGCCACCGAGCTGCTGCGTCAGGCCGCGCTGACCGAGGTCGAGCGCCGCCTGACCGGCGACGCCCTGGGCGAGCTCGGGGCCGCCGTCCATCGGGGCGAGATCTCGCTCGGGGCCGCCACCGAGGCGCTGCTGGTGCGATGCGCGGGGATCGACATCGGTCGAACGGACGATGACACGGAACGCGAGCCGACAGGAGGCAGCTGAGATGCGTCGAGACACCATGCCGGAGGTCGTCCTCTGCGGCGGCAAGCGAACCCCGTTCGGGGACTTCGGCAAGTCGCTGAAGGACATCCCCGGCCCCGACCTCGGCGTTCACGCGGCCCGGGCAACCCTCGATGCGCTCTCGCTCGATGCGGCCGAGGTCGACCACCTCGTGTGTGGCAACGTCATGCCCGTCGACCAGGGCGGCTACTTCTCGGCCCGGGTCATCGCGCTCGATGCCGGGATGCCGGAGGCGTCGTGCGCGCTCAACGTGTCGAGGGCCTGCGGCTCCGGCACCCAGGCCATGGTCAGCGCAGCCGAGCAGATCCTGACCGGCCACTCCTCCGTTGCCCTCGCCGGCGGCTACGAGAACTCGTCGCGGGCCCCCTATGCGCTCACCGAGGCCCGCTGGGGCATGACACGTGGGGCCGGCCAGGTCGTCGACACGATCGACTACGCCTACCGCGACCCGTTCGACCTCTCCCTGATGGGCGAGACGGCCGAGAACCTGACCGACGACGGCGGTTACGAGCGGCTCGACATGGACCTCTATGCACTCGAGAGCCAACAGCGGGCCGCCAAGGCGATCGAGAGTGGCTTCCTGAGCGAGCAGATCGCTCCCATCCCCGTGCCGACCGGCCGGGGGGAGCTGCGATCGTTCGAGGTCGACGAGTTCCCACGTCCGACCACCACGCTCGACAAGCTGGCGGGGCTGCGACCGGTGTTCCGCGACGGCGGTCGGATCACTGCGGGCAACTCGAGCGGCATGACCGACGGTGCTGCGTTCGTCGTGGTCGCCGAACGGGGCCGGGCCGAAGAGCTGGAGCTGTCACCGCGAGCCCGGATCGTCGACTGGGAGGTCGTCGGTGTCCCGCCGAGGATCATGGGTTGCGGTCCGGTGCCGGCGATCCAGCGACTGCTCGACCGTCGAGGGCTCCCCGTCGGCGACGTCGACTACTACGAGATCAACGAGGCGTTCGCCGTGGTGAACCTCCATGCCGAGCGTGAGCTTGGCGTGTCCCGCGAGGCCTGCAACCTCTACGGCGGCGGGATCTCGATCGGTCACCCGCCGGGTGCCACCGGTGTGCGCATGGCCCTGACCGCCATGCGCCACCTGGAGGTCTCGGGCGACCGGACCGCCATCATCTCCATGTGCCTCGGCGCCGGCCAGGGCATGGCACTGCTGATCGAACGAATCGACGACTGACGGAGGACCGACCATGGCCCAGATGACCCCCGAGCAGATGTCCGCCTTCTTGGAGCGGACCCGCCAGGCCATCCTGTTGACCACCGAGGCCGACGGGCGCGCCAGTGGCGTCCCGGTCTGGTTCGACTGGGACGGGGAGACCGTCCGCATCTTCTCGGGGCGCGCGGCACCCAAGGTGAAGCGGATCGAGGACGACCCGAGGATCTCGGTGCTGGTGACCAACGACGTCGACGAGGCGCCTGCGTGGGTCTCGTTTGATGGCCGGGCTCACCTCGACACCGAGGCCGACGCCAAGGCGCTGGCGGTCGACGTGCTCGCCCCCCGCTACTGGGATCTCGACGTGCCCGGCTACCGGGAGGTGGTCGACCAATGGGCCGAGGCGCCGGCCGACACGTTTGTCGTCATCCGCCTCGATCCGGAGCGGATCCGTTCGAGCGCCTGAGCCACCGGCCGGGCTCTGCTGGCCGGCGCCGACACGGCCGCCAGCTCAGAGCGCGGGCTCAGAGCCCGAGCTCAGAGCGCGGGCTCAGAGGACCATGCCCATCCGGTATTCGGGTGGGATGCCGTAGGCCATCGGCTCGGGGGCCCGGGTCTCGGCCAGCAGCTCCAGACCGACGGCCTCGTAGAACGCGACGGCCGGGTTGTCCGACAGCACGTCGAGCTGGAGCTTGGCGAACCCGGACTCCGTCGCCCGCTCGATCGCATCCTGGATGAGGCGGTAGCCGACCCCGGTGCCGCGGGCGGCGGGGGTCACCGCGAGGGCGTGGATGTAGTAGGTGCCGGCGTCGACGGCCGGGTTGAGCCAGCTCGCCTTCTCGGAACGCTCCAGCACCCCTTTCACGGTCGGCCAGTCGAGGTCGCCGTCGTCGATCAGCTGCTTCCAGATCGGCCCGAGCCCCGCCCGGCGCTCGGCGAACTCCGGTCCCGGCATGCCGATCTCCATCCCGAGGAGCTCAGCGCCTTCGACTGCCAGGGTGGTGGTGTCGGCGCCGAAGAGACTGCCGTCGAGCATCCAGGAGCCGGCGACGATCGTGTCGAACAGACCTCGACCGCCGAAGTGGTACTCGTAGGAGATCGGGCCGGTCGACCAGGCCAGGTCGGGGATGCCGGCCGTGTGGATCTCGCGGATCGGGCCGGCGGCGGTGAGCTCCATGGTCTGACGCTCAGCCGACGATCTCGTAGGGCGGCTGGCCGAGTGCCTCGCGATAGCTGCGGTGGAAGTGGTGCAGCGCCGGCTCGTTCCGGCCGAACACGATCTCCCTCAACAGCCCCGTCTCGGCCGCCCGCTGCTGGCTCTCCCCCATCTCGTAGTCCTCCATCTCCACGGTGCTGTAGAAAACCTCCATCGACGCCTCGACCCCGTATGGTCGCTCGTTCGTCTCGCGGCGGTAGACGTCGGTGACACCGTCGCCGGCGGTGTTGGCCGCCGCAGCTGCGGCGACCGCCTCGTCGGTGAAGTAGAAGCTGATCCTGGTGATCGATCGCCCGGGGTCGGCCTGGTCCGGGTAGATGCGGATGAGCGTGGCCGTCCGGTCGCCGACCAGGAACTGGATGTTGGGGAACAGGTGATAGAGGACAAACGTGGCGTCGTCGACCCGCCACTCCGACTCCGGCTTGTCCCGCAGGCCTTTGATGTTGAAGTTGGCGGTCACGAACCGGTGATGACGTCCGAACTCGTGGAGGTGCAGGTTGTTGCCGATGTAGAGCTGCCCGAGCGTGTCCTTGTGCAGCTTCTGGAAGTGGTAGGTCTCGCCGAAGGTGTCGTTGGCGAACTTCCAGTTCAGGGCCTTGTCGATCGTGTACTGGCCCATGTAGTGATGGCCGGTCACGTCCCAGGAGGCGAACTCCGCCGCCAACTCGTGGCCGAGCAACTCGTCGATGTCGAGCTCACCGTCAACGTCCGGATGGACCCACAGCAGGCCGTCGCGCTCGACGGCCGGCAGCTCGAGCAGGCTGTGGCAGGCCCGGTCGACCTCGCCGAAGTGGTCCTCGTCCGGCACGTTGATCAGGGCCCCGGTGTTTCGATAGCTCCACATGTGGAACGGGCAGGTGAAGATGTTCTTGACCCCCCGCTCCTCGGTTGCCACTTTCACCGATCGGTGCCGGCAGGCGTTGAGGAAGGCGTGGAACCGGCCGGTCTTGTCGCGGGTGGCCAGGATCGGGATGCCGAAGTCGTCCATCGTCAGGTAGCTGCCGGGCTCGGGCAGATCGGCGGACAGTCCGATCAGCTGGGGGTGGTTGCGGAAGAAGAGCTCTCGCTCCTGCTCGGCGACGTCGGCGCAGACGTAGTTGGTGACCGGCATGCGCACCTGCACCCCGGCGTCGATGTTCTTGCCGTCGGCGAGCTGTTGCATCAGCTCCTTCAGGATCGCCACCTGCACGTGGTGCTCCATCACACGACTCCTCGGCTCGATCTGCAGGCGCTGCCGGCGCCATCCCCTGACGAGCACAGTAGGTCGACGACCTATCTAGGTCAATGACAAGAACTTGCCGACCGTGGTACCGTGTCGGCGATGGGCCGGCTGACCAAGGGCACGGAGCGGGAGGCGGAGATCCTCGCCGTTGCCCGGGAGACGTTGGTGACCGGCGGCGTCGACGGCTTCGTGCTCCGCACCATCGCCGAGCGCTGCGGGATCAAGCTCGGCAACCTCCAGTACTACTTCGCCACCAGGGACGACCTGCTCGAGGCGCTCCTGTTGGCCGAGGCCGCCGCCGACCTCGGCGTCCTGCGAGCCAGGCGGTCGGACAACCCGGAGCTCGACCTCAGGCGAACGATCGGGGAGCTCATCGAGCGGTGGGGCGCCACCGGCCAGACGATCTACCTCCCGATCGCTGCGCTGAGCGTCGCCAACCCGCGGCTCCGGGATCGCTGGTCCACCATCTACCACTCCTTCTACGACGCCGTTGGGGAGCTGGTGCAGCGGATCGACACGGCGGCAACCCAGGAGGAGACGAAGATCCGGGCCATGAAGATCACCGCGCTCCTCGACGGGGCGTTCGTCCAGGCCCACGTCGAGCTGGACCACGATCTCCGGGCGGTGATGGCGGCTGAGTTCCTGGCCGAGACGTTGCGAATCGCCAGGGGATCCCGGGACCCGATGACAGTCGCCGCCGGGAGCTGACGGAGGCGTGATGTCCGACCGATCAACCGCCAACCAGCCGCCACCCCTCGAGCCCTACAACCTCTTCAGCACCGACCCCGTCCTGACCGGGCTCGCCTGCCGGGAGGGAGCGGGGGCCGACCTCGACTGGTTGGCGGCGCTCGGCGCCCGTGTCGGGTCCGCCGAGGTGGTCGACTGGGGGCCCCAGGCCAACCGTTTCGAGCCGGAACTCGTGAGCCACAACCGCTTCGGGGACCGGATCGACGAGGTCCGCTACCACCCGGCGTATCACTCGCTGGTGGAGCTGTCGGTCTCGGAGGGCCTGCACTGCCGGCACTATGAGCGTCACCCGGGCGACGGCGGCTACGTTGCCCGCAACATCGCCATGTTCCTCGTCGCCCAGGTCGAGGTCGGCCACGGCTGCCCGATCTCGATGACGGGCGCCGGGCTCTACGCACTCGAGCACCAGCCCGACCTGCGCGACGTGTGGGCCCCGATGGTCGCGTCGCGAACCTACGATCCGACACCGGCCGCTCCCCAGACCAAGGCCGGGGTGTTGTTGGGCATGTCGATGACCGAGCGCCAGGGCGGCTCCGACGTCCGGGCCAACACCACCAGGGCCACGCCGGTCGACGATGGCACCTATCGGTTGAGCGGCGCCAAGTGGTTCGTCTCGGCCCCCATGTGCGACGCCTTCCTGGCCCTGGCCAACGCCCCAGGCGGGCTGTCGTGCTTCCTGGTCCCTCGCCTGCTACCCGACGGGAGCACCAACGGTCTGCACCTGATGCGGCTCAAGGACAAGCTCGGCAACCGATCGAACGCATCGAGCGAGATGGAGCTGGTCGAGGCGACGGCGTGGCTGGTCGGCGAGGAGGGTCGAGGGGTGCGGACGATCATCGACATGGTCGCCGGGACCCGCCTCGACTGCACGAACTGGGCGACGGCCCTCATGCGCCAGGCCGTCTCCCAGGCCGGCTGGCACGTCGCCCATCGCGCCGCCTTCGGTTCGACCCTGATCGACAAACCACTGATGCAGAACGTCCTCGCCGATCTCGAGATCGAGACCGAGGCCGCCACCATCCTGGTCGGCCGCCTGTCGGGAGCGTTCGAGCGAGCGCCGGCCGATCCGGGCGAGGCGGCGCTGGCCCGCATCGGCGCCGCCGTGGCCAAGTACTGGCTGACCAAGCGGTCGACCCCAGTCGTCCGCGAGGCCCTCGAGTGCGTCGGCGGCAACGGCTACGTCGAGGAGTCGAACCTGCCTCGTCTGTACCGCGAGGCTCCGCTCAACTCGATCTGGGAGGGCTCGGGCAACGTCATCGCCCTCGACGTGCTACGAGCCCTGTCCCGCACACCCGACGCCGGCGATGCGTTCGCCGACGAGCTCGACCGGGGGTCCGGGCACGACCCCGTGGTCGACCAGCACCTCGACGCGGCGAAGGCGTCACTCGGGGCGGCGGCCATCGACGAGGTCGAGGCCCGTCGACTCGTTGAACAGCTGGCCGTCGCGTGGACCGCCAGTCTGCTGGTCCAACACGGCGACCAGGACGTGACCGACACCTATGTGCGGTCCCGTCTCGGCCACGACTGGGGCCACGAGTTCGGCACGCTCCCCGGGGATGCCCCGCTTCGTCGCGTCGCCGACCGGGCGATCCCCCGGCCCTGATCACCCGCCGGCGCCCTGCTCGACCGCGACGCCGATCCCGACCCTGCGGGTGGCTACGATCGTGGTGGTGGCGATCGAGGTCCGCCCGGCGACGGAGTTCGGGGACGTGTGCACCATGGTCGGCCCGAAACGCCCGGACGCCAGCGTCTGCTGGTGCCTGAACTACCGGCTCCCGTCGAAGGAGAACCGGGCGCTGGCGGGTCCCGCTCGCGGCGAGCGGATGCGCCGGATCGTCGAACACGGCCCGCCGGGTGTCCTTGCGTACGAGGGCGACGAGGTCGTCGGCTGGGCTGCGGTGGCGCCACGAGCCGAGACCACCTTTGCCCGAAGTCGCGTCATCCCCCACATCGACGACCTCGACGTCTGGTCGGTCTTCTGCCTGCGGGTCCGCCCCGGCCACCGGAAGACCGGGATCACACACCACCTGCTGCGAGGCGCCGTTGCCTTCGCCGAGGCGAACGGCGCACCGGCGATCGAGGGCTATCCGCTGGACAACCGGGGCGACCGGATCGACACGACCATGGCCTATGTGGGGACCGTCGGGCTGTTCGAGGCGGCCGAGTTCGTCGTGGCCGGTCACACCACGTCGGTGCTCGACGGCTTCCCCCGGGTCCTGATGCGCAGGCCGCTCGACGGTCCGCGCTAGCGACCCGAGGATCGCACGGGCTCGACGAAGAGGCTCGTCCGTTCGGCCTGGACGGTGGCGACCCACCGGACGAAGTCGGGCGCAGTGGCCTCGATCGGGTTCCTGACCGCCTCGGGCCCGACGGGGACGACGTGGGAGACGATCCCCTGAGCCCCGGCCGTTGGCTCGGTCGCCTCGTCGGCGGCGGACTCATGGGCGACATCACTCGCCCCGTCGTCGTCGGCTGCATCGGGTACTGCAGCCGACGACGACGGGGGCGACGGCGACGAGCGCCACGAACAGACGCCGGAGAGAGGAGGCGCGGTGTCGGTTGGTCGGTCGTCGCATGATCGGTCCTACCCGTTCCGCTGGTAGGAGTTGCCGAGCTCGTCGTTCACGACCAGGGCACCACCGGGGGCGAGCGCCACCACGAAGTCCTCCTCGGCCACCCGGGTGCTGAACGACCAGCCCTCGGGCATCTCGAGGCGGTCACCCAGGGTGGGCAGATCCGCCGGCGTCAGGGTTGGGTCAACGAACAGGGCGTAGGACTGCATGGTGTAGACGTTGCCGTCCGGGTCGGTCAGCTCGTAGAGCTCGGTACCGGCCTGGAAGGCCCAGGTGGTCGTCCGGACAACCAAACTCGGGGTGTAGTACACGGGCTCGACGTCGTCGCCGTCGACCGTGGCCAGCAGCGACATGGAGATGTCGCCGAAGTCGCGGAGCACCGCTTCCCCGCCGGCCGCC